>DATINV010000090.1:0-56414 GCA_035473775.1 Chthoniobacterales bacterium
AGGCGAGTCGAGCAAAACTTTTCACTTTTCTTTGGTGGACGCTTCTCAGGTATGCGTCCTCTAATAATTCGCATCAGCCACGCCCGCAGGATGTAGCACCGAGCGTGAAATCGTGCGGGGCTGACTTAGAGAGAAGATCAGTGCGCCGCCACGCGATTGCGCAATGGCGGCCAGTCCCCGATCCGCGCTTCTAATTGATCACCCGATCGAATGGGGCCAACTCCGGACGGGGTCCCGGTCAGGATCACATCGCCCGGCAGCAGGGTGAGCGATTGGCTGGCGAACGAAACAACCTCAGCCGGCGGATAAATCATCTGACTGGTGCGAGCGCGCTGACGCACTTCGCCGTTCTGGCGTAGCTCAATCGAGACATCGCGCACATCGACATCGGAATAAACGAACGGGCCGATCGGCGTATAACTATCGAACGATTTGCACCGGCCGAATTGTTTTTCCGATTTCTGTAAATCGCGATCGCTGATATCGAGACCAATCGTGTAGCCGAAAATGAAATTGTGAGCTTGTTCGGCCGGTACATTCTTGGCCCTTTGTCCGATCACGATACCGAGTTCAGTCTCGTAATCGGTTTGATGGTCCGGAAACGCGATCTCAATCGTCCCGTTGTCCGGAAGCAGTGAAGTCGGCGCTTTAAACCAGATCAATGGCGTTCCGAGCGGCGTGCGCTTCATTTCGGCGATGTGGTCGGCATAGTTCAGGCCGACTGCGATCAACTTTGAGGGCGCGACCGGAAGGTCGACGAGCACGTCCGCCAACTTTCGCACTTCTCCAGTTGGTTGGACGCTGATCCAATACGGTTCGGCCAGGACCTGGACTTCGCCACCACGAACTTCCCCGTAGAAAACCTTATCGCCCGATTTGAATCCCCCAAATGTGCGCATGCACTCTCTGTAGCGGCGGTCCATGACCGCCGTCAACACGCTCGAAAAAGATTCAGCGTTCCGAGAGCGTCGCTCCAGTTTACCTCGGAACCACCGCCACAAAATCGCGGACCAGCTTCAATTCCGCGATTGAAAACGGGCTCCCGTTCGCGCGCTTAAACCAAAATGCGCTCGAGGAACCGCCGTCCAGATTTAGAGCCCGCTGGATTTTGAATTCAGGAATCGAAATGATGGCGAGAAT
Organism: Chthoniobacterales bacterium; assembly: GCA_035473775.1. Lineage (GTDB taxonomy): Bacteria > Verrucomicrobiota > Verrucomicrobiia > Chthoniobacterales > UBA10450 > AV40. Next base: position 1,141 of record DATINV010000090.1, read on the forward strand.
GCTTGATAAATCGGCCAGGGTTACGTCCGAACAGAATCCCAAGGCCGCTTTGTCGCCCCCAACCGCAGCGAAAGTCCGGCGCGCACCTTTGGTCGATTCCAAACCACGCACCGATTTTCCGAGATCGACAATCATCGGCCCGCATTCGACAGCAGCATCTGGCTTTTGGCCGAGCGAAAATTCGGATACCCGCGAGATTTGAACTTTTTTCCCGGTCGAGCTGAGCACTCCCGTGAGCAAACGGGCCTTTTGCAACGGTGCGATCAGTTTTCCGTCAACAATCAGCAATCCAATCGGTCGGTATTCGGGATCGAAATAACCGCCGTTGACCGCGGCGAGAAAATTTCCCTGCGCCATCACATCGTCCAAATCCGATCGCGGTTCACCGACTTGATCCACAATTTTCAGGCGACATGATTTGGTGGAGAAAATCGCCAACTCCAAGGAGGCACGATCTCCGCTGTTTGAATCCTCAACCACAAGGTAGCGATGTTCGAGTCCCCGCACCGGCGAAGGTTCTGACTCGCTGGATATCTGTGTCCACTGCGCTTCAGCAGTGGAAAGAGTAAGCAGAAGAAAAAATCCGGCGCTAAGCTTTCGCACCGTATTTGTCGAGTAACGCTTGAAAACGCGGATCCTTGCGCAACGGGTCCCACAGCGGATTCATCTTCAAGGTTGTCACCGTTATCGGACCCGGCTTCTGCAGCATTCCGTCCAAGGTTGTGAGCGCTTTGTCGGTATCGCCAAGAATCGTGTAAATCTCAGCTGCCATCAGCGTGATCTCCGGACCGCCAAATGCATCTTTACTTTCAGGCAGCAGATCCTGCGCGCGTTTGATTCCGGCAAGGGCGGCATCTTTCTCTCCCAACCAGGCTTGAACCTCCGCCAGCGAACCGATCGCGCTCGGCTGATCGGGATTTTGTTTGACCAACTCTTCGGCGTCCGCTTTCGCCTTTAGAAAGGCCTGGCGCGATCCAGCGTCATCGTGCAACGCGCGCTTCGAAGCACCGATGACGGTGTATTTTCCGCAAACCGCACCCGGATATGCGGTAAGTGTGGCATCGGAAACTTTTTCCGCTTCTCGAGCTGCGGCATCAAATTGTCGACGCAACAAAAAAAGATTCGCGCGGCCCGTTGCCAATTTGCTCTGAACTTCCGGCGTGAGCTTCATCCCGTCCGCCTTTGAGAGAATATTTTCTACCACACTCAGGTCTCCTTTTTGTTCGAGAGCGACCTTGGCCCTAATTTCCCAACACCCGAACGCAGTTGGATCCACCGCTAATGCGCGATCCAAAACTTTGTTCGCCGAATCGAAATCGCGCTGCACTTCGTAATTAATGGCCAGATTCTGCATCGACCAGACATCTTTTGGATTCAGACTGACCGCCTTCTCGAGGCTCGCGTTGGATTCCTGCCATTTTCCCTGCCGACGCTGAATCGCACCGAGCGAGAGATAGACTTCTGACTCATTGGGCAAACCGGATTGCGCGATTTGGAATTCTCGCGCCGCGGCGTCGAAATCATTATCGATATAATAATTAACGAAACCCTGGGCGAGATGCGCTTCCGGCAAATCCGGCTGCAATTCCAGCGCACGCTTTGCCAAGTCGCGCGCTTTTTGGCGCCGCGCCGGCGATGCCTCAAAAGAATGAACCAACCAGCTCTCGAGTTGGGAGAAACGGGCGTAAGCGAGCGCGAACTTGGGATCGAGATCAATCGCGCTCTGGTACATTTGTTCGCCCTGCTTTAACGTTTCATTGTCTTCGTGAGAACCGCTCCAAATGTCGTGGCCGCGGACGAACGCGAGATAAGCCTCGTTGTTCTGGGTGGGTTTCTGTTCCATCAACGCTTTCTCGGACGGCGAAAGTCTTGCCTTCAGCGCGTCGCTGATTTTCTCAGCCAGATCGGTTTGAATCGCGAACACGTCGGTCAAATCGCGATCGTAATCGCTGGCCCAAATGTGTTCGTCGTTGTTCGCGTCGATCAACTGGACGTTGACCCGGACGCGGTTTCCCGAGCGCCTGACACTGCCTTCGAGAATGGTGGAGACGCCGAGCGCTTTGCCGATTTCGCGAACACCTTGTTTCACACCACGATATCCCATGACCGACGTGCGTGAGATCACTTTCAGGTCGCCGATTTTGGAAAGGTTCGTGAGGATGTCGTCCTGAACGCCGTCAGCGAAATAAGCGTTCTCTTTTTCGTCGCTCAAATTTTCAAACGGCAAAACCGCGATCGATTTGTCGATCTTGTGCGCCACCGCCCGCGGCAGCACAAAAAATCCGGCGGCAATGGATAACCCGAGCCCACTGGTCGCAAGCAGAATCAGATTGCGGCGCCGATGCGACCTTGGCTGAGGTTGCGCCTCGACTTTCGACGTCCGCTCGATTCCGCTCGGCGTGATGTCGAAAATCCACGCGAAAATCAGCGCGATCGGAAAACCGATCAGAATCAAGGCAATCACCAGCCGCTGACTCCAATTCGGAAGTTCCCAGGCCGGAAACGCCGCCGAAACCATCTGAATGATAAAACCGCCGGCGATGATATAGGCCGCCGCCACACGGTAAACCTTGCGGCGCTGCACTTCGTGGAAGAAGCCGCTCATAACAAGTGATTCAGGGTCGTTCTTATTATAGTTCAACGGCAAGGGTTAGACATGCAACTCGACAGACCCGTTCACTTAACCCCCGTAGCGAAAACAGTTTGAAAGTGCGGGTTCTCTTTCTCGCGGGAAACAACCGACACCTCGACGTCGCGAAATCCAACGCCTTCGAGTAATTGATGGAGCCGGACTTCGCTGAATCCGAGCCAGCGATCCGAATAAAGTTTTCGCGCTCTTTCAAAATGATGACTGAGTAAATCAAGGACCACGATCCGCCCATTCTTTTTTAAAATCCGATGCGCCGATTTGATGGCGCGCTCTGGTTTGATCGCATGATGAAGTGCCTGACTGAGCAAAACGAGATCGATGCTCTCTTTGGCAATCGGCGGATCTTCGAGATCGCCCAGACGGTATTCGAGATTTTTGAAACCATGTTCTTTCGCCAGCTTCGACCCGAACTCAACCATCTTCGGTGAGTTGTCGACTGCGATCACTTTTCGCGCGTTTCTCGCCAGGAGCTGCGAAAGCGTCCCCTCACCTGCTCCAAGATCGACGATCGTCAATCGCGGAACGAGCGAGATCAACGCATGCGACAACGCTTTCCAAGAACGGCCCGGCACATAACTGCGGCCGAACTTTCCAGCGAGCTGATCGAAATACTCGCGCGCTTTGTCCTGTCGTTTTCGCAGCACGAGCTTTAGCGCGGTGCGATCGCGCGCAGTTTCGGGAACCTCGCGGACCAGCAATTGTAAAATTTCCTGGATCCGGCCGCGGGCTCCGTTTTTTCCAGCGGCTTTGCTTGCGCCGTAATAAACATTCTTGCCGGCCCGGCGATCTTCCACGACTCCGGCCCGCTTCAACTGGGCAAGATGGCTGGAAATACGGGATTGGCCCATACCGAGGATTTGCTGGAGCTCCGCCACGGACAGTTCCTCCTGTTCGAGGAGCAAAACCAAGCGCAAGCGGGTCGGGTCGGCCAGGAGCCGGAGCAAATTAATCGTTGACGGCATTCTTTGCTCAAACGATATATCTACGTATCATGATTGGTCAATATGTTGCTCATGCTTTGAGTTCCGTCCTGGTCACTGGTCACTAACCGCTCATCACTTTTCTTATGTCCCGTCGTTATATCTTTTCTTCCGAATCCGTCGGCGAAGGTCACCCCGATAAAGTTTGCGACACCATCTCGGACGCCGTCCTCGATGCCTGTTTGCGACTCGATCCCACTAGCCGGGTCGCGTGCGAAACCTACGCGAAAAGCAATGTGGTGATCGTCGGGGGCGAAATCACGGTGCCGCTTCTAAAGAAAGAACGCCGGTCGCTGACTTCGGTTTTGAACATTGATCAAATCGTGCGCAGCGCGATCGAGGAGATTGGTTACGTGAACGACGACGATGTCTTTCACGCTAACAAGGTTTTCATTAGTAACATTCTCACTGACCAATCGTCCGACATTTCGCAAGGTGTCGATGAGAAGCAAGCGGACGGCAAAGGGCATGCCGAGCAGGGCGCTGGCGACCAAGGTTTGATGTTTGGCTTCGCGTGCGACGAAACACCGGAACTCATGCCGGCGCCGATCATGTATGCGCATCGGCTCGGGCGCGAACTGACGCGTATTCGCAAAAATGGCGAGTGTCCCTGGCTACGTCCGGATGCGAAGTCGCAGGTTTCGGTGATTTACGAAGGCCTGAAGCCGGTCGGCATTTCCAACGTTGTTATCTCCACCCAACACGCCCCCGATATTTCGCACGATGACATCTTCAAATTCTGTGTCGAGAAAGTGATTCGGAGAGTTTTGCCGAAGGAAATGTTGAGCGACAAAACGGAATTTCTCATCAACCCGACTGGCCGTTTCGTGATCGGCGGACCACAGGGCGACACCGGCCTGACCGGCCGCAAGATTATCGTCGATAGCTACGGCGGCATGGGACGTCACGGCGGTGGCGCGTTCTCCGGAAAAGATCCGAGCAAGGTCGATCGCAGCGCAGCTTACATGGGCCGCTGGGTCGCGAAAAATATTGTCGCGGCAGGGCTCGCGCGCCGTGCGGAGATTCAATTCGCCTACGCCATCGGACATCCGCAACCTGTCAGTGTGCACGTTAACACTTTCCTTACCAACACGCTGGATGAAGAGAAAATCGAGAACGCTGTGAAGCAGGTTTTTAGTTTTAAGCCGGCCGACATCGTCAAACAACTCGATCTGCTGCGGCCGATCTACTCGAAAACAACCAACTACGGACACTTCGGCAAAGACGACCCCGATTTGACTTGGGAACGCACCGATAAAGCCGAGGAACTCAAGAAGGCAGCAAGGTAATTTTATGAGCACCACAACGACTGAAACGAAAACGAAACAGGATTACAAAGTCGCCGATATTTCGCTGGCCGATTTTGGCCGCAAAGAAATTTCAATCGCGGAAAAGGAAATGCCCGGGTTGATGTCGATCCGCGAGCAGTATGCGAAATCAAAACCGCTGGCCGGCGTTCGCATCACCGGTTCGCTCCACATGACGATCCAGACCGCGGTGTTGATCGAAACATTGATCGATCTCGGCGCGACTGTTCGCTGGGCGTCGTGTAATATTTTTTCAACCCAAGACCACGCCGCGGCGGCAATCGCCAAGACCGGTGTTTCGGTGTTCGCGTGGAAAGGCGAGTCACTCGAGGAATATTGGTGGTGCACCTATCGCGCGCTTTCCCATCCCGATGGCAAGGGTCCGGAGTTGATTGTGGATGACGGCGGCGACGCGACTCTGCTCATTCACAAAGGTTACGAGCTCGAAGAAGGCAGCGACTGGGCGAAATCGAAATCCGCAACCAAGGAAGAGCAGGTCATCAAGGATTTGTTGCTCGAAGTGCAGCGCGAGAATCCGTACCGCTGGCACGAGATGGCGAAAGATTGGCGCGGCGTTTCAGAAGAAACGACCACCGGCGTGCATCGCCTTTACAAAATGGCGCAGGAAAAGCGACTGCTCGTTCCCGCGATCAACGTTAACGATTCCGTCACTAAGTCGAAATTCGACAATCTCTACGGTTGCCGGCATTCACTGGTCGACGGATTGAATCGCGCGCTCGATGTCATGATCGCCGGCAAAATCGCGGTCGTGTGCGGTTACGGCGACGTCGGCAAAGGTTGCGCGCAATCGCTACGCGGCCAGGGCGCACGGGTTGTCATCACGGAGATCGATCCGATCAACGCGCTCCAAGCGTCCATGGAAGGCTACGAAGTGACGACGATCGAAAACACACTCGGCCGTGGCGATATTTACATCAGTGCCACCGGCAACACCGACGTGATCACTTTCGAGCACATGCAGAAAATGAAGGACCAGGCGGTCGTCGGCAACATCGGCCACTTCGATAACGAGATTCAGGTCGACGCGCTAAATGATGCCCAAGGCGTGAAACGCACGAATATCAAACCGCAAGTCGACAAGTACACCTTCTCGGACGGCCATGAAATCTTTCTGCTGTCGGAAGGTCGATTGCTAAATCTCGGCAATGCAACTGGACATCCGAGTTTTGTGATGTCGAATTCGTTTTCCAATCAAGTCCTCGCTCAACTCGATCTTTGGAAAAATCGCGATACTTACAAACCCGGAGTTTACGTTTTGCCAAAGAAACTCGACGAAGAAGTCGCGCGCCTGCACTTGAACAAGATTGGCGTGAAGCTAACCAAGCTCTCACAGAAACAAGCCGATTATCTCGGAATTTCTGCCGACGGCCCGTTCAAGTCAGAGCATTACCGCTACTAGGAAAGATCAGGCGGTTGCGACTTTCAGTTTTCGTTTCCTGATTTTCAGATTCAACATCTCGACGAAGACCGAGAAGCCCATTGCGAAGTAGGTGTAGCCTTTCGGAATGTGAAAACCGAGGCCGTCGCCGATCAAGTTCACGCCGATGAGCAGCAGGAAACTAAGCGCGAGCATTTTCAACGTGGGATGACCCTCCACGAAGCGACTGATCATGCCGGCGAAGAACATCATCACTACAACAGCGAGCATCACGGCCGCGATCATCACGACAATGTGATCGACCATACCGACCGCGGTGATCACTGAATCGAGCGAGAAAACGACATCGAGCAGTAAAATCTGCAGCAACACACTACCAAAAGTCGCGCGCGCCCGCGCGACGCCGTGTTCGTCCCCTTCCTCGAGCCGCAAATGGATCTCGCGCGTGCTTTTCGCGATCAGAAACAGCCCGCCGGCGATCAAAATTACCGCCCGGCCAGTCACATCCAATCCGAATACCGACACCAATGGATGGGTCAATCCCATGATCCAGGTCAGCGAAAGCAGCAGCAGAATTCGGGTGATCGCGGCGAGTGCGAGACCGGTCCGGCGCGCGCGATCCTGTTGCGCGCCAGGCAATTTGCCGGCGACGATCGAAATGAAGATAACGTTGTCGATCCCGAGAACGATCTCGAGCGCAGTGAGCGTGAGCAGGCCAATCCAGGCCTGCGGACTAATCAGCCATTCCATATTTACCTCCCATCAATCATTGGCCTGCTGTAGTCAGGCAGGAGCTGCACTTACCAGAACGATTTCTGGACGACATCGACTTGCGTCGCTTCCACGTAAGCGCAGTCAGGCGTCTTGCCCCGCCGCCATTTGCCGACCACTCGCACACGACGATGAGAGTGAACGGCGTTCTTCAAGACTTCTGATTGCCGCCACGGCGCCGCGAGTGAGATCGACGCGGAACTTCCAGCTTGAAGGATGAACACCACCTGCGAAGCGCATGATTCGCCGGGATACAATGTCACCGTTCCGACTTCATCGAATTCTCCCCCGGCCCGCGCCACTCGCGGGTGAACCGCAGTCGGCCTGGCTCTTTCCGGTTCGCCGCAGCCAGCGAGAGCGAAGACGATCGAACAAAAAACGACTGACCAACGAAGCATACTCATTTTTCCTCAACAAACTTTTCGCCGTTCCAAATCACTTTATGCAAAACCTTTTTCGTTTTCGCGCTCCGTACTAAAACCGTTCGCCCCTGTCGCGGCAAAATGAAACGGAAATCCTCATACTTTTTATTCTGCTCACCGGAATCCCATTGATCGCGAACGGGAAATACTTTGCGGTCTAGTTTTTGCATTTTGCCATCCGCGCCAAGGTCGTAAAACTCCACGCTGACGCATCGAGGATCATCGCTTTCTAAATCCGCCTGACAAACTGCGAGCAACGGACGGCCGTCGCGGTAACGAAACAGGGCAACTTCGAACGACGGCTGAGCGCCATCGCCGCTGACGCTCATGTAACCATTTTTCTTGTCCAGTACGACTGAGTTATGCAACCAGTGACGTGGCCGGGTTTCCAGCGTGTCATCGGGCAGCAACAGAAAATAGTCCACAATCGAGACCGGCTCCGCTTCAGTCTTGACGATCGTGGGTGAGCTTTGCCCGTCGAACTTTAGTGAAATTTTTTCCGCGCCACGCCAACCATTGTCGGTGATAATTTCGTAATCGACCTCCAACGAATTCGACTCGGACCATCGGGACGCTTTAATATACACTCGCCTTGTCTCTGAGGGGGAAGCCTGGCTCGGAAGTTTCGGCGGCGGTAAATCGGGCAATTTGATTTCGACGAAAATGGCGCCGTTCCGCTGAAATACGCGAGTTCCGAAAGATTCGGGATCTTCGTTCGTTTCGCGCACATACGCGAACCGTTGAGAATTGGCTGACCAAACAAGCTTCGCCTGGGGAGCAAAAAGCACATCTTTATCGAAATCCACAATCACTTTCCGAGTTGCGCGCTCAATCAATGCATCGCTTTGGGGAAACGGTTGCTTGTCTCCGCGCGTGACATGTAAAGCAAATTTCCCGTCCGGCGATTTCGAGGTCAGGTACTCATCTGCATCGCAAAAGAAACCTGACCAACACCATCCAATCGCGGCGACGGAAAAGACGAATACCCGCTTCATCTGCGCTCGTGATGAAATAATCAGCTCACCGTCACGCTGACCGCATCGCTCGATTGTCCAACTTCCTGGTGATTCAGCACTGCGCGCGCGGTGTATTTGAGTTCACCCTTGCCGGGCGAAGTGTCGATCGCTGGGGTGCGAAAGTAGAAGCCTACCTTCACCGGCGATTTATCGCCCTTGCCCTGGCGGTAAAGATTGATCCCGGAAACGCCGCCGCCGGCTTTGCGGAACGGGATCGTGACAAAGTTTCCGGTCTGACGAGCGCGCCCGAGCTCGGCTTGGTATTTCGCGGCGTCAAATTTTCCCGTGTCGATCTGGAGTTTCTTCGCGATGTCCGCGCTGAATTTCGGATGCGCTCTAATTCGCTCCACCCGCGCTTGCCGGCGGGTGTCGATTCCGGGGCGGACTGGAGTCGGGCCACCGTTTGCCGGAAGATCGACAAAATCCGCGGACGATTGTCCACTTAAGACCGCATTGGCGGCGTGACCGGGATCAGCATCAATGTCCGGACCGAGCGTATTCAGGATGTGCGCGGCGTACTTCGCGTCGCTCACGGCATTGCCAATCTCAGCATCCGTAAACCCCAGATCCTTCCCGAGATTAGGAAATTCTTTGGCGAAATTGTCGTACCAATTGGTCCGGCCGGCGCGATCAACCGGGAAATAGGATTTGCTCATCGGTGTGCCGCTCCTGCGGATCGTGGTACACGATCGCGCACCGGTTCGTCAATTTCGCTCCCGTTGCGCCTGAATGAATTGCGCAAGCGCGCGACTCTCCTCATCCGGTGCGGCTCGCAAATGATGCAGCATTTTTTCCTGATCTTCGCGCGAACGATTTTGGCCGAGCTTAAACTTCGCTTCCACCCGCGTGATCTCGATTTTGAAGCCGACGATCGCTTTCGACATCGCGCTGATCTCCTGCTCCGATAATGGAATTTTCCACGGCGTTGGCATGATGGATTCAAATTTCGCCGTGGTGTCGAAGATGATTTGTTTCAACTCAGCTTCCTCCACCAGCCTTGGCTTTCCATAAACGTGCACGACCGCGTAATTCCAAGTCGGCACGGTGTGTTGCTGCTCGTACCACGACGGAGAGATGTAAGCATGCGGTCCATGGAAAATGCAGAGCACTTCATCGTTAGCGGCGAAATGCTTCCACTGCTCGTTCGCGCGCGCCATGTGACTGCGCAGAACGTTTGTGTTCTCATCGAACAAAACCGGCAAGTGACTCGCGACGGGTTTGCCATCCGAGTTTGTAATCAACGTCGCGAACGCATGCGTGTGGAGAAACGAGTTGATCGCTTCCCGATCTTCAACGCGGTTGAGCGGCGGAACATACATTTTCCAAAGTGACGAGCTATAACTGACCAGTGACAAGTAGAAAATTGCTGCTCTTCTTCTTTTCATCATTCATCACTCGCCACCCGTCACTCGATGAAGAATCGCCAGGCTGCTCTCATTTTCATTCTCGTCACCGTCACGCTCGATATTCTGGCGATGGGTTTGATCATTCCGGTTTTGCCGAAGTTGATCCTCGATTTTCTCGGCGGCCGCATGACCGACGCGGCGACCTGGAGCGCGCGCTTCGCAGTCGCGTTCGCCTTAATGCAGTTTATTTTTTCACCAGTGCTCGGCGTTCTGTCTGACCGTTTTGGCCGGCGGCCGATCATTTTGCTTTCAAATCTTGGACTTGGACTGGACTACGTCGTGATGGCGATGGCGCCCACGATTGGCTGGCTTTTTCTCGGCCGCATTATTTCCGGAATCACTACTTCCAGCATTCCAACCGCAATGGCCTATATCGCGGACGTGACGCCGAAAGAGAAACGAGCCGGAGCGTTTGGAATGATTGGCGTGGCCTTCGGCGTGGGATTCACCTTTGGACCGGCGATTGGCGGGTTGGTCGGCGACGTCAATCCGCGTCTCGCGTTTTGGGTCGCAGCCGGTTTGAGTTTGGCCAACTGGCTTTGGGGATTCCTATTCGTCCCGGAATCGCTCGCGACCGCGCAACGAAAATCATTCTCGTTGCGGCGCGCCAATCCCGTCGGCTCGCTGGTCTTGCTGCGTTCGCATCATGAACTGTGGCGCTTGGCCACGATTCAATTTCTCGCCTACACCGCGCACAACGTTTTCAGCGTTTGGGCGCTCTATGCAATCTATCGTTACGCCTGGAACCAAAAGTGGATTGGGTTTTCGCTAATGGTGGTCGGCATTTGCACCGCCGCCATCTCGGGCGGGCTGACCGGACGCGTGGTCAAACTTTGGGGCGAGAAGCGAACTCTTTACACGGGTCAGTTCTTTGGCGCTGTCGGCATGTTCGTTGCCGGTTTAGCCCGCAACAGCGCCGCCTATCTCGCGTCGATTCCGATCATTTCGCTTTGGAACATTGCGATGCCAGCAGCGCAATCGATGATGACACACCGCGTGACGGAGCGCGAACAAGGCGAGCTCCAAGGCGCGATCCAAAGCATGCGATCGATCACTTTCATTATCGGGCCCTGGGTATTTCTAAAAGTTTTCGGCTGGTTCATTGATCCGAAGAACTCAGTACACGTGCCGGGCGCGCCTTACTATCTGGCTGCCGCGCTGCTGTTCAGTGCCATGCTGATGTCGACTCGGATTAAACAAGCGCCCGCCGTTTCGGCGGAACCCGCCACTCCAGCTCTGGAGGCGCCGCCCGAAATAGCGGCCACCGGCGCCGCGCCCATCGCGTCCCAAGAAAACATTTGAGGAATCGCCCACCGTCGGCGATTAAATCGGCGTGAAGCCGGTGGCGCTCGCCTTGATCGTTGTCATTACGATCTGTTCCTGGATCGCGATTTCCAACCATTGCGCGATCGCAGCCATTGTCACCAAAGCCGAAACCGCGCAAAACAGTTGTCCGTTTCACTCAAAGCCGGCGAAATCTTCACCAAAATCTTCTGCAACCGAGTGCTGCAAAATTCTTCGAGCAATTCCAACAACACCGGCGAAGGATTTGGCGCCGGCAATTCACGATCTTCTTCCGGTTAATAACGCATCCCATCAACTGGCCATTGCTGAACCGCGCAAAATTTCGACTGGGCGATCGACCCTGGACACGGGTCCGCCCGGAAAGACTTCGTTTGCTGAATTGAATCAGAGCCTGCAGGCACACGCTCCGCCGCGCGGCGCTTAAGCGCCCTATTGGTAGGGCGAGACTCTGTCGAGCTGACAAGTTTCGGGTGCTGTTTTCAACGGCTCCGCGGAGCGTCGCCCTACCAAATTCATGCAGAAACAATGTTGGCTTCTAGTCGTTAGTGTGACGGCGTCGTTCTTTCTCTGCGCAGACGCAGCGGCAATTGATTCAGCCAGTCCGGCTCGCCCGAATTCAGAGAACAAGAAACAGCAGCTCTACACCTGCGTGATGCACCCCGAAATCGTGCGAACAGAGCCGGGCCAGTGTCCGAAATGTGGAATGACGCTGGTACTGCTGAAGAAAGACGGAGAACATCGAACGCCAAGCACCGAACATTCAACATCGAATCCAGCCGCTTCGTCGCATTCGTCCCATCTGTCGCACGCCACCCATAACGCAGACGGAATGGCGATGCCCGAATCTGATCATACCGACCATGAAATGAAAATGCGCTCTTCGATCAGCATCGCGGATCCGATGAATCGCGAAGGTTCGGGCACAAGTTGGATTCCCGATTCGTCGCCGATGTACGGTTACATGAAAATGTTCGATGACGACACACTGATGCTCCACGGCGCGATCTTTCCGCGTTACACCAACGTCAGCAGCGATCGCGGCGATGATCGGATCGATTCGCCGAACTGGATTATGGCGATGTATTCACATCCCTTTAGCGACACAACCCAACTCGGCCTGCGCGCTATGATGAGCCTCGATCCGCTCACGGAAGGCGGCCGTGGTTATCCGCTGTTACTACAAAGCGGTGAATCCTGGCACGATAAACCGCTTCACGACCGGCAACACCCGCACGATCTGTTCGATGAGCTTTCGTTCTCGCTGTCGCAAAAGTTTGATCACGATCTAAGTGTTTATATTTATTTTGGTTATCCGGGCGAACCGGCGGTGGGGCCGCCAACTTTTATGCATCGCCCGAGTGCGATGGATGATCCTGATGCGCCGATTGGTCATCATTGGCAGGATTCAACCCACGTCACCTTTGGTGTCGCAACCGCCGGCATTCAGTGGAGAACAGTGAAAGTCGAAGGCAGTGTCTTCACCGGACGCGAGCCGGATGAGGATCGCTACGATTTCGATCGGCCGCGATTCGATTCCTTCAGCGGCCGAATTTCGTGGAATCCGACGCCCGAGCTGGCGCTTCAATTTTCTCATGCCTACATCGAAAGCCCGGAAGCGCTCGAGCCGGAGTTGAATCGTCACCGCACGACCGCATCGGTCATATATAATAAGAGACTTGGGCCGGACTCGAATTGGGCGTCCTCGCTAGTGTGGGGACAAAACGACGACACTCACGAAGGAAAAACGGAATCGGTTCTGATCGAAACCGATTACCAGCGCGAGCGCGACACCATTTACGGACGGTTTGAATGGGTCCAAAAATCAGGGAACGAGCTTGTACTCGCTCCGCGAGACCTCGACGAAATCTTCGATGTGACCGCAGTTTCCTTCGGTTACGTGCGCGATCTTTCCCACGGCAACGCGATCGACGTTGGCCTCGGCGGCCAGATTACCCTCGATTTCTGGCCCGGCGAACTCGACCGCTACTACGGCGGGGGACCAGGTTATGGATTCCAGGTTTTTCTGCGCCTGCGTCCATCACAGCATTCGCATGAAAGCGCAATGAAATGAATGCACCTAGCCACCGAGCTTCGCGATGATACCATCGAGAATCCGGCTCAAGGCAACAAGCGCGACCGAACAGAAGATTCCCTTGGCCAAAATGTACCAGGCGATGGCTTCGTTCTCGAATTTGCCTTCAAAGACCTTGTTCCCGAGGAGGAAGGCGTAGATGCAGATCACGAAAACAATCGTGGCAGCGGGCATGGCGACTGACTTAATCGATTTCATAAGAGTGGTGTTTAATTGCTACAGTTCGGTGGCCGAAGCCGAAACTTTCAAAATTTCTGAACTGTGGGAAAATGGCGCCCGTCATGCATCGCCTCCCTAAAATCAGTTACCACGACATCGAACGGATCATTGAGTTCGATTTCGTCCGCGCGACCGAAGCTGCCGCTCTGAATTCGCTCCGCTGGCTTGGACGCGGCGATAAAGAATCGGCCGACGCAGCCGCCTGCGACGCGATGCGCGGCATGTTCGACCTCATGAACATCTGCGGCGAAGTCGTGATTGGCGAAGGCATCAAGGACGACGCGCCCGGAATTTTCAAAGGCGAACAACTCGGCACGTGGGTGCCCGGCGCGCCCCAGTTCGATATCGCCATCGACCCAATCGACGGTACGACCAACATTTCCAAAGGCGCGCCGAACTCGATCAGTTGTATCGCGGCGGCTAGTCCAGAGGAAGGAGTCAAAGTCGCGCTCCGCGATATTCCGTCGTTTTACATGTCGAAGCTCGCCTACGGACCACGGGTGATCGACTACATGAAGAAACGCGGTGATTCGCTTCACATCGATATGGCGATCTCCGAAATGCTGGCAATTGTTGCGCGCGCGACGGACAAACGCGTCCAGGACGTTGCGGTAATGATGCTCGACCGGCCGCGGCACAAGGAAATCGTCGAGCAAATTCGTGGGTGCGGCGCATCATTGCGCATGATTGGCGACGGCGACATCGCGGCGGCCATGGCGCCCTCGTTGCCGGAGAGCGAGATCGATCTTTACATGGGCATTGGCGGTTCGCCCGAAGCAGTTCTCGCTTCGGCGGGAATCAAGTGTCTCGGCGGGGAAATGCAGGCCAAAATGTGGCCGCGCGATGACAAAGAGAAGAAACAGCTCATCGCCGACGGTTGGGAAAAGGAAATAGACCGTGTCTATACCGCGGACGATCTAGCCCAGGGCGAGAACATCATTTTCTGCGCGACCGGGATCAGTGATAGCGCGCTCTTGCGCGGCGTAAAATCAAAAGGCACTACGGCGATCACCAATTCAATTCTGATGCGCGCCAAAAGCAAGACCGTGCGGCTGATTCGCACCCTGCACAATTTGCATAACAAAACGATCCGGCTCCGCTCCGACAATCGCGAACACCAGATCTAACTCCATTCCCGAGTCTGGATAGCGGATACCGGATAGATCCGCGAAGTCTGCCTTTCCGGTATTAAGCCAATCTCTTGCTCGACACGGGCGCGATACTTGGTTCAAATTAGCCCGAACCTCGCCGCTTATGAGACAGATACCCAAAACTGAATTGTCGCCGGACAACGGCTGCGTCATCGACATGAAATGGAAACTTGGCTCGCTCGGTTATCACTCCAGCAGCGCAGGCAAGGTGAACGCCGAGCCGACCAAGGACATTAACCATTTGCCCGAGCTCGTTCTTTACGACCACGTCGGCTTCAAAGGCGCCTACGCACGAACGAATCTTAGTTTTCATTACGTCGGCGACTATTGGAATGACCGAATGAGCTGCATCATTGTGGTCAGCGGGGTCTGGCGATTTTACCGGGACGAATATTACAAAGGCCCGTATTGGGACCTCGGACCCGGTTACTACGAGAGCTTCTTCGCCGCGAAAGGGCCCGACGACGTCGTCAGCTCCTTTCAGTGCATCGCCCTGACGTAGCGACGCGGAATTGGACCTATATTCGTTTCCCTTCAGGATCCGCTCAATGTGCGGCGTCGCATTTGTGCTGATTTCAGCATTTGCGTTAGCAGCGTGCGGCGGCTTGTCTCGGGAAAATGTCGAAGATGATACGAAATGATTTTTGTGGCACCGCTACGACTAATTGATCAATTCAAAGACATTTTCGGCGCAACCCCAGGATAGGGTGAAGCCGGAGCCGCCGTGGCCGTAGTTGTGAATCACGGCCCTCCCATCGCGCATTTTTTCCGTCTCGAGACGTACGCCTGACTTTCGAAACGGGCGAAGTCCGACGCGCTCGCGAATCACACGCGGACTTTCGATTTCCAACACCCGGCTGCATTCGGACACGATCGCTTTTGTGGTTGCCGGATCGGGATTGAGATTGTCGCTGATATCGTTGGTGCCGCCGAATACGCAATCGTTCGTCCGCGGAATCACGTACATCAACGGCGCGTCATCGCACACGATCGCGCAATTCAGATTGTCAGGTTTCGGAACGATTGCGACCTGGCCGCGATGCGGCTCTAGATCGAAATCGGGCACAAGCTCGCGCGCGCCGATTCCCGCGCAGTTGATCACCAGATCGAATTTCGAATCGACGTCTTCAAGTTTCTCAAATCGAACGCCGCTCTCGATTTCGCCGCCGGCTTTTTGAAAACGGTTGATCAGGTAATCGAGATAAATCGTGGTGTCTATCAACGGGACGCGGAGAGAGAAGCCGCCCTCAAAAACAGAAATATCCGGAGATCCTTTGGTCCGAGCCGGACTGGCACTTTTCTTCAGGATTACAGGATAAAAAGAAGATGCCCAATCGGGAATTTCAATTTCGCCATGACGACAGTATTGCCGCAATTCGATCATTGAAACGCCGCAATATGGATTCTTCGTTAGATCGAACAGCGTCTCGTAGGTTGCGAGCGCCCAGGGAATGACTTTGTCGGCCGGTTCGGCATCGTAAGGAAACCAGAGCGCGCCGGCGACGCCGGAAGTTGTTTGGGTTCCAATCTGCTCGGCAAAAATTTTCACAGCGAATCCGCGCTCGGCGAAAATGATACCGCAAGTCAGTCCGGAGACACCCGCTCCAATGATCGGCACCGATCTTTGCATTCAGCAAGTTGTAGTGGCGGCTCTCCCCAGCCGCAATGTCGTTAACAGCGCGCTCGCCTCCTTCGCGAATCGCTACGGCGTGCCAAGGGAAATCGCGACCCATCTATATAAAGAAGCCAACCGGAGCGGTTGCCCTCCAATTTCAGACCGCATAAACTGGCGCGTGAAGTTTTGGATCGCGCTCCTGGTTCCGATCGTCGTCACCACTGGCATTTTCGCGCAACCAGTCGTGAGTGAATCGAAGTTCGTGGAGGTCGATCACATTAAGGTCCATTACACGAACTACGGCAAAGGCGAAACCGCGCTTGTTTTTATCCACGGCTGGGCCTGCGATGAAACAGTTTGGAGCGAACAAGCGCCGGCGTTGGCCGCGAAAATTCGTGTGATCACGATCGATCTGCCGGGCCACGGCCAGAGCGACAAACCGAAAACGATCGAATACGACAAAGACCTCTACAGCCGCGCGATCGACGGCGTGATCAACGATGCCGGCATGAAGTCGGCGATCCTGGTTGGTCACAGCAATGGCACGCCCTTCACTCGCGAGTATTACCGAAAGTTTCCGGCAAAAGTGAAAGCGATCGTAGTGGTGGAAGGACCGCTCCACGCGATGTTCGATCGCGACACAATGGAAAAATTCGTCGTTCCACTAAAGGGCGACCATTACGAGGAGGCGGCGGGCAAAATCGTTGATGGAATCACCAAACCAATCAAAGACGCCGCGTTGCGAGACAAGATCAAGGCCTTGATGTTGAAGACACCGCAACACGTCGCGGTGAGTGAGTTCGAAGCGACCGCGGACGAAGAATTGTGGAAGGAAGACAAGATCGACGTCCCGGTGCTGATGATTTTGGCAAAGCAACCAACCTGGTCGCCGGAGTACGAGCAGTTCGTCCGCACGCTCGCGCCGAGACTCGATTATCAAGTGTGGGAGAACGTCTCTCATTTTCTGATGATGGAGAAACCGCGCGAATTCAACGCTGCAATGCTCAAATTTCTGGAGCAAAATCACCTTTTGCAGTCGTAAGGCGGCCGCGATTCAGCTAGATTGAGGCGAATGGTCTCTTTGAATCGAAATGGGCTTTCCGACAAGGTCTTTGAAGGCAAACGCATTTCGCCGGATGAAGCGATGGAGCTTTATCGTTTGCCGATGGACGAACTCGGCGCCCTGGCAAATGTGCGGCGAAATCTGGCCAAAGAAAAAAGTTACGGGGGACGTGGACGCGAGATCGTGACTTACATCGCCGACCGCAACATTAATTACACCAACGTCTGCAATGTTTACTGCAAGTTCTGTGCATTTTACCGGACGGAACGCGATGAAGACCATTATGTCCTCTCGCGCGAACAGCTCGATGAAAAGCTCGACGAACTTTCGGCCGCGGGCGGTGTTCAAATCCTGATGCAGGGCGGCCACCATCCGAAATTGCCGTTTCAGTGGTACATCGATCTCCTGCACCACATCAAAACCAAATATCCGCGGATCAACATTCACGGATTCAGTCCGCCGGAGTTTCAGCACTTCGCGGAAACATTTCAGATGCCGCTGCGGGAGGTGATTTCTGAATTCAAAAAAGCGGGACTCGGCTCGATCCCCGGCGGGGGGGGCGAGATCTTAGTCGACCGCGTCCGCAAAAAAATTTCGCCGTTGAAAATCAACAGCGACCAGTGGCTCGAAGTGATGCAGATCGCGCACGAGCTCGGTTTGAAATCGAGCGCGACTATGATGTTCGGACACGTCGAGACAGTTGAAGAACGAATCGAGCATTTGCAGCGCGTCCGCGATCAACAGGACCGAAGCAGTGGATTCACCGCATTCATTTGCTGGACATTTCAGCCTCAACACACGGTTTTGAAGGTTCAGCATCCGACCGGCGTCGCGGAATATCTGCGGATGCAGGCGCTATCCCGCATTTTTTTGGACAACATCGACAATATTCAGAGCTCGTGGGTGACGCAGGGGCCCGGAATCGGCCAGGTCGCGCTCAAATATGGAGCAAACGACTTCGGGTCGGTGATGATGGAGGAGAACGTGGTAAGCGCGGCGGGAACGACATTTCGCCTGAATGCGGACGAAATTGAGTTGTTGATTCGGGATGCCGGATACGAACCGCACCGGCGCAATAATTCCTACGAACTGTTGAACTGACCGGCCTTTCGCGCTGTCTATAGGGACGCCTCAACCACCTTCGACGAAATTCCTGCCTTGACGATCGCCGCCTTCTCCTCTATTTGCCGCCTGTCCCGCGCCGTTTTTCGAGCTGCGCGGGATTCGGCATCTTGATTGTTATGAGAGAATCCTGGGGCTTAGGGCGGGGCTGGACGTTGGCGATGCTTTTCGTCGTAGCCGCGACATGGTTCGGCGTCACCTCGTCCGCAAACGGACAAGGCGCGCCAATTATCCGTTCGATTGACGTCCAATATTCCGGTCCGGCGACGGTGAGCAGGGAACGAATCCTGGCTCAAATCCGAACCGCAGTCGGTCAGCCTTATTCGGATTCGACCGTCGAAGACGACATTCGCAATCTTTACAAAACGGGAACGATCCAAAACGTCCGCATCTTTGCCCAACCGGAAGGAGACGGCGTCAAAGTGATCGTGGCCGTGCAAACGCGCCCGGTCATTCGCGAATTGGTAATCGATGGAACACAGAAACTCAGCGCGAAGAAATTGCGTAAAGAGATTGCGGTCAAATTAAACGCGCCGGTCAACGAAGATGATCTCCAGAAAGGCCGGCAGAAGATCATCGATATTTATCAAGCGCGGGGATTCACTGACATAACGGTAGATTTTCGGACCGAGCCGATTGACGAAGGCAAGGGCACCGCACGCGTGATTTACACCGTGAATGAGGGCACAAAAGGCGCGGTGAAGCTGATTGAATTTGAGGGCAACGAACATTTTAGCGATCGCGTTCTGCGAAAGCAGATGAAGACCAGAGGCAAGACGTTTGTTTCCTTTGTCGACAAATCAGGGCGACTCGATGAGGCGCAGTTCCAGCAGGACTTGGATAAGGTTAAAGAATTTTATCAAAGCAAAGGTTACATCGACGCGGATGTGCAGGAACTGCGACGCGAACGGAAGAATGGGCCACTCATCATTACCGTTGAAGTCAAGGAGGGCACTCAATACCACGTCAACAAGCTCACCTTTGCCGGCGAGAAACAAACCACGGAACAAAAGATCCGGGCGTTAGTAAAAATGAAGGAAGGCAGCATTTACTCGCCTAAACAGCTGCATGAGGACGCCAAGGCGATCGCGGACGGATACGGCAGCGGCGGCTATGTCGATTTGGTCATTGTGCCGCAGGGCACACCGGCGGGTGCGGGTTTGATCGATGTCCATTACAAAATCGAAGAAGGGAATCGTTCTTTCGTTGAGCGAATCAACATTGTTGGCAACACCCGAACCAAAGACAAAGTCATACGCCGCGAAATTCTGGTGAAGCCGGGTGATGTCTTCAACACTGTCCGGGTCGATACAACCAAGAGGAGACTCGATAATCTAGGATACTTCTCGAAGGTCGACGCCTACCCGGAAGACACCGGAGTGGAAGGCCGCAAAGACCTGGTGGTCCAAGTGGAAGAAAAACGCACCGGCTCGCTCAACTTCGGCGCCGGTTATAGCACGATCGATTCATTGATCGGTTTCGTCGAGCTGACGCAAGGGAACTTCGATATTGCTAACTGGCCGGGTCTTACTGGCGCCGGAGAAAAATTCCGGGCCAAGGCCCAGATCGGAAGTCAGCGCCAAGATTTCGTGGTCGCTTTGACCGAGCCATGGTTTCTCGACCGGCCGCTTTCACTCGGCGGTCAGGCGTTTTATTCGGACGCGAGTTATCTGAGTTCGGTTTACAGCCAGAGAAACTACGGTTTCTCTCTCGAACTGCGAAAACCGCTGTTCTCGTGGGTCTATGGCGTATTCGGATACAGTTTGCAGAATTACGACATCTACAACGTAGCCAATGGCGTATCGTCAGAGATTCTCGCGGAAGCGGGAACAACGACCAAGAGCATGGTTTCCACCAGCTTGGTCTGGGATCGGCGGGACAATCCGTTTCTCACCCGACGAGGCGAGCGAATTTCGATCTCGCCGTTTGTCGCTGGAGGTCCTCTCGGCGGTGACGAACAGGTTTACGGGTTGGACGTCCAAGCGACAAAATATTGGCGTATTTGGAAGGACGTGATCTTCCTGGTCGATGGCGAGGCTTCCACGGTCGACACTTGGGATTCCGATCAGACCAAGTCGTTCATAAACAGCGGTACGGTCGTCAAAGCTCCCCATCAGGCGCTGTTTATTGACAGCACCACCGGATTGCCCTGCGACCCAGCGACGTCATCAAATTGTAATTCCGTAGTCAGAAGCTTTACCGAACAGATTTCGAATGTGCCGATCTATGATCGTCTCTATCTCGGTGGTTCCAACAATCTCCGCGGCTTCAAGTTTCGGGATATCAGTCCCAAAGATTCAAATAATCAGCCGATCGGCGGCCAATCGATGTGGCGTGCTACGGGAGAAATCACCTTCCCGATCATCGAAAAGGCACGCGCCGCGATATTCTCCGATATTGGCGCGGTCAATGAGGGTCCGTGGACTTTCGGCGTTACTTCAATTGATATCCCACGTGGTCCGAACCAGATCGCTACCTTTAGATACAAGGTAGAGCAAGCCAAGTTGGGCAAAGGCCCAGATCCAGGGCCACTTACGGCGCGAAGAAGCGTCGATAGTATGGGCTCCGACTTCGGAATTGGCCTGCGCCTTGATTTGCCGATCGGCCCTCTGCGCCTTGACTACGGTTTCCCGGTGGATAACGCCGGAAATGCCAACCACGGACACCTCAATTTCAGCGTTGGCTACCAGTTTTAGCCTCTAATATTGGCACTTGCGGTCTGGCCGGTTTCCGACGACTTGTTTACCCCTTCTTATGAAAAAATTGCTGTTTTTGACGCTTGCTTCCTTGCTCGTCCTACCGGTGGCCGTCCGGGCGCAAGGAATGAAAATTGGGACGGTGGACATGAACCGGACTTTCCGGGAATACAACAAGACCAAGGACGCCGAGGCGAAGATTAACGACGCCAAGAACCAGGCGAAAAAGGAATACGACGAACGTGCCGATGCTTACAAGAAGGCTCTCGACGACGTGAACAATCTCAACAAGCAGCTCGAAGCGCCAGCCTTGAGTCCCGACGCCAAAGCCCAGAAAGGCAAGGAACGCGACGACAAAATCTCCAACATTAAAAACATGGAGCGTGAGATCACGGAGTTTCGTCAAACTCGGGAACGCCAGCTCCAGGAACAAGCGCTTCGGATGCGTGAAGGCATCGTCAAAGAGATCACCGACGTAGTGATGGAAAAAGTAAAGTCGAACAACCTCGACCTGGTGTTCGACAAATCCGGAAACAGTCTTAACGGCGTGCCGGTGTTAATGTATTCGCGGGACAGTGTCGATTTCACGAACGACGTAGTCGCGGTCCTGAACAAGCCCGGTCGGCCTAGCTCGGTCAATACCAACATGACCACAAGTCCAGCGGCGAGCGCTTCCGCAACCCCAAAGAAACCTTAATCACAACTTTCGAATCAAAAACACACGCGGGGCAAGCTCGCGTGTGTTTTTTGTGTACCGCTTCAACTCGCAATTAATTTCCAATGGTTCGACCCGTAAAAGATCGACCAAAGGCTTTTCTCGCAGCTAGCGCGTTGTTAGTCGGGCTGGTTGCGACGGTGTCGGCCGCACCAAGTTGGGAAGCGACCTTAACCAAAGATCCGCCGGGGAACTTTCCGGAGCTGCGACCGGTCCGCACAACGTATCATTTCGGTTGGTCCGGAATTACCGCTGGCAAGGGCGACATGCATTTCACCAAAGTGAGCGGGAAAAAGTTTCAGCTCGAAGCAAACGGCGGAACGACCGGCTTTGCCCGCGCTTTGTGGAAACTAGATGCAACTTATCGCGGGCTCGCCAACGCCGATACGCTTCGACCAATCGAAAGTAAGCAGATCGAAGCGTATCGAAGAAAGAAAATTACCACCGAGCTCAACTTTACCGACACCAGCGTCACTCGCACCCGGAGTGAAACTCCAGGTTCAAAAGACAACAAATCAAAGCCGTTCAATTTCCCGAGCTTATTCGATCTGCATGGCGCGATGCTTTATCTTCGCAGTCAGCCGCTTAACGATCACGCGGTTTATCGAATTGTTGTTTATCCCGCCACTTCCGCCTACCTCGCCACGGTGACTGTATTGAGCCACGAGCGAATATCGGTTCATGCCGGAAGCTACAACGCGATCAAGTTCGATGTGCAACTAAAACGCCTGGGCAAGAACTTGGAACTCGAGCCGCATCGAAAATTTCGTCGCGCGATCGTTTGGGTATCGGACGATGAAAATCGCATCCCGCTTCGGATCGAAGCACAGATTTTTATCGGTACAGTTTTCGCCGACTTATACGCGGTCCATTTCGATCAGGACAAAAGTTAGGGCGTCCGTTCGCGAATCCACTGACCGCGCACCGGTTCCTCCGGGCGACGATGCGGAATGGAGACCCTCCGGTTTGCCCCCGGCAACAGTTCGAGTGCCGCGAGCGTGCCCAAATCGAGTCGACCGGTGATCGGCAATTTCACGCGTGCCTGATACGCCCGGAGCGAGAATTCCAAATCCGGACCGATCGACCCATCGATTGGTCCGCGATAAAGTCCCCGGCCCGCCAAGATATTTTGGGCAGACACAATGACATCGCGTTGAACCTGCGGAGGCGACGCTTCGTAGGGCGTGCCAGCGAAATTTTCAGTCGGCTGCAGTGCGCCGTCGCCAGGCTGGGGCGGCGGTTGCTGGCCTTGTCGCTGGGGTTGCGGAAATGGTTGCCCGGTCATCGGATTCGTCGGCTCCTCGGTTTGCTCCGGTTCCGGCTCCTGTTTCAACGGAGCCCTCGAGTCGGAGTTGCCAGGCGCCGCGGTCGGAGGTGCTTTTACTACCGTCCGTCCACCGGAAGAATCAACTCCGAGTGCTTTCAGTGTTTCGTCGTTGAGATCTCCCGTGATCTGCAATCCGTTGCGAATCTGGTAACGGCGAATCGCCGCGCCCGTGTCGGCATCTTTGTTGCCGGTCACTTCACCGTAATAGAATCCCTCGTCCTTTAAGGCTTGTTGCACGCTCTCAATCTTCGGATCGGCGAGAAGCATCCCGGCCGGCAAAATTAGGATCAGAACTGCTGTTCGGAGTTTCATATGGTTGTTTGCTTTGACGCCGAATTTGCCGGCCTATTCAGGGCGCGGATCGGTCACAGCGAGAGGCAGTTGCCGTTCTTTGAGAACGTCCCGATAACGCAAAATACCCTCGCTGATTGCCGCCGCCATTTGATCCCGGTAATCGTTACTGTCGACTTTTGCGATCTCTTCTTTATTTAAAAACCCCGCCTCCACCAAGACCGCTGGCACATCGACATTGGCGATGACGAAAAATTGCTCCGCCTTGGTTCCACGATTTGGCGCTTTCGTTCGAGCAATCATTGCTTCCTGGATGAATCTGGCGAGACTCTGGCTTGCCAAACTAGGCGACTCAGCGGCGGGGCCTTGAAAAAACGGAATCCACGAGACCAAGCGCGGCGCAGGTGCCGTTTGATGTTCGGCATAATAAGTCTCGACCCCACTCGCGGTCTTTTTGCTTTCGTTGAAATGGATGCTCACGAAGATGCAATCGCGCGCCCGGTTCGTCACGGCGGCTCGATCTTGCAGTGAAACGTAACTGTCCCCTACTCGCGTCATCAGTGTAGCCAATCCCTGGGCCTGTAGTAGTCGGTTGACTCGTTGGGCGATATCGAGGGTGAGGTCCTTCTCGTAGATCGCTCCGCAAATCGCGCCTGAATCCTGTCCGCCATGGCCTGGATCCAGAACGACCAGAGTGAACGGAGCCGAAGCGCCAGCTCCAGACGACAAAACGGAAGACCGCGGAGTCAAAAGAAATTGCCACCAGACAAATGAGACCAGCATCAGGGCGAGGCCCATCCACGCAACAACGTTCTTCATTGCCCCGCCGAAACCGGATCGCCTTCGAGCCATCTTTACCGCTGCAGGTTGGATCGCAGCTCTTCTTCCGGCAAAGTCCGGTAACGAATCGCGCTTCTCCTATCACGTTCGAGCACCGCCGCTTCAATTCCGGACTCAATCAGCCGTTCGTCTCGATGCTTACGAATCGCGTCGCGTTCGGGCAGTTCCTTGATCGCGCTTTCGCCCAGCGCCATCCGACCGACACTCCACGCATCGGCCGCCATCGTAATCGCATCCTGCAACGTCGCGTCGGTCACGTGATTTTGTTGCAGGAACTTCTCCATCAGCTCGGAAGACGAATTCGTTCCACTGAGAACGGCAAAGCGTTGGCGAGGTTGCGCTGTCGGTCCGTCGGCGGCAATTGAACCGTCGTAATCGATCCGTAAAAACAAATCTTCTTTCGGGCTGGAACCGATTTCGGCAAAAAGCAATCGCGCCAGATAAGGCGGCCCGTAAACTTGCTCGAACGCCGCTTTCATCACCGGGCTCAGCGAATAATGAGCCAGGCGTCGCAAGGAAACGTCCGCCGCTGAACGCGTGAAGCCCTCCGTACTCGCAAGTTCAATCACCGCCAGACGTAACCGCTCGATATCGCCGGGGTGACCAATCGCTCCCAGCGCGATCCGGTCGTAAATCTCGTAGATCTTTTGCCGCGAGCGTCGACCAACGGTCAAAAAAAGTATTCCATCTCGATATCCGATCGCAGCGATCGGGCTACCTTGCGCGAGTTGAGTTTCAACGTACTCGCGCCGATTCGCGATTGCTTCTACCCAGCGATACGGTTCTTCGATCATGCCACGCTCTGTTTGAAAATCCCGGACACTTTCTCATCCAGCAGCGTCGTGATGCCGTCTTGAGAAACGATTTTAATCAGCGGAAAGATCTTTCCGCTGCGGTCGACGCCGCCGGTCGCGGTATCCGCCTCCGCCGCCGTGTCCAACGCCCGCAAGGCGATCGCCACCGCTTCATCCGCATTTAATTCCTGAAGTTTCTTCGAGCCCCAGTTGTTCTCGTAGTAAAGAATTCCGCGGACCGCAGGCGAACCGGACCCGGTGGCGGCATAATCGGTCACTTCGAATTGCGCGCCCATCGCGTCGTAAAAATAAAGTCGCGCTTCCGGTTTCGAATTGGCGTCGTAGGTCGCGAAGATCGGCACCACCACGCCGACGCCTTGCATCACGAAGCCGAAATTGTCGCGTAGCAATTTGGAAAGCGCGCGCACTTTTCCGTCCACACTCATTTCCTGCAGTTGGGTTCGGCGAAAATATTGAAACGAATGTTCAAGCACCCGCGCCATTTCCCAGGCTGTCGCCGGCACGCCCGCGATCGCCATGATCGAGTGGCGATCGATTTCCAAAACTTTATCCGCACGATCGTAGACGACGGTATTACCCGCAGTTGCCCGCCGGTCGCCCGCGACGAGAACGCCGCCAGAAAATTTAAAAGCGAGTATCGTGGTCGATTCGGTCGGGACAAATGCGTGGCCGCCGGAACCTCCCGTCACTTCAGGAGCGCTTTGTAAGAGACCTTTGCGGCGCAGCAGCGCTGGAAAATCTTCGCCCGTCCCCGAGAAATTCGGATCAAGCGCCAAAGGTGGCTTGTCCATTATTATTGGCCGGTACGCTGCCGGTATCGCTTCGATTGATTGGGATCCACCTTGCGCATTTTTTTGAGCAAATCCTTGGTGTCGGGTCGTGAAACATCGGGCGAGCGAGGGCCTCCTTCGTCTCCCTGTTTTGGACCCCACGGAGCAGGATCGAACGGCTTTTGCACGCGCTCCGGCATGCAAAAATTTAAGGTAAAATAGGGTAAAGGCAAGCCGACCTGCCTTCGCTTTTCAGCCTTGCTTGCCAGTCATACCGCCTGATGGCAAAATCCCGTTCCCATGAAGTTGTGCGCCGCGAGCCTATTTGCCCTCGCCGTATCGGCAGCGCTTCCGAATTCTCAGATCTTCGCGCAAACCATGGCGCCGACCCCAAACCCGGCAGTGAGCCAGGCGGCCCAGCTTCAGGAACTCACAAAAAAGATCGAGGAGCAAAACGCGAAGATCGACATGCTCTCGCAGGAAATTCTCAAGCTTCAGCTCGAACTTACCAATCACCGGCCTGGCGTGATGATCGGCGAAGGCAGTTCGACAAGTTCGACGGCCTCGTCCGCTTCAGCGACCTCGGCTGCCTCTCCGACTCCGGCGGTCGACACTTCTGCCAAATCCGGGAACGGCAACAGTCACACTGTGGCTCGCGGCGAGACTCTGACCTCGATCGCAAAAATGCACGGCGTGAGCGTGAGCGAGCTCCAAAAATACAATCATATCGATAATCCGTTGAAGTTACAGGCCGGGCAGACGCTTCTCATTCCGCCGTCACCGATTCCGTCGCCATCTTCTTCCGGCGAATAATCGATTGAGCGGTAGGGTGACAATTATTCCGCTCTGCGGAAATCTAGAAGCGGGCACACTCTCGATGAACTAGCGGGAGCGTACTCCGCGGAGCCGCTTACGTATTTATTATTAATCTGGCGGAAAGACTTCCGTCTCGATTGTCGGCTCGACAGGGTCTCGCCCTACCAAAGCCTCTTCCGGAGTCTCATCAACATCTCTTCGCGACTCGAGCAAACTTTGTTCACACAATCGCGCGTACTTTCCGCCGTGCGCGATCAACTCCTCGTGCGTTCCGCGCTCAACGATTCGGCCGTGATCGAGGACAAGGATCTGGTCCGCATGAACAATGGTCGACAGCCGGTGCGCGATTACGATTGACGTCCGGTTCGCCATCAAATGTTCGAGCGCTTCCTGAATTAATCGCTCCGTCGCCGTATCCACGCTCGCGGTTGCTTCGTCGAGAATTAAAATCGGCGGATCTTTCAATAGAGCCCGCGCAATCGAGAGCCGTTGCTTTTCACCCACGCTGAGTTTGACCCCGCGTTCTCCAACGACACTTTCGAGTTTCTCCGGCAGTCGTTCAATAAACTCGCGCGCGTTGGCTGCGTCCACGGCGCGCCATAACTCCGGATCGCTCGCGCCCGGTTTTCCCATCAACATATTTTCGCGGATCGTTCCGTTGAACAGGAAGCTTTCCTGCGTCACCACGCCAATTGATTCGCGCAACGCGCGGAGGTCGTACTCGCGAATCGATTTTCCGTCGATCAAAATCTGGCCGCTGCTGAATTCATAAAAACGGGTCAGCAAATTCACCAGCGTTGATTTCCCTGCGCCAGTCGCGCCCACCAAGGCAATAGTCTCGCCCGGCTGCGCATGAAATGTGACGTTCCTCAACGCCGACTGGCCGGCGCCGCCGTAACCAAAGCTCACATCTTCGTATCGCACGTCGCCCAGAATGATGCTGGTCGATCCCGTTGTTAGCCAGCCGGGCTCGACCTTTTCGTCCATGATTTCAAACACACGTTCCCCGGCCGCGCGACCGGCCTGAAGCAATTGATTGAGCTGATGCAATTTTCCGACCGGCTCGTAAAGATAACCGGTCAGCAACAGAAACGCGACCAGAGAGCCCAGCTGCATCGTGTCCGCAAGAACGGCCTGAGTTCCAACAAACACGGTCACAATAACGCCGACGGTGCCGATCAAATACATCGACGGGTTGTAGGCCGCCCATACCTTCATCACGATCAGCGTGGCGCGCCGTAGTTCGTCGCTGACGCGATTGAATCGCCCATGCTCTTCCTTTTCTCTGGCAAAGCTGCGGATTTGTCGGATCCCGGAAAGATTATCGTGCAGCAGCGCGTTCATTGCCGACGCGGCCCGGCGTTGCAATCGATAACGCCGATGCGCGGTCAAGGTGTACCAGAGCGCGCCACCGGCCAAAAACGGCACCGGACTCAGCGCGAACAGCGTCAGCTTAAAACTGATGTAACACATCCATCCGAACACCACGACGATCTGCAGGACGGCCATGACTCCTTGCTCGATGCCGTCGATCAATACGCGCTCTACCGAGGTAACGTCCTCCAAGAGTCGTGTCATCAAGTCGCCAGTCGCTCGATTGTCGAACCATTTTAGTGGAAGCAATTGGATGTGGGAATACAGGTCGCTCCGCAGATCGAAAATGACGCGCTGCTCGAAAGTGTTGTTTAAAACGAGTCGTAAGGAGTTGAGTCCGTTCTGCAGCAGCGCCGCTAGCACGGCCAGGGCAGTTAACGGAATCAATTTGTCCGGGTGATTCTGTCGAATAACCACGTCGAGGACCTCTTTGGTCACGAGCGGAAACACCAGCACCATCAAGGTGGCGACAATGGCGCAGGCCAGCATGCCCAGCGCAATTAGTGGATAGCGCTTCAAGTAACGAAAAACCCGCCAGATGGTTTTCGTTTTGACCGTGCGACTCGCCGGATCGCTCAAACCTGCCCCATGAGTTCCGTGAAATCCCAGCATGCCTTAAACTACACGCGATCGCTCCCGCCATCGCGGGATTTATGACGATCTTTGAACGTGAGCTCGGCGATTCCTGACTTATCTAACTCGCCTAAGCCTTCGGCGATCATCCGTTCATATTGTTTCTTGGTCGCTTGGGCGAGCGGGAGTTCGAGACCGAGCTGACGCGCAAGCTCGATAGCAATGCCGCTGTCTTTGGCCGCGTGCGCGGCGGAAAAGAAACAACTGTGATCGCGGTTTTGCATATCTTCGCCATCGGTTTCGAGCACGCGCGAATTTGCGCCGGTCTGGGCAAAGACTTGGCGCAGCATTTTCAAATCGAGACCGAGCGCCGCGCCAAGACCGAGCCCTTCAGCGAGTCCGGCGGTGTTGATGTTCATGACCATGTTGACGAGCGCTTTCACTTTGGCCGCTTCACCCGCTTTGCCAATGAAGCGGAGGCTCGATGACAACTCCTCCAGGATCGGTTCGGCTTTGCGGAAAGCCGCCTCACTTCCACCGCACATCAGATAAAGTTTTCCTTCACGCGCCTGGGTGATACTCGATGCCATACAGCCTTCCAGAGATTGCGCGTCGGCTTTCTCCGCGAGTTTTTCAACCTCGACGTGCACTTGCGGCGAAATCGTCGCGCAATTAATGAACAGTCTTCCGCGGGCATTCTTGAGTAAGTTGTCGCCACTTCCTGAGAAAATTGTCCGCATCGCGTTGTCGTCGGTCACAACAGTAAAAATCACATCGGCTTCGGCGGTAACTTCCGACAAATCCTGCGCTGCCGCGCAACCCAGTTCGCTTGCGAGATCGGTCGCCGCTTTGCGATTTGAATCGTAAACCGCTGTGATGTGGAATTTCCGATCTTTCAACCGGCGCGCCATGTTCGCGCCCATTCGCCCAACGCCGACAAAACCGATGTTCATGAGAAGAGAATGTCGAATGTCGAATGTCGAAGCACGAAGGAATTTTGAAACCCGAATGACGAAAAGTTCGGTTTCGCCATCTTTCGGACTTCGAGCTTCGTCACTGTTTCGTCATTCGTCATTCGGATTTCGTCATTTCGGTCGCAGTGAGAATCGCCGGAAAATCAGATGCGCCCTGCGAAAAATGGATTGTGTATCTTCTCTTCTGCGACCGACGTCATCGGTCCGTGACCGGGACAAATGATCGTCTCATCGGGAAGCGTTAAGATTTTCTCGAGATTGTTTTGGACCGCATCCTGGTAGGAAACTGTTCCGCCGCCCATCGAGCCGGCGAACATTGAATCGCCAACGATTGCGATCGGTCGGGCCAGACCGGTGCAGATGAAAGTGATGCCGCCGGTGGAATGTCCCCAGGTCAATCGCGTTTCGATGTCGATCTTTCCCAGGCAAAAATGTTTTCCTTCTTCGATTTCTTCCGCGCCGGGAACAGGTTCGCGCCCCGGCGCAAAAATTTGGGCGCCGGTTTCTTCGCGCAGCCGAGGTAAATCTGCCACGTGATCCGGATGCGCATGCGTCAGCAAAATCATCTTGATGGTCAGGTTCTCTTTAGTCGCCCGCTTGAGCATCCCATTGCAATTAGCACCGGTATCGAACGCAATCGCGTGTTTTGAGCCCGCATCCCAAACCAGATACGCGTTCACCAGCATTCCGGAGTAATCCGTGCTGAATTGAGCGAGTCCGTCGACGTTTTCAATCGGTTCGGGCTTATACTTGCCTTTGGCGAGATCGACCAGCGCGTCGGCGTCCAGATTCAACGCCGGCGCGATCACGCGAAGTGTTGCTTCCTCAATCTCGCCATCGCGAACCTTGCGGATTGCATCGACGCTGGCGCCCGATTTCGTGGCCAATTCGCTGTCTGAAATTCCCAAGCCACGTTGCGCCTTGCCGATGACATCGCCAAAATTGTCTTCCAATTCGATCATAATTCTTTTTCGTCAGTGCGTGGCTGCGTGCGCTTCCTGATTGCAACGAAGATCACGAAATTTTTCGCGAATAACTTCTTCGAACGTTCCTGCCACGTCGACAACTGCTACCGATTTGCCGGTTTCTCTTTCTATCGACGTCATGGTGACATTGGAAATTCCGCACGGAACGATTTGCGCGAACGGCGAGAGATCGCCGCAAACGTTGAGCGCAAATCCGTGCATCGTGATCCAATGCCGGACACCAACTCCAATTGACGCGATCTTGCGATTACTTGCCGCGCCGAAGCCTGGCGAAGGCGAGCCGACCCAAACACCGGTCAGGCTTTCCCGGCGAGACGCCGAAATTTTATAGCTCGCGAGAAATCCGATCAAGGTCTGCTCAAGCCAACGGAGGTAACGGTGCAAATCCTGGCCGCACCGGCGAAGATCGGCAATCGGGTAGCACATCAGCTGACCCGGTCCGTGATAGGTTGCCTGCCCGCCGCGATTGATCGCGAACAGCGGATGCGGCAGATGCTCAGCGCCTAACAAGCTCGATTTGTCCGGAGTGCGCCCGATTGTGTAGACCGGCTCATGCTCAAGCAAAAGAATTTCGTCGGGCGCATCGGAATTTTCGCGTTTCCCGGCAACGATTTCTTCTTGCAGAGCGAGTGCATCCGAAAAATTAACACGCCCCAGCCAACGAATTTGAACGTCGCTCATATTTGTTTGGCCCCAGGAATTCCCATTCGCGCCGTTTCCTGCGTGCGAACATGGGTCAGACCGATCGCTAGCGCGTCGGCAGCATCAGCGTCGGGAGTTTCTGTCAAACCGAGAAGGGCGCGAACCATGAAGGCGACCTGATTTTTTCCTGCGCCGCCACGCCCGACGGTCGCCTGCTTGATGCGCGTCGGTGGATATTCAAATACTGGCAGTCCATTTTCCGCCGCGGCGAGAATCGCAGCGCCCCGCGCCGCGCCGAGGAGAATCGCGGTTTTGTGACTCTGCACGTAAATCACCGACTCGAGCGCGCAACAATCCGGTTCGTGTTGACGGATAAGCTGCGCGAGCTGATCGCGGATCGCGACCAGACAAGACGACGAGCGCAACGACTGGACGTTGTGAATTGTTCCAAAGTAAAGTGCGCGAGCCTTTCCGTTATTGGCATCGACAACTGCGACGCCGGTGTTGCGCAAAGAAGCGTCGATGGCGAGAACGCGCATCTCAGTGATTAAAGCCGAGAACGAGAAAAACGCAGCCGACGACGCCGAATATCAAGCTGACGATCCAAAACCGGCGCTTTTTGGTCAACGCGGAGATCGCAGCGATGGCAATCGCGATCTGAAACATGGTCACGCCGCGGGCAAAGACTTCGTGCTGATGAAAATTGGATTTGGCCTCGCTTTGTTTCGCGTTCGCCTCTTTCTGAATCTCCTTTTGTTCTTCCTGATATCGTTCGGCCTTCGTCTTGTCTTCTTCGGTGGCGGCAGCTCCGCTCAGGGACATCTTCGCGTCAAGCACCGCCGCTTTGACACCTTTGGCCTGATAATAGG
Source organism: Chthoniobacterales bacterium (assembly GCA_035473775.1). GTDB lineage: Bacteria > Verrucomicrobiota > Verrucomicrobiia > Chthoniobacterales > UBA10450 > AV40. The sequence goes on from DATINV010000090.1 coordinate 33,347, forward strand.
CCCATTGATCAGACGACTCGATCTGACTCATCATCGCTTCGTTGGCGTGCGATCCGGACAGCAACCCGGTGATGGCAGCAAGAACGGCGAGAATGGCTGTGCTAAGTGCGACCCACGAAATCCATTTTTCGCCGCCATGTTCGGCCCGGTGATGGATTTCTTCGTGCAAACCTTCCAGCGGAACTTCGGCCTCTTCCATTGTTGTAGCTTAAGGTCGACATCAACGCCTTCAAGACCGAAACGTAATCTAAATGAGTGGGAAAAAAACTGAACCCGGCCTGGTCCGGCGTTTCTTTTCTTCACTTGGGCCGGGTATTACCACTGGCGCCGCGGACGATGATCCGTCGGGCATTGCTACCTATTCGATTGCGGGCGCGCAACACGGACTAGCGCTTTTGTGGACCGCCCTCATCACCTGGCCGCTGATGGCGTTTGTCCAAATGATGTGCGCGCGCATCGGAATGGTAACCGGCCGCGGTCTGGCCGGCGCGCTTCATAAGAAATTCCCGCGGTCCGTGATCCTCGTTGCCGCGATCGCGCTTTTCGCCGCGAATTCAATCAACGTCGGAGCTGATCTTTCCGGCATGTCCGACGCGGCCGCAATGCTCACCAAAATCAATTCGCACATCCTGGTCGTGGTCTTCGCTGTTGGAATTTCAGCGGCCACGATCTTTTTTCGCTATCACCAGATCGCTGCGATCCTGAAATGGCTGGCCCTGGTTTTGTTCGCCTACGTAATCACTGGCTTCATCGTTCATCCGGATTGGTCAAAGATCGCGCACGCGACTTTCATTCCGAGTTGGCCCAAAAATCACGATGAATGGAGCACCCTGGTCGCGATTCTCGGGACCACCATCAGCCCGTACCTGTTTTTCTGGCAGGCGTCGCAGGAAGTCGAAGAAGAAAAAGCGAAAGGGCGCCGAATGCTGATTCGCAGACTAGGTGCGTCGCGCGGCGAGATCATCACGCGAAAGATCGATGTCGATATCGGAACATTTTTTTCCAATCTGGTCATGTTCTTCATCATCGTGACAACGGCGCTTACTTTGCATTCGCACGGCATAACAAACATCCAGACAAGCAAAGATGCGGCCCAGGCGCTCTTTCCACTCGCTGGAAAATTCGCCGGCACACTTTTCACCATCGGAATAATCGGGACCGGGTTGCTCGCGATTCCAACTTTGACCGGCTCGGCCGCGTACGCGCTGGCGGAGACGTTCGCCTGGAAGGAAGGACTCAATCAACGCTTCCGCGGCGCTAAGCACTTCTATCTCGTGATCATCGTTTCCACGGTCATCGGCATCGGTATGGATTTCATGAAGGTCAATCCGATGCGCGCTCTTTACTGGACAGCCGTGATCAACGGATTGCTCGCGCCGTTTCTTCTCGTGGCGATCTTGATTGCGGCACTGAATCGTGGATTGATGAAAAGTCAGCCGAGCTCGATCGCGAGTGCGGTCGTAGTATCAATCGCAACTTTGCTGATGTTCGGGGCGGCTATCGGAATGTTTGTGTTTTGACCGGATAAAGCTAAGCGACCAGCAAAGCGATTGAACGATCACATAGATCACGCTCCCCCAGAACGTCGAAACGGATACGACTGCTACGACGAAGTAGATGAGACCAAAAAGTGGACCGCTCGGGACGTGGCCTCCGGTGAACCCGTAGCCGCCGCCGAATTGTACTATATAGTAAGCGCTCGCGCCGGCCTGTAGCATAGGCGCGGCGATTGTCTTCTAGAGATCACGAATGGATAAAAGGTTTCTTATCTTAGGCGGTGTCATTGCCCTCGCCCTGGCCGGGTGCGACGGAAAATCCGAGATCAAGGTGTACCGCGTCTCGAAAGCGCCGCTCGAAGAATCGGCGAGCGATCAACAGGATGCGATGCCGGCCAACGCACCGACGCCGTCGATGCCGGGAGGCATGGGCCCAACCGGGTCGACCGTTTCGGTCCCCGCTCCGCCGAATTGGCAACCGCAACCGCTTTCTCAGATGCGGCAGGCAAGTTTTCTCGTCAAAGGCGATAAGGGTGCAGTCGCTGATATTTCTTTCGTCAGTCTCGGCGCTTCTGCGGGAAGCGTACTTGAAAATGTAAATCGTTGGTTGTCCCAAATCGGACAACCGCCGATCAATGAAGAGAAGCTCAATCAAATTGTGCAGCATCTCACAACTTCGATTGGCGACATCACGGTCGTTGATCTTGCCGGTCTGCCGAATGGCGCCGATCCGGCGAAAGACGGGCGAATCATTGCTGCAATGACGTCCGCCAGTGGATCGACGTTGTTTTTCAAGATCCGTGGCAACGCGGCATTGACCGAATCGCAGAAAGGCAACTTTGTTAAGTGGGTCACAGCAGTTTGCAACACCCAAGGAGGAAGCAAATCGCAGCAAGCGGCGAGCGCGATGCCGTCAATGGAGAACTTGTCGAACCCGCCCGTGGAGAGCCCGTCGAACTCGCAAATCAAATGGCAACTGCCCACTGGCTGGAGTGAAGTTCCACCGTCGGCGATGCGTTACGCGAGTTTCAGCGCCGGCGCGAACGACAGCAAAGTCGACATCTCGATCGTCACTTTCAACGGCGACGGCGGCAGCGACACCGATAACGTGAATCGTTGGCGTCAACAGATCGGATTGCCACCAATGACTCCCGCCGCTGTCGCGACACAAGTCGAATCGCTGAAAGGCGATGGCGCGGCTTTTTCGATCGCCGACATTGCCGGCCCGAATGCGCGCACCCTTGCCGCCTGGACCCGGCGGGACGGACATGTCTGGTTTGTTAAAGCAAGCGGCCCGAGCGCGGCAGTTGGAAAAGAGAAACCGAATTTTGTAAAGTTCGTGCAGTCGGTCCGATTTTAGAAAAATGCTCCGCAAAATTGTCGATCTAACTACGTCACTGAAGCTGACTATCGTTTGCCTGGCAGCGGGGATGGTGCTGATTTTTGCCGGCACGCTTGCCCAGGTTCATCTCGGAATTCATGAAGCGCAGCAGCGTTACTTTCAAAGCTGGCTGGTGCGGTGGCCGGCGGAAGGCAACGGTTTCCGAATTCCGATTTTTCCCGGCGGGCACCTTATCGGTGCCGTGCTGCTGGTTAATCTTATCGCGGCGCACGTGAAACGGTTTCGTTGGACCTGGAAGAAATTTGGGATCCACCTCACCCACGCCGGACTCATCATCATGCTCGCCGGTGGATTGTTTACCGATCTGTTCGCGGTCGAGAGTCACATGCAGCTCCAGCGCGGCGACACGAAAAATTATTCCGAAGACCAGCGGCACATGGAGCTGGCCGTGATCGACACAACCGATAACGATCTCGATCAGGTAACGGCGATTCCGGAAAGTTTGCTAAAGACTAACCGGACCATCGATCACTGGAGCCTGCCGTTTCGGATCGCGGTAAACAATTTCTATCAGAACGCGAGCCTGAAGATGTCGAGTGATGCAGGCGGCGCGCGCCCAATCGCGAATCAAGGGCCGGGCGCGATGATTGCGGTGCAGCCACTTCCGCGAACCACCGCACAGGACGAACGCGATGTTCCCGCGGCAGCGATCGAAATTCTGCCAAAGGACGGCGGCTCGTTAGGCACTTGGCTCGTCTCCGATGGACTTGGCGCGCCTCAAACTTTTTCTTGCGGTGGCCGGACCTGGATGATCGCAATGCGCACGGCGCGTTACTACAAACCGTACAGCGTCACGTTGCAGAAATTCACTCACGAAAAATATGCCGGCACCGAGATCCCGAAGAATTTCGCCAGTAAAGTGACGTTGATCGATCCGGAGCGGAAGGTGAGCCGCGATGTCTTGATTTACATGAATCATCCGTTGCGTTATCGCGGCGAAACGTTCTATCAGGCGGGCTTTCAGCAGGACGATCGGGCCACGATTCTTCAAGTCGTCCACAATCCGAGCTTTCTCGCGCCATATGTTGCGTGCGTGATTGTCGCTGCCGGTTTGCTTTGGCAATTCGGGTTCCACTTGATCGGCTTTGCCCGACAAAGACGAAAGGCCTCAGCGTGAAACGATTCGTGCCTTTGATCGTCTTAGTAGTGATGGCCGGCTGGATTGGCGGAGACTGGATGCCGCCGAAGATCGGCAAGGACAACTCTGATCTGACGAAATTCGGAAAAATTCCGGTACTGGTTGGCGGTCGGGTCAAACCACTCGATACCGTCGGGCGCAATTCGCTTCTCATCATTCACGGCAAGCAGGAGCTCGAACTTGAGAACGGTCGCACTCTAAACGCGATCCAGTGGCTAACGGATGTGCTCTTCAACGCGCCCGTCGCCGATCAATATCCCGTCTTCGTCGTCCAAAATGACGAAGTCCTTGGTCTATTTGGCTGGGAGCAAAGCCAGCGGAAATATTTCAGCTTCGTGGAATTCTCGCCGTTCCTGAAACAGATCGAAGAACAAGGCGATCAGGCGGACAAGCTCGAGGCTGTGCGACGTTCGGCTTACCAAAGCGCGATTTTAAATTTGCGAAATGGCCTAACGCTTTATCAGCGGCTGAAAAACAGCGTTCAACTTGAAGGAACTCAAAACATCGCGGCCGAACTCAATACCTACATCTCAAACCTGCCCGACGCTGCCAAAGCCGCGGTCCAAGCCCAGCGGGGAGAAAACGTCGATCGATCGAAACTCGATCAGGTAGCGGAGCTCATTCAGAAATACGAGAAGGTTTCGGAAATGGCCTACCTTCTCGCGGTCCCGCCAATCCAGAGAAACGGCGATTGGCATTCAATCGGTGACACTTTGCTGCATTCAGTCGCAACCGGTGAACTTCATCCAATCGTTAGCGAATACGCTGAGATCGGAGACGCCTACCGCGCCAGGGATCATTCTGCTTTCAACCAACGTGTCGATGTTCTAGCAAGCTGGTTCGCGAAAGAGCAGCCGAACGCGTCCAAGCGAGCGTCGTTCGAATTTCTGTTCAACCGCCTTCAGCCGTTTAGCCAAAGCATGGCGATTTACGTGCTAGCGTTCCTCCTCGCCTGCGCTTCCTGGCTTGGCTGGAGCAAGACGTTAAACCGCACCGCGTTTTATCTTTTGTTACTCGCGCTCGCGATCCACACCTTTGGCCTGTTCTCACGGATGTATCTTCAGGAACGTCCGCCCGTCACAAATCTTTATTCGTCCGCAATTTTCATCGGATGGGGTGCGGTGATTGTGGCGCTGATCCTTGAACGAATTTTCCGGGACGGGATCGGAGCTGCCTGCGCGGGCGCAATTGGTTTCGTCACATTGATTATCGCGCATCACCTGGCGGGCAGCGGCGACACGTTGGAAATGTTGCAGGCCGTACTCGACACCAACATCTGGCTGGCGACGCACGTGGTCGCGATCACAACGGGTTACTCGGCGATGTTCCTGGCCGGCATGCTCGCGATCATCTACATCGTTCGCGGCGTCTTCACCCGATCGCTAACGAAGGAAACGGCCAATTCGCTGGCCCGCATGACTTATGGCGTGGTTTGTTTCGCAACCCTTTTCAGTTTTGTCGGCACGGTGCTCGGCGGAATTTGGGCGGATCAATCCTGGGGACGGTTCTGGGGTTGGGATCCAAAGGAAAACGGCGCGGTCCTGATTGTTCTCTGGTGCGCGATTGTTTTGCATGCGCGCTGGGGCGGATTCATTCGTCAACGCGGCCTGATGATGATGGCCGTCTTCGGCAACGTCGTGACCAGCTTTTCCTGGTTCGGAGTCAACATGCTTGGAGTCGGGCTGCATTCCTACGGTTTTATGCAAAAAGCCTTTCCTTGGCTGCTTGGATTCATGATCAGTCAGCTGGCGCTAATTACGATTGCCAGCATGCCTCTTGAACACTGGAAGAGTTTTCGCGCCGTCGACAGCGCGCCTGACCAACAAATGCCGGAACCGACCACAGCTTAAGCGTCAGGTCGGTGGCTACAATTTCGTCAATGATGAGCGCCTCCTGAAACAGCAAGGGTTCGATTTGTGCGGGACGAGAATTACACCTGCCTGCGTAATTCGGTGTAAATGCTTAAAGTGTGACAATTAAGGCCGCAACGAATTGGCAGGAAAATGGTTTAATTATAGAAGGCATGAGCATGAAGAACTTACTGGGAATAGTGGTCGTCGTTACTTTGATCGGACTTAGCGGCAACGCAGTCGCTAAGAGCGGCGGAAATTCGGATTCACCGCCACCGCCGGCTCCAGTGCATCATGGTTCAAGTGCACCGGCAACGGCGCCAGTTGGAGTTAGCATCCCACATCCGGGCGGAGGCGGTGTGCCGCACAATTTCTCCAGCCAGCCAGTGTATCGGCCCACGACGACCGTTAACGGAAGTGGCCAACGCACCCTCGTTTACCCGGGAGTGCGCAATTCTACCATTCGTCATCCGACGAACTTGAACACGAACGCAGTCCGCACCGGCGGACAGGCAGGCAGTGGCAAGCTGCACTCGCCGTCTGGCATCGCGACCATCAACAAAGCAAAACTCGATCCCCAAACTTCAACCCGTTTGCGCAATTGGAACGGAAATCGTTCAACCACTGCCCAAGCCCAACAAATTAACGCCGCGAATCACCATCATCATCACGATCACAACTGGTGGAAGCACCATTGCGTGACGTTCATCTTTTTCGATTGGGGCTGGTGGGGTTGGGACGACGGCTGGTGGTACCCGGCCTGGGGCTACGCGCCTTACTCTAATTACGAGTACACCCAGCCGATTTACGGATACGGCGACTTCACCCCCGACCAAATTGTGGCCGGAGTCCAAACTGAATTACAGCGCCAAGGTTATTACACCTACGCGATCGACGGCAAGATGGGCCCGTTGACTCGATCCGCGCTTGCTCGCTATCAGAGCGATCATCGCATGAACATCACTTCAGGCATCGATTCAGCGACCCTCAACTCGCTCGGCATCATTCATTGAAAGACGGCGCCGCCGTCTCGAACATTATCCGGCGCGACAGGGAGCAGGGAGTTCGGAGCTACGGAAAATCTCGGCGCCGGCGGCACGCGCTCAGCTTATTCTGAGCGGGCATAAACTTAATGGGCGCGATATTTTTGCCTCTCACGGTTTTAGCACTTGGGGGAGCCAGCAAGCGATACGGGCCAGACACCGACAAGGAGCTTATAGGTATCGTTCTATTTGCCCTCCTTCTTGCAGCGGTATTTACCTGGGGAAAAAAAGATTAGGGTATAAGTACAAACCCGTAGCCTAATCAAATAGGGGTGAATGTGGAATTAACTCGCAAACGAAACAACATCAGCGCGGGATTGTTGATGTTCCGGGGAAAAAATGATTCGCTCAAATTCCTTCTGGTTCATCCTGGCGGACCGTTTTGGAAAAACAAAGACGACGGAGCCTGGACGATCCCCAAAGGCGAAGCCGCGGAAGGCGAAGATTTGTTGGTGCGCGCGCAGCTTGAATTTGAAGAGGAGCTCGGAATCAAATCGAGTGGCAATCTCATTCCACTCGGTTCGATCAAACAGAAAGGCGGTAAGACCGTTCACGCCTGGGCGTTCGAAGGAGATCTGCCGGAATTATTCCAATTGCGATCGAACACGTTTCAGCTGGAATGGCCGCCTCATTCGGGAAAGTTCGCAGAATTTCCCGAAGTCGATCGCGCGGAATTTTTTCTCGAAGAAATCGCGCGGCGTAAAATAAACCCGGGGCAAATTCCGTTTATCGAACGCCTGCGCGATTTGATCGCCGCGAACTAGTTACCGATTCTCGGCCGGTTCGGCCGCGAGCACGCAACGAAATCCGTAAATGACGTCGCGTTCGTTTCGATCGACCACGTTTCGGTAGGACGATTGCATTTCCAACTTGTTCGTTGTCGCCCACGAACCGCCGCGCAGCACTCCCCAGTCACGACCGGTCGCAGTGGTTCCTCCCTTGTAAGTGTCGGCGACCCATTCCCAAACGTTGCCACCGAGATCGTACAGCCCAAGCGCGTTCGGTTTGAAACTTCCGACCGCCGCGGTCGCACCGTGTTTTTGCGGAGTTCCATAATTGCCCGCGCCACTTGGAGCCGGCCACTGTTTGCCCCACGGGAATTGATCTTTTATTTTACCGTCACGCGCCTGCGGAGTTCCGCCGGGCTCATTTTGCAATCCAACCGCCAGGCTCCATTCCCGATCGGTCGGCAAGCGATACGATTGCCGTTCTTCGATCAGGTTGTCGTCGTGTTCTTTTTCGGTGAGCCATTTGCAAAACGCCACCGCGTCGAACCAGTTCACTTTCACGATCGGATGGTTGGGCGCCTGTTGAAAATCCGTCGGTTCGTACCGCCGACCGGTTGTCTGGACAAACAGAGTGTAGTCATGGACCCGCGTTTCCCAAATCGAAATGCGAATATCGCCGAGTGGAACGAATTTCATCCCTAACGAGTTGATAAACGGCTGTCCGGGCGCGGGTCCGACGCTCTTTTCCAATCGCGCGGCCAAAAACGTTTGTTGCTGCGGATCGACCTTGCCAGTAACAGTGGTCGGATTGTATCCGGACAAACGCAACTCGTAAGTCACATCGCCCGGTTTCACTTCTTCGATGACAAGCGGGGTTTGTCCGAGGTCCTTGCCGTTGGCTCGCACGCTGGCCCCGCCAGGCGCGCTGGTAAGTTTCACACTGCCATTGGCGAAAACAAAATGAGCGGTATTCGCTTGTTGCGCGGCGACATCAATCTTTTGTTCTTCGTTAGGCCAGCCCGTCAGTTGCGCGGCGACTTGGTGAGAGGTCACTGGCAGATCGATTTGCAACGGAGTGCGGCCACGCGGGGTCCCGTCGATCACAATTTCAGCGCCGGTCGGTTCACTTGTGATCTTGAGCGGCGCAGCGACGAATGCGAACGCCTTTTTCGCCGTCTCACCGCGCTCCACTTCGATTTGATCACGCATTTCCCAATTTCCGCGGTGCGCCGCGATTGAATATTTCCCCGTTGGAAGATCGACAATCGTTTGCGGGGTTACGCCCTCGCGAGACGTCTGACCGTCCTCACTCCGCAAAGAAAATTGCGCGCCCGCAGGATCCGATTCGATCTGGAGCAGCCCTTTGCTACGCACGAGATGAAACGCAGATGGCTGCGGCGTGCGCAGCGCGCCCAGATCGACTGTCGTTTCGATCGGATCGTAGCCTGGACTCATGATTCGCAGCCGGTATTTGCGTTGATCTAAATCCTCGAACGTTGCCGGACTTTTTTCAGCGTGGTCCCCCAAAATCACCAGAGCGCCTGGTGGATCGGTGCGGATCGTCGTTTTCAAATGCATCTCGGTGCTCGATCCGCTTCGCCCCGAATACCGCCAAAACGCGATTGCGCCGATTGCCAGAATCGCAGCAATCACGAGCAGAACTTTCCAGATGGATTTTGGGCGCGCCGGACTCCGGCCGTCTTCGAGAGCGACCAGATCGCAATTCATCTCTGCCGCCGTGCGATAACGTTTCTTCGAATCTTGCGCACACGCTTTGACGAGGACGTCGTTGAGTTGGAGGAGCTGTTCGCGATCCGGACGCTGGCTCAACTGAGAATCGATCTCCGGGAAGTCGAGCCGATCTTTCCCGGTGCTGACTTCGTAAAGAAGTTTGCCCAAACTGAATACGTCGGCCTGCGGCGTTCCCGGTCCTTCCGGTGGGACATAGCCTTCGGTTCCGACAAACGATTGCTGACCGCTCGCTGCAACGAGTCCGATGTCGGCAAGTTTTGGTACGCCGTCGATGAAAATGATGTTCGACGGTTTGATGTCGCGGTGGGTCAAGCCGTGTTGATGCAACGCCTCGAGCGCTTCAGTTAGTGAAACCCCAAGTTGAATCGATTCGTCGGCCGACAGTCGTTTATGCCGGGCCAAATCGCTCTTCAACGTCCGCGGCTCATAATTGAGAAGATCGATGTTGCGTCCGGCCATATGATCGTCCGCCAGCTCCATGCTGTAATACAGATGTTCCGCGGTACGTCCGACGTGGAGGATGTCGACGAAACCGGCATGGCCCCGCGAGATCGGCTCGAACGCCGACATGCCTTCAAACTCGCGCAGAAACGCGCGCTCACTTTCAAACGTGCTGCGGTAGACGATTTTGACCGCGCGCAAACCGCCGGTCACCGTGCGCGCCATCCAGATTTCACCATAAGCGCCGCGACCGATCACGCGCAGCAGTTCGTGATCGGGGACGACAGGGACTTGAGCGGAGACTTGATCCGGAATGGTGCCGATTTTACACAAGAGGCGTCGGCGAGGCAATTACTGCCGCCTCGCCCAATCTCATTAACACCGGGCGTCAGTCCGGTGACGCCACGCCTCGACGAACAAAACCGTTTAAACGGTTTTTCGTTGTTACGCTGTTAAGCACCGCCCTGAAGGGCGCTTTTAATGAAAGGGTAAGTTGAACGCTCGATCAGCGACCCATTTTTTCCATTGCCCGGATCTCCTTCTTTAGGACCGCGCCAACCCGGTGCCGGGCGAGATAAACCTGTCCGACGCTGACTCGCAATTGTTCAGCAACCTTCTGGGCCGGCCATTCCTTGCGCACGTAGCAATCGAAAATCTGAAATTGCTTCGGATCGACTTTCTTCTTCACCCGCGCGATCGCGCCCTCGAAAAGGTTTTCCTTCCACTCTGCTTCCCAAACCGCGTCGAGATCGGCCACCCCTGAATCTGGGACGCGCTCAATCGTCGCGGTAAGTCGGCTCTCGGCGGAGCGCGGAGCTTTGGCGTTGCCGGGTTCGCGTTTCCGAAATTGATCGACGATGCGCCAACGGGTGATTTGCAAAAGCCAGCCTTTGAACGATCCGCGGTTAGGGTCGTATTTCAGCTTGTCGATGTTCTTGGCCACGGTGATGACGGTTTCCTGGACGACTTCCTGCGCTTCCGCATCGGTCAGTCCGGATTTGCGCGCCGCCGAGTAAATCAGTTTCCAATAGCTGTCGAAAAATTCCTGCCAGTGTTTTCGATCGTTCCAGTCCGCCAATCGCTCAATCAAACTGCGGCGCGTGGCCATCAATCCGGTGATTTTCATGCTTTCCAATTCGTCATCGGGATCGGTTTGAAAATAGCCCAGCCTTTCAAGGCTGCGATAGCATATCGATTCTCGTTAGAGTCCTGCAAGGACGGCACAAATTTTCTTTCGCCCTGACGGGACTCGTTCGCAAAAAGCCGTTTTATCCCAGCGCTAGAGCGCTGGGTTATTCTCCTTAGACGCATCCATTTTTTGCTTTGAAAGATTTCCGGAGAACATCCGTAATTCCCTCATGAAAATGCCAGCCTTCCTCTCCAAGGTTTCCGAACTCGTTCTTAGCCCGGTTTTCTGGCTTGGCCGGGCGTTGGCCAGCATCTGGTTCGCAATTTTCGGTCATGTCTCCTGGAGTCCCCCGAGTTGGTTTTCGAAAGGTCACTCCGCATGGTCCGGCTTTAGCACCAGTCGGCCGCGAACGACGGCGTCGATCTTGATCGCGGCCCTTCTGATTACCTGCGGCTCAATTTGGAGTTGGAAATGGTATCAAAATCGACCGAAGCCGCACCGCGTTTCCGCGACCATCTCAGCGATCCCCGTCACCAAGCTGGACAAGGAACTGCAATATCCGCCGTTGGTCATGAGGTTCAGCGATCCGGCCGCGCGTCTAGAAGACTTGAAGAAGCCTTCGCTCACCGGCGTTAAGATCGAGCCGCAAATCGCCGGAACGTGGTCCTGGAATTCAGACAAAGAGCTAACTTTTCGCCCAAGCGAGGATTGGCCGGCCGACCGCAAGTATCAAATCACATTCGATAAACAATTCTTCCCGTCGCAGGTTTTGATGGAGCGGCTGACCTACCAAACGCGGACGCCGGCTTTTTCGGTCGGGATCTCGCAGCTGGAGCTTTACCAAGACCCGACCAATCCGAAACAGCGGCAAGTCACCGCAACCCTCGAGCTCACCCATCAAGTCGAGCCGGGAGAACTGGATAAACATATCAAGCTGACAATGGTCGGCGGCTCAGCGGTGTTTCCGAAATCGGAGCAGCCGCCCCATTTCACCTTGACCTACGGATTGCATCGCCGGCTGGCCTACTTGCGCAGCTCGAGCGTCGCGCTTCCCGAAAAAGAAGATTTCATGAAGCTTGAAGTAAGAAGCGGCGTCCGGACGGCTCAGGGCGGCGCCGAAACGCACGATGGAGTCGAACAAAAAATATCGATCCCTTCGTTGGCGGCGGCGTTCCAGATCAGTTCGATTGACGGAAACATTGCCCGGAACAAGAGCGGAGAGCCGGAACAGGTCCTTATATTGAGTACCACCGCCGACATTAGCACCAAAGACCTGGCCAAAGCGGTCAAGATTTGGCTATTGCCGAAACGAGAAGTCGAAAAATCGGAAGACGAAGATTCGGATTCCGAAAGCGCTGATCAAAGCGACTCCTCAAGCAAGGACAGCGGTAGCTCGGAAGATTCTGACGACACCAGCGAATCAAAGAAGGAAGGATCCAAATGGGAAAGCGCGACTGACGTTCCGGACGAAATCTTGGAACAAGCCAAATCGATTCAATTCACGGCGCTGCCTTCCGAGAAAGCGCAAGACCGGCAACACGCATTTCGAGTGCGGGTCGAAAGCGAAGGCGAACTTTATGTTCGAATCGCCAAAGGTGTGAAGGCGTTCGGCGATTATCCACTGGCCGAAGACTACAACGCGGTCGTGGCTGTGCCCGAGCTTCCGCGCGAAGTGCAAATTGAGAGCCAGGGCGGATTGCTCGCGCTCAACGGCGAAAGAAAGTTATCGATTCGGTCCCGCGGATTGAACGCGATTGAATATGAAATCGCACGCGTCGCCACAACTCAGATCAATCATCTGGTCAGCCAGAGTGAAGGCAAATTCGAGGATCCTGAATTCAAAAATCCGAGTCTGTTCAATCAGGAAAACATCGCCCGGATCGCGATTGAGCATCAACCGATTGCAGTGCAGGACAAATGGAAAGCGAACTACTCCGCGTTCGACTTTACCGAACAACTAAAAAAACCCGCCGACGGCGGAAGCGAGCGCGGACTCTTCTTTCTGACCGCGCGCGGTTGGGACCCAGACAAAAAGAAACCGATTAGCGGAATCAAGGACAGCCGGTTCCTGCTCGTTACCGACATCGGCATTCTGACCAAGAAGGGCACGGACGGCAGCAGCGACGTCTTTCTAGTTTCAATTAAAACCGGAAAACCGATCGGCGGCGCCACGGTCGACATCTTGGGTAAGAATGGCGTTCCAGTTCAAACCGCGAAAACCAGTGCAGATGGTCACTGCACTTTTTCGTCGGTAGAAAAATCCGAGCGCGAGAAAGCGCCGACTGCATTCGTCGCGCGGAACGGCGACGACATCGCGTTCATGCCATTCGCGAGTGAAGATCGAGTGCTGAATTTTTCCCGGTTCGAGACGGAAGGCGCGGAAAATATCGGACCGGATGGTTTGGACGCTTTTGTGTTTACTGAGCGCGGCGTTTACCGGCCGGGCGACGAAATTCACGCGGGAATAATCATCAAACAACGCCGATGGCAGGGAAACCTTAAAGGATTGCCAGTCGAGACCGAAGTCATCGACGCGCGTGACCTGAAAGTGCAGACCAAAAAAGTCACGTTACCGGATACCGGGTTCGTCGAGCTGAGTTATCTCACTGCCAACGAATCCCCCACCGGCACCTACACGATCAACATCTATCTGATCAAAGACAACAAACGCGGCACGCTTCTCGGGTCGACTACCACCAGCGTAAAAGAATTTCTGCCCGACCGGATGAAACTCGAGACGCAGCTTTCCAAAGCTGCACCGAAAGGATGGATCAGTCCGAACGACGTGCATGCCACGATCACATTGGCCAATCTTTATGGCACGCCGGCCAGCGATCGCCGTGTGGCCGGCAAGGTTGAGCTCGAGCCTTCCGCTTTTTCGTTTTCCGAGTTTCCGGATTACACCTTTTTCGATCCGTTGATTGACGAAAAGAAAACGCGCAGCTCGCAAACATCGGATCTCGGCGAACAAAAGACTGACAACGACGGTCACGCTGACTTCGACCTACAGCTTGAGCGCTTTGCCGATTCAACATATTCGATGCGGTTCATCGCCGAAGGTTTTGAAGGCGAAGGCGGCCGCAGCGTCACCAGTTATGTCAACGCGCTGGTGTCCGCATTGCCCTACGTGATCGGCTACAAACCGGACGGTGATCTCCGTTACATCGACATGAAAAAGCCGCGGGCGGTCGACCTAATCGCGATTGATCCGCAGCTGAACAAAATCGCGGTCGAGAATGTGACGCTCAATGTCGTCGCCCAGGAATATGTCTCCGTGCTCAAGAAGCAGGAAAACGGGAATTACACCTACGAATCGGTGCTGCGCGAACGTCCACTGAAATCCGAAAAGATTGCTGTGGCCTCAACCGGACTTCATTACGCGCTTCCAACCAACGATCCAGGCGATTACCTCATCGAATTGCGAGATGATAAAAATCGCGTCGTCAGCAAACTGCGCTTCTCGGTAGTTGGTCAAGGTCAGGTATCACGATCGTTGGAGAAAAATGCCGAGCTCCAGATCAAACTCGACAAGAAACAATACAATCCCGGCGAAGATATTGCTGTCAGCATCATCGCGCCCTACGGGGGAAGCGGACTCATCACCATCGAGCGCGAGAAAGTTTACGCTTATGCCTGGTTCCAAACCAATACGCCCAGCAGCATCCAGCACATTAGGCTGCCCGAAACTTTTGAAGGCAGTGGTTACATCAACGTCTCGTTCGTCCGCGCGCTTGATTCCAAGGAAATTTTCGTCAGCCCACTGAGCTACGGAGTTGTTCCGTTCGCCGCAAACGTCGAAAAACGTCGGCTGAAGATCGAACTCGATAGCGCAGCCACAGTTAAGCCGGGCGACGCGTTACACATTGGCTACAAAACGGATAAACCTTCCAGGATAGTCGTGTTCGCGGTCGATCAGGGAATTTTACAGGTGACCGATTACAAAACGCCGAAACCGCTGGAATATTTCTTTCGCAAATGCGCGCTCGGTGTTGAGACCGCGCAAATTGTTGACCTTATCATTCCGGAATTCTCGCTGCTTCGCTCACTCTCGGCATTCGGTGGTGGCGAAGGCGAAGCGCCAAGACTGAATCCGTTTAAACGCGTCACCGAAAAACCGGTCGTGTTCTGGTCCGGCATTCTCGATGCCGACTCGAATCGGCGCGAAGTCGTTTACAACGTTCCGGATTTCTTCGACGGCACCTTAAAAATCATGGCAGTCGCGGTTGCCAGCGACACCACAGGCGCATCCGATCGCGACTCGCTCATTCGCGGACCATTCGTCGTCACACCGAGCGTGCCGGTGCTCGCCGTGCCCAACGACGAATTCGAAGCCGGCGTGACGGTGGCTAACAACGTCGAAGGCTCGGGCGCCGACGCTGAGATCGAGTTGCGAGCGGAAACATCGCCGCAATTGTCCGTTAAAGGACAAGCAACGCAGAAAATGCAGATCGCGGAAGGCCGCGAGAAAAGTGCGGTGTTTCGCTTTCACGTAAACGAGGTCCTCGGCTCGGGCGAGATCAGATTTATCGCCAGCCGAAATGGAATCGAAACAAAACGCCGCGCGACGCTCAGTGTCCGTCCGGCGGTCCCATTCGTTACCGATGTTCGCAGTGCCAGTTTTAAAAAGGCGAGCGTTGACGTTCCAATCAAACGCCAGATTTACAATGAGTTCGCGAAGCGCGATGCGGCGCTCTCGGCCACGCCGCTCGGGCTGGCGCACGGTCTGGACTCTTACCTGAAGAGTTTTCCTTTCGGATGCAGCGAACAAGTCACCAGCGGCGCGTTCTGTCGTTTAGTTCTGTCGACTGAATCCGACTTCGGCCTGAGCCGCGGGGAAGTGAACGCGCAAATGGAAAGAACGTTCAGCATTTTGCGCCGTCGCCAAAACGCTCAGGGCGCGTTCGGATATTGGGCGCCAGAGAACGGCGAGCATATCAGCTTCAATTCCGCTTACGTGATGGATTTCCTGAGCGAAGCCAAAGTCGCCGGTTTTCCGCCGCCGGCCGAAATGTTCTCGACTGGACTGCGCAGTTTGCAACGGATGGTCGCGAAACAACCGTCCGACCTGATTGACGCGCGTAGAATCGCCTACGCGATTTATGTCCTGACGCGCGAAGGCGTGATCACCACCAATTACATTCTCAATCTCCAGGATTATTTAAAGAAGAAGAACGAAGGTGAATGGGAAAACGATCTAACCGGCGTTTACCTCGCCGGCTCGCTCAAACTCCTCCACAAAGACAAGGACGCAGAGACTTTGATCGACAAATTTAAACTCGATAATAAAAGCGAGCGTACCTACGAGGATTTCTGTCAACCGCTCGGGACCAATGCTCAATATGTCACCGTGCTGGCGCGACAATTTCCCGCGCGACTGAAGAAGATTTCGGCGACTCAGTTCGAACAAATCCTGAAACCGATCGGCGACGGACAGTTCAACACTCTATCCGCCGCATATGCGGTTCAGGCGCTCACAGCCTACTCGCATGTAGTCGCTCAGAATCCTCCGCAACTGACGATCGCGGAAGTTCATAGAGACAGGCGCGAAGTCAGCCTGGTTAGCGCTGCGAAATTACTTCAACGCGCGCAGTTCTCGAAGGACGCGACCGCGCTTCGATTCAAGAGCGCGCCGCTCATGACCGGACCGGGTGCGTTCTATCAGGTTGTTGAAGCCGGATACGATCGACGTCTTCCAGAAAAGGCGATGAGCGAAGGTCTGGAGATCTTCCGCGAGCTCCTCGATAAGGACGACAAACCCATCACCCGGACAAAGCTTGGCGAGCCGGTCCATGTGCGTCTTCGAGTGCGTAGCACCAAGAGCGACGAGACCTTTACCAATGTTGCCGTGGTCGATCTTCTACCGGGAGGTTTCGAAGTCGTGGGATCGTCGTTACAACCGGGCGTGTCGTCGATCAACGGCGTCGATTATGTCGACGTGCGCGAAGACCGCGCAATCTTCTTCGGGACTGCGACCGAGAACGTCCTCGAGATCAATTATCAAATTAAATCGACCAACCGCGGCGAGTTCGTTGTCCCGCCGGTTTTTGCCGAGTCGATGTATGAACGCAACATCAAAGGCCGCGGTGTTGGCGGCAAAATCACAGTGACAGAGTAAAACGTGATAACGCGTGTCATCCTGAACGACGTGAAGGACCTCCCAAAAGGGGCTGGATCACACAAGTTATCTCGTGTGCTCCGCGCTTCGTGGGTGAGGTCCCTCGCTCTGCTCGGGATGACCGCATTGCTTGTTTGGCTCTTTCTGCCAAAGCCACCGCTGCTCGATGGTATTTCATTCTCGCAATGCGTTCGCGATCGCACCGGCGAATTGCTGCGGGTCACGTTAACGTCGGACCAGAAGTTTCGGATCTGGACACCGCTGTCGCAGATTTCGCCCGAACTGGTCGATGCCACGCTGCAATACGAAGACAAGTATTTTGCCCGGCATCCTGGCGTGAACCCGATAGCGTTAGCCCGCTCCGGATTCGGACTGCTGCGTGGCGGCGGGCGCAGTGGAGCATCGACCATCACGATGCAAGTCGCGCGGTTGCGGTTTCACCTCCAGACGCGCACTCCGCTGGGAAAACTTCGCCAGATCTTGCGGGCGTTCGAACTGGAGCGACATTATTCGAAATCCCAGATTCTGGAAGCCTATCTGAACCTAGCGCCTTACGGACGCAACATCGAAGGTGTCGGTGCGGCCAGTCAGATTTATTTCGGCAAGAACGCAATGGACTTGACGCGTCCGGAATCGATTTCACTTAGCGTCATTCCCCAAAGCCCAACCCGGCGCACGTTGCGTGCAGATCGCGATAATCATTCACTCAACGCCGCGCAGGAGAATTGGTACGATCGCTCGAACGGCGCTGAGAAGACGTTCGCGCGAGAATTTAGCGCCCGCGCGGAAGCCGAGCGCACATTTTTCGCGCCCCATTTTGTTCAACAAGTTTTGACGAACACGAACGCGAGAGATGCAGTTGTCACAACGCTCGATTTGCAAAAGCAACAACTGATCGAGCGGCGGATCGCCGATTACATCAAAGCGAATCGAAATCGCGGGTTTCAGAACGCTGCCGCGATGCTGGTCGACGTCCGAAACATGGACGTACTGGCGCAGGTTGGCTCGGCCGGATTTTTCAATGCGGACATTCAGGGACAAGTCGACGGAACACGTAGCCCGCGTTCCCCCGGTTCGACTCTGAAGCCGTTCGTTTACGCGCTCGCACTCGATCAAGGGCTGATTCATCCGTTGTCGATTCTGGCGGACGCGCCGCGGAGTTTCGGCGATTACAATCCGGAGAATTTCGATCGCGATTTTCTGGGACCAATTCGAGCCTGCGATGCTCTCGCGCGAAGTCGAAATTTGCCCGCGGTGGAACTGGCATCGCAGCTGGCGAATCCAACGCTTTACGAATTTCTTCGCGGCGCGGGCGTCCCACTACCGCGTTCGGAATCGCTTTACGGGTTGGCCCTGCCGCTGGGCGGCGCGGAAATCAAGATGGAAGACTTGGTCCGACTCTATGCCGCGCTCGCAGACAACGGCGAGCTGCGACCGCTTCGTCGAAGGACAACGGAACCAACTCCCAGGCACGGCCGGCAAGTTGTAACTCCTGAAGCAGCGTTTCTGACCTTGGAAATGCTCAATGTGCCGCGCCCGGAGATTGGTATTGTAGATTCCAGCAATATCGCGCCCGTTTTTTGGAAAACCGGAACTTCCCACGGTTTTCATGACGCCTGGTCGATCGCCGTCTTCAACCACTACGTTCTCGCGGTTTGGCTTGGAAATTTCGACGGCAAACCGAATCCGGCCTTCATTGGGCGCGCAGCCGCGGCGCCGCTCTTGTTTCAGGTCATCGATGCGTTACGCGCCAGTTGGCCGGAGCCAGTCGAACCGCATCGGCCGCCGCCGAACGCGAATTTGAAGCGAGTGGAATTTTGCGCGGTGTCTGGGGATTTGCCGGGTAAACATTGCACCCAGCGGGTCGAAGGCTGGTTCATTCCCGGAATTTCGCCGATCAAGACTTGCGATGTCCATCAGGAGGTTTTGGTCGATGCGGCAACCGGTTTGCGGGTCCCGTTGGACGATGGAACGCGAATTCTCCGCCATGAAGTCTACGAGTTTTGGCCCAGCGACTTGTTGAAGCTTTTCGAGCGGGCAGGCTTGCCGCGACGTTCGCCGCCGCCGTTTTTGCCCGGAACGGAATCGGAGCTGACTGCGCGCAGCGGAAATCCTCCAAAAATTGTTTCGCCGGCGGAGGGCAACGCGACGGTGCTGGACACCTCGGGCGAAATTCCTCTCCGCGCAAAAACCGATGCCGATGTTCGCGAGATTTACTGGTTTGCCGACAAGAGCTTCATCGGAAAGTCGCGCTCGACCGATATGCTGAGCTGGAGGTCGTCGCGTGGCAGTTATCAATTAATCGCACTCGACGACCACGGTCGCTCTAGTTCCTGTCGGGTCGAAGTTCGCTGAGTTGCCCATAATTGCGACGGCTCGTGACCGCCGCTAAAGGTAAAATGTGTCCCGTCAATACACGCTGCATCGGCCAGAAAGGTCGACCTCAATCCACATCGATTACGCCGCCGAGCTGAACGAGCAACAGCTCGCGGCTGTCACCGCGCCGCCGGGACCACAACTAATTATCGCCGGCGCCGGCTCGGGCAAAACGCGCACCCTGACCTACCGCGTTGCTTATTTGCTCGAAAACGGAATCGATCCGCGAAACATTTTACTGCTCACGTTCACGAATAAGGCGGCGCGGCAAATGTTGGATCGAGTAGCGAACGTTTTGCCGATCGACGCCAGCGGCATCTGGGGCGGAACATTTCACTCGATCGGGAACCGGATTCTACGACGCCACGGAAGCGCGATCGGCTACAACAGCAGCTTCACGATTATGGACCGCGAAGATCAAAAAGACTTGATCAACACGGTGGTCGCGAGCGCGGGCATCGATCCAAAAGAAGTGCGATTTCCAAAAGGCGACGTGCTTGCGGAGATTTTTAGTTTCGTCATCAACACCGAAACGCCAATGGAAGAACTGCTCGCGGGCAAGTTCCCCTACTTCTTGCCTTTGCTCGACAGGATCAAAGATGTTCAGGAGCGCTACGAAAAAAAGAAGAAAGCGACGAACTCGATCGATTTTGACGACTTGCTTCAGAAAACGTTGTCGATGCTGCAACAACATGCAGGCGTCGCGCAATTCTATCGAAAGCAGTTTCAATTCATCCTGGTCGACGAATATCAGGACACGAACAAAATCCAGGCCGACCTGATCGATTTACTCGCGCAAGAGCATCGCAACGTAATGGTGGTCGGCGACGACGCGCAATCGATCTACTCATGGCGGGGCGCTAACTTCCAAAACATTCTCGAGTTTCCGAAACGTTATCCGGACGCGCGCGTATTCAAGATCGAGATGAACTACCGGAGCGTGCCGGAGGTTTTGCAGGTCGCCAACTCGGCGATTGCCGCAAATGTCGAGCAATTCAAAAAAAACCTGCAGCCGGTCCGCGAATCGAACTCGGTGAAGCCGGCAGTGGTCGCGTTGAATGACGGCAGCGAGCAGGCGCAGTTCGTCGCTCAACGCATCCTGGAGTTGCGCGATGAAAATGTCGATCTTAACGAAATTGCGGTGCTCTACCGCGCGCATTATCACGCGCTCGAGCTGCAACTCGAGCTGTCGCGCCGCGGAATCCCTTATCAAATCACCAGCGGCATTCGGTTTTTCGAACAAGCGCACATCAAGGATGTGATCTCCTTCTTGCGGTTGGTCGCCAATCCGCGCGACGAGGTTGCGTTCAAGCGCATGGCCAAACTTCTGCCCGGGATCGGCAATCGCAGCGCCGATAATCTTTGGAACGCCTGGGAAAAGTCGCTCAACGAACAAGGCGAAATTACTTCATTCGGCGAACGTCTGTTGCCGATGAACGTGAGCACGAAATCGAAGAAGCATTGGGCCCAACTCGTTCATACCCTGGATGAAATCGCGCCCGGCGGTCGGCCGAACCCTCCGTCGGAAATGATCATCTCCGTGGTGGAAGCCATTTACGATGACTACGCGAAGGTGAATTTCGCGAATTACGAGCTGCGAAAGGAAGACTTGAACCAACTCGCGGCCTTCGCCCGCCAGTTTAAAGACATCAACGAGTTTCTCTCCCAACTTGCGCTGATCAGCAACGTCGACGCGGAGGCCGCGCCTAACCAAGGGGCCGACAAAGAGGCGGTGAATCTTTCCACTGTTCATCAAGCGAAGGGACTCGAGTTTCATACCGTCTTCGTGATCTGGTTGACCGACGGAATGTTTCCAAGC
The DNA here is from genome assembly GCA_035473775.1 of Chthoniobacterales bacterium. Lineage (GTDB taxonomy): Bacteria > Verrucomicrobiota > Verrucomicrobiia > Chthoniobacterales > UBA10450 > AV40. Next base: position 54,636 of record DATINV010000090.1, read on the forward strand.
AGCCGCTCTATGGACGAACGAAAAGATCTCGAGGAAGAGCGCCGATTATTTTACGTCGCGATCACCCGCGCAAAGGACGAGTTATATCTCACTTATCCGCATATGCGGCTGACCGGGGGTTATGGCGACGTATTCCAGCGGCCATCCCGATTCCTGAAAGAAATTCCAAACAAACTCGTCGAAGACTGGGACGTGAAGCGGAGCTGATGCTCCGCAAATGACGAATGAACTTGTCGCCGGAGAAAAAGATCGCGGGCGTACTCGCGCCGTTGTTTGGTCTGCGGAGCGAAAACGATCTCGGGATCGGCGACGTGGCGGTCCTGCGCGAGTTTATTGATTGGGCTGCCGAAATCGGATTTAAACTGGTCCAGCTGTTGCCGATCAACGAAATGGGCGCGGACAACAGCCCCTACAATGCGATCAGCGCGATGGCGATTGAGCCCACGACGTTGCATCTCGCGCCCGGTTCGCCGGAACATCTGACGCGTGACGATTTCGACCAGATCGTCAGTCAATTCAACCTCGCCCAACTGCGGCGAGGTTCCGTCAAGTACAGCGAGGTAAAGCGACTGAAACGAGCATTGCTCGAGGCGGCGTTCAAGAAATTCGATTATCCGGCTGCATTTGCAGAGTTCCTAAGTCGAGAATCGGAATGGCTCGATCAATATCGCGTTTTTCGCGCATTGATGGAACGCAATCGCGAAACCGAAGCGTGGGACCATTGGCCCGAGGAACACCGATCGTTTCATGCCGCAATCAAATGGCGCGACGCACTCAACGAAAAGGAACGGCGGCAATTTGAAGAGAGAGAGAAATTCTTCGCCTACATTCAATGGATTGCGCACCACCAATGGAGCGAGATTAAGAATTACGCCAGGACCCGCGGCGTCGCATTGATGGGCGACATTCCGTTTGGCGTCAGTTACTACAGCGCAGACGTTTTTTCGAAACCCGACCAATTCGCACTCGACTGGTGTGGTGGCGCGCCGCCGGAAACCCATTTCAAGGATGATAAGTTCACCCAGAAATGGGGGCAAAATTGGGGGATTCCAATTTTTCACTGGAACGAAATGGAGCAACGAAACTTCGATTGGTGGCGTGAACGGGTCCGAAGAGTTCAGGAAAGTTTTCATATTTTTCGGATCGATCATGTTCTCGGTTTCTATCGAATCTACGCGTTCCCATGGCGACCCCAGCAAAACAAAAAATTCCTGTCTCTTGATTGGAACGATATGCTCGCGCGAACCGGCGGTCGTGCGCCGCATTTTCATCCTCGGGATGATTTGAATCCGGCAAACTGCGAAGCCAATCGACACGAGGGTGAAAAATATCTTCGCGCGGTGCTGGAAGGTTGCGGGGACGCTCGCGTGATCGGCGAGGATCTGGGGACGGTCCCCGATTATGTCCGGCCCAGCCTGTATTCGTTAGGCATCGCCGGTTTTAAAATTCCGCAGTGGGAATTTTATCACGGCCGCGTTACTCCAGGTTCCGAATACGCGCGCCTGTCGGTCGCGACCTACGCGACTCACGATCATCCGCCAGTCCGCGCGATGTGGGAGGAAGCGTTCCACGGGAATGGGGATGTCGCGGATCAGGCCCGTTCTGACCTCGAGAAGATCGCGACATTTGCCGGATTCCAACGCCGCGGCGATTCACCCGATTTCGAGCGAGACTTTTATCCGGCGATCATGCGCGCGCTTTTCCACAGCGAGTCCTGGCTCGCCGTCGTGATGATTACTGATCTGCTGGCACGGAAATATCGATTTAATGTGCCGGGCG
>DATINV010000091.1:0-32515 GCA_035473775.1 Chthoniobacterales bacterium
CCGCGACGGAATGATTATGACGGTTACATCGGTTACTCGGTTGACGTCACTCGGGCATTCACAATCAGTGCGGTCGGACGCCTGGTGGATCGTGATTACCATCAGAACGGCCGGAACGATTTGAGCGAGATTATTTCGGCAGCGGCCACTGACCACGTGACCAACTGGTTCTCGGTAAGCGCAATCAGCTCTTTCGCGCACAGCGACTCCAACCAGGACGTATTTGATTACGATGTGGCGAATGCCGGCGGTGCCCTATCCCTGACAATCAAATTTTAGCGCCAATGAAAAGGGCAACCAAGATGCACGCGATCGGTGCTCGTGGGGTCGGGTGCCGTTGAGTTGTCGTTAATTGCTACGGTGAGGTCGACAAATCGCGACGCAGGCGAACGACGCGATAATCACGGAAATCCTCTATGAAGTTCAAATCCATGTAGCGCAAATGGCAAACCAGATCACTAATGCCCGACCGCTGGATGCGCCAGATCAAGGACAGTGATAAACTCAACAATCAACCTAATGAAAACACGCTCCCTAAATTCAAACCTTATCGGTATCATTAGCTTAATCGCTGTAACCGTCGGTATCGTTACCGTTGTATTCGGCGCCGAGCGAAAACACGCTCGCGTGACTGAAGTGGTCCACGACGTTCGTTTGCTTGCCGCGCAAGCGGCTGCGCGTGCCGCCGCCGTAAACGATTCGGTCAACGAAGGAACTGCCGTTCGCACTGGAAACGAATCCCGTGCGGAATTGACCTTCGCCGATCAGACGATCACTCGACTCGGCGCGAACACCGTTTTCAGTTTCGGTGGGGCCGCGCGCACTTACGACCTCGGTAGCGGCGCAATTTTGATGACGGCGCCGCGAGACGCCGGCACGATCAAGATTTCAGCAGGTGTCGCCACCTGTGCGGTCAGCGGTTTTACCGGAATTTGGGAATCGCATAGCAAATTCATGAACAAGATCCTCTTCTTCGAAGCCAACGGAGAAGTGTGGCTTAACAAGAATCCCAGCGATCAGCGGCACATGCACTCGCACCAAATGCTGGTTTTCCCGCCAAACGCGACGGTGCTGCCGCAGCCCCAGGACTTCGACGTCTGCAAAACGATTAACAATGGATTGTTATTTACCGGTTTTTCGCACCAGCTGCCCAGCTGGCCGTTGCTTGTAGAGGAATGCGAAAAACAACGGACCGCGCCACCCACTCAACTTGTCGATCCCACTGGTCACGATAGAACCGATCAAAGCATTTTTGCGCGGCCATCTGAAACTCCACCGCCGCCCGCACGCCCTAGTCCCGACGGCGAGTTGATGAAGCAGCGGCCACACTGACAACCGGATCCAATCATTACATTTCAGTTGTCCATGGGAATCTTGAGCTTCTGCCCAGCTTTCAGATTGTCCGGATCGTCAACTTTCTTGTCGTTGGCAGCTTGAATATCGCGCCAACGTTTCGACGTTTTGTAAAACCGGCGCGAAATGGAGGCCAAGGTATCGCCTTCCTGCACAGTGTAGGTTTGCGAGTCGTCCGATTTTCCTTTGTGCTTTGATGGTGATTTGGTTGCGGTGGCCCGCGGGCGCCCTTCGTCGATTTGCCGGTGCAAACTGAGATTTTCATTCCGCAGTCGCGCAGCTTCGGTCCGGGTCACCACCGAGTCGCCCGATAAGCTGGTGCCCAGAGCTACTTCATCGCGCTTCATGAAATCCCTGACCTCCGCCGCGTGCGAGCCTTCCGGATTTAGAATGAGATAACGTTTGAAATGATGAAGCGCGTGTAAAGGGTCGTTCAACTTGTCGTCATAGAGCAAGGCAAGCTTGTAATGCACTTCGGCCGACTGCGGAGTCCCGTCGAGGGCGGATTCATAGAGATTGACCGCCCACAAGTAATCGCCCTGGGCCGCTTTCCAGTCCGCTTCTTTAACCCTCTGCGTGTTGCGCGACGTGACCATTCGCTCGCAACTGCTTAGCAACGATACGAGCAAAAGGCAGAGCGCGAAATGTTGAATGGCTCGACGTCGCGACATTTAATGAATTACCGATTATGTGACCCGATGGCAAAATGCGTTACATGTTCAACATTCGCACTTCTGTTATTCACTCAATCGCTAAATCGCGAACTGGCTAAATGAGAAGATTCGTTCTTTCCGCGCCGCTGCTCTCTTTTGTTCTTTCCGCGTCGGTCTTGGCCGACCTGAGCGTCGGTCAAAGTTATCGGTTGAATCTCGTCGACGTTGATGGAAACGCGCTTTCAACCGCCGACGGTCACATCACCACGGTTGTTCTGACCACCCAAGCCGACATCGACAAGGCCCGCGTGGCCGGCGACCGAACGCCGGACTTCTGTCTCGGAAATCCAATGTATCGAATGGTCACAGCTTTGGTCTTCGAGAAAAAACATAGCAAACCGACCTCAATGATTCTCACTTCGTTGATACGTCATCGGCTCGATTCGGAAGGTCATCGGCTGCAGAACCGTTACAACAAGCTGCACATCTCGCGTAATGCCCGGTCCGATGTTTCGGCGGTCGCCGATTTCGATGGAGAGATTGCCAGACAGCTCGGTTCCGAACCCGGTGCCGGACTTTTTCACATTTTCGTTTTCGGCAAAAACGGCGAGCTCATCAAACAATGGAACGATGTGCCCACGGCCGAAGACCTATCTGCCGCGCTGAAGCAGAATTAGTACTGCGCGACATCGGAATCGATTTCGTCGGACCATCGGGCGATTCCGCCCTCAAGATTGAACACGTTGGCGAAACCAGCTTCGCGCATTAAGCGCACGGCTTGCGCGCTTCGCTGGCCGCTGTGGCAATGGACGATGGTGAGTTGCTCGTGATCTAATTCATTCAAACGATCGGGCAGCTCGGCCAGCGGGAGCAACCGCGCGCCGTCGATATTAGCAATCTCGTGCTCGAATGGTTCGCGCACGTCGATCAGTTGAAAATTTTCACGCGCATCGAGTTTTCGCTTCAGTTCGCGCACCGAAACGGTAGGAATCATGTTCGTTGAGACTCCACAGAATTGTTCATAATCGATTGGTTTGGTAATCGTCGGCGAATCTCCGCAAACCGGACATTGCGGGTCGCGCCGAAGATTAAATTCACGAAATTTCATTTTCAACGCGTCAAAGTAAAGCAGGCGGCCGATCAACGGTTCACCCACCCCGAGAATTAACTTGATCGCCTCGTTTGCCTGGATGGAGCCGATAATTCCGGGCAAAACGCCAAGGACGCCTGCTTGCGCGCAATTTGGAACGGAACCGGGCGGCGGTGGTTCGGGAAATAAGCAGCGATAACATGGCCCACCGAGATGAGGCGCAAAGACGGTGCTCTGGCCGTCGAAACGAAAAACTGATCCATAAACGTTCGGTTTTTTGGCAAACACACAGACGTCATTCGAAAGATAACGCGTCGGAAAATTATCCGAGCCGTCGACCACAACGTCGTACTTGGAAACAATTTCCAGCGCATTCCCGCTCGTAAATCGACAATCGTGGGGCACGATCTCGATACTTGGATTCACATCGCGGAGACGATCTCTTGCCGAATCCAATTTTTTCCGGCCGACGTCTTTCGTTCCGTGCAAAATCTGCCGCTGCAGGTTGCTCAAATCGACTTCGTCGAAATCGACCAGGCCCAATCTGCCAACACCGGCCGCGGCCAGATAAAGTGCAGCCGGCGAACCAAGTCCCCCCGCGCCGATGCACACGACGCGTGCTTTGTTGAGACGCTCCTGCCCTTGCGGGCCAACTTCGGGCATGATCATGTGCCGCGAGTAACGGCGTTGTTCGTCCTTGGTCATCTCGCGCAATTTAGCACGCCTGCAGGGGACGCTGCTAGCGTCCCTCCCGATTCGGGAAGCAAACTGCTTCCCCTACAGACTATTTGGTCTTGGCCAGGTCCCAGTTGATTCCAACGATTCGATCGTTCTCAAACCGCTTCAGCGATTTCGGGAAAACGAGATAAATCGCGCCTTTTTGTTCCTTGAACCCGGCCACTCCGAATTCCGTGCCAGTATCGGTTTTCAAAATAGTCATCACCCGGTGGCTTTTGATTTCGGATTGCAAGTGCCGGTCTTGGGCTGGTTTCTGCCAAAGCGTGTAGGGCTCGGGCTTGCCCGCTTCGGCCACAACATCCGCGAAACGCTTCGTTTTGGTTTTCAACAATTTCATCCGGAGGTCAAGTCGTTGAGGAGTTGTGTGGTTGAGACGAGGTCAGTTTTAACTTCTTAACACCTCAATCTCTCAACGGTAAAAAGTCCGCCAGAGAACTACGGCAAGGAGGATCAAACTACCGTTGCTGCATTCCTGCCCTGGCGGGGTTCGTCAGCCCTCAATCCATAGCCCCTGACGGAAAAGAAACGTATCCGTGAGCTTGTTCCGGGCAAACGCCTATTCTGCTTGCTGATTCAGTCGCCGCGCTGGGCGTTGGGCGAATACTGCGACAGGCAGATCATCGCCACAGCTTTAACCGAACGGTAAATTGGCTTTGACCCGAGCTTCGTCGGTTTTGTCGACCCGCGCCATTTTGCCAAGCTGGCGTTTACGCTTCGCTCGCTTGAGGGCAAGGAGATGGCGACGCGACGATTGCGCCCGCAAGACTTTTCCGCGGGCGGTGATCTTGAACCGCTTCGCGACTGCTTTGCGTGTCTTACTGCGAGAAATCGGCTTCGGCATGAAACGCGAAAGATAGCACAAGTAGCGATTTAGCGAATTAAAGATTTAACGAATGGGAAAATCGGCGATTTTGAGGGGTGAACGACGGACTAAACTCAAAGCCGCGGGTTGTCATCATCGGCGCCGGATTCGGCGGGCTTGAGGCTGCAAAGAAGCTCGCCTGTGAAAATCTGAAGCTGACGGTGATTGATCGGACGAATTATCATTTGTTCCAGCCGCTACTGTATCAGGTCGCCACTGCAGCGCTTTCACCTGCGGACATTGCCGCGCCAGTGCGTGGAGTGTTAAGCAAATGTAAAAACGTCGAGGTCATGCTGGGCGAGGTGCAATCGATCGATGTAAACGCCAAAAAAGTGAAACTGACCGATGGCGAGGTCGATTACGATTATCTCATCGTCGCGACGGGCGCTCGGCATTCCTACTTTGGCCATCCCGAATGGGAAAAACTCGCGCCGGGCTTGAAGAGTTTGGAGGACGCAATCGAAGTTCGGCGCCGAATCTTGATGGCATTTGAATTCGCCGAGAGAACTACCGATGAGGCTGCACGCAAAGCGGCCATGACTTTCGTGATCGTTGGCGGTGGACCAACTGGCGTGGAAATGGCCGGGGCAATCGCCGAGATTGCGCGCTACACCCTGGCGAAAGACTTTCGCCACATCGACCCGTCGCAGGCGCGAGTGATTTTAGTGGAAGGCGAGCCCAAGGTGCTTGCGTCATACCCTGAAGACTTGCGTGACAGCGCAATGAAACAACTCGCCGATCTCGGCGTTGAAGTTCGCACCGGCATTCACGCCACAAATCTTTCCGACCAAGGATTACAGGTTGGTGACGAGTTCATTCCGTGTCGCGTGAAAATCTGGGCGGCAGGGAACAACGCCTCCTTCGTCGGTAAATCGTTAGGCGTGCCAGTCGACCGGGTTGGTCGCGTCATGGTCAACAACGATCTGACGATTCCGAATCACCCGGAAGTTCAGGTGATTGGAGACCTGGCGAACTTTCCACATCAAACCGGCCAGCCCTTGCCCGGAGTATCGCCAGTCGCGATGCAACAGGGCCGGCACGCCGCGCGAAACATTCTGATGATGATCAACGGCGATGAGCCGCAACGTTTTTGGTACTTCGACAAAGGCAGCATGGCTACGATTGGACGGAACAAAGCCGTAGCCGACTTAAAACTCGTCCACCTTACCGGGCTTCCAGCCTGGTTGTCGTGGTTGTTTATTCACATCATTTTCCTGGTTGGATTTCGAAATCGTCTCGTCGTGTTGTTTCAATGGGCCTGGGCGTATTTCAGCTTTAACAAGGGCGCGCGATTGATCACGCGAAACTTTCAATCCGAGCAAAGACCCCCAACATGATAACCGCAGAGAGCACAGACTTCGCTGAGGCAAACGATCCTTATTCCAGCATACTCCGCGACCTCTGCGGTTAAGTCTTAATGGCACTTCGCATTGCAGTCGTCGGATCGGGCGCGGTTGGGATGTATTACGGAGCGAAGCTCGCTCACGCCGAAAGCGATGTGCATTTCCTGATGCGAGGTGATTTGGGCGAAGTTCGACGGCACGGAATTTTTGTTCGCGGCGAAGGCGAGAATTTTCGAGTCCCAAAAATAAACTGCTCCAATTCTACCAAAGAGATCGGGCCATGCGATCTGGTGATCATCGCCGTAAAAGCCACTTCGAATTCCGATCTGATTGAACTTGTGCCCCCACTTCTCCGCGAACAAACGATGGTCCTGACTTTGCAGAACGGTTTAGGTAACGAAGAATTTCTCGCCAAACGTTTCGGCGCTGAACGCGTTCTCAGTGGCCTTTGCTTCATCGCCGTCGATCGGCATTCCAAAACGGAAGTCGAACGCTACGATTACGGTCTCATCATTCTCGGTGAATTCGCCCGACCAGCGCAGCCGCGCACGCGCGAAGTCGCCACTGAGTTTACTCGCGCGAACGTGAAGTGTTCGATAACCGACGACGTTGCCCTCGAGCGGTGGCGCAAACTGATCTGGAACATTCCGTTCAACGGATTGTCGATTGTCGCCGGTGGAATCGACACCGCCGCAGTCGTCCGCGATGAAAATCTGCGGGAACTCACCCTCGTGGTAATGAGCGAAGTGATTGACGCCGCGAACAAATGCGGCCACGCGTTACCACGCGATGCCTGGCGCGAACACATGAAGCGCACAGACTCGATGACCGGTTACAAACCGTCGACCCTACAAGATTGGGAGTCAGGCAAACCGCTGGAAATTGAAGCGATCTGGGGAGAACCGGTCCGTCGCGCGGCCGCCGCTGGAGCAAAAATGCCGCGGACCGAAATGCTTTACGGATTAATCGCGACGATGGATGAGCAACGGCGAGCAAAATGAGAGTCGAGCGATCACCGAAAATCGAACTGCACAATCTGCAGCGCAAGGTCGCCGTCAATGTAACCGATCTTCGAAAGCTCGCGCAAAAGGCCGTGGCCCTGTGTCTTCAATTGCCTGCAAAAAAGAAAACTGACCTTCAAACATTGTCCGAAGTTTTAGTGGTGATCGTGTCAGATCGGCGAATGGCGTCGTTGCATCGAAAGTTCATGAATGAGCCCGGTCCAACCGATGTGATCACGTTTCAACACGGTGAAATTTTTATTAGCGCCGATACCGCTCTTCGCAATGCCCGAAGATTTGGAAATCCGCTGAACCAGGAACTGAAGTTATACGTTGTTCATGGTCTGCTTCATTTGCATCGGTTCGACGACCGAGATCCCGCCAGCGCGCGCAAAATGCGAACGGCGGAGAAAAGGATTCTAGGCCGACTCCCTAAATCGAGGTGATTGGGCGCTTTGAAGTGGCAACGCGCTGTGATAGCATTTTTCCATGAGAGCGCAGCCATGTTGGGAGAGGCTGATCGCACGGAAGGAATCTCGCCCGTGATCGGAATGGAGGTCGAACGCGGATCTACTTCCACCGTTGAATCTCCAACGCACGAAACGGAGACCCACGAGAAGGACGAATTGGACATCCCGTGGCAAGTGATCGTCCATAACGATCCGGTCAATCTCATGACCTACGTGACCATGGTTTTTCAGCGCGTGTTCGGTTACCCGCGCGAGAAAGCCGAGCGACACATGCTCGAAGTCCATCAAAACGGCCGGTCGATTTTATGGTGCGGCGTGCGCGAGCGGGCGGAGTTTTACGTTCAGCAACTTCACGGCCATCTCCTGCTCGCAACTCTCGAGAGGGTCGTCTGATGGAGATTCGCCGTAAAGGTGAAGCGTTGGAAATTTCCGATCTTGATCCTTTCCTGGCCGAGCTTCTACGACAAATACCGGGAAGCGCGAACGCTGAGGGTCAGTCCGAAGCGGAAGCCCGTTTGTTTACCAAGCCTTCGGCGGAAAATGAAATTTGTGCGGAATGGAAAAGTTACGTGGAGCCGGAATTGCGGCGGCTCTTTCACAGCGCAACAGAAACCGTAGCGGAAGATCTCGCCCAGCTGAACGGAAACGAAAAATCGTTTCGAAATCGCACCCTCGCCATTCCATTCGAGCACGCAGATGCCTGGCTGAATGCGCTCAACCAGGCGCGGCTGGTCATCGTCGCCAAATATAAATTCTCTGACGAAGAGTTAAACGACCACGATCGTTCCCCAATCGGTTCGCGCCGGGACCTCGGACTTTTCCAGGTCAATTTCTACGGATTTATTCAGGAATTTATTCTGCGCGAAATGCAGAATGGCTAGCTCTTGGGCGGCGATTCCGATTGTCGTTCGCTCCGTTCCCGGACCATGGACATTAACCGGTCCTTGATCCCAGTCGAAACCTTGACTGGCTTGAGGCTGAGCGCGAAAGCTTCGTGCAGGCTGTAGCATTGATTGATGAAGTCTTCGGCGGCCGCCCCGTACTGTTTGCGGGCCGTTTCGAATTCCTGCAATTCTTCCGGTTCAAGCGCGCCAATCACGTAGAGGCGCGAGGTGTTCTGGAATTCCTCAAAGCTCATCTTTCAACTCCTTCAAACTTTCGTAGATCTTTTTCAAGCCTAATTCGAGCCGGGTTTTCACCGTACCCAAAGGTATATTCGTATGAGCCGCGATTTCGCGCTGGCTCATACCCCGAAAAAATGCGAGATCGATTACCTGCTGCTGCGCCTCCGGTAGGGAGGTGAGGACTTTGGCTATCAGCGCCCGCCTATCTCCTGACGTAATCTCCTCAGCGGTCGTGTTTTGCACCCAAGCCAGTGGCTGCCGCTCCGGTTCGGCCTGTAGCCGCTCTTCGGCTCGGGCATAAGCCTGTTTTTTTCTTAGGGCATCAATGGACCGACGTCGCGTCAAAGTGACCATCCATCCCAACGGCTTGCCTTTCTGAGCCGAAAAGTTCTTTGCCTGGTTCCATATTTCCAAGAAAACCTCCTGCAGGAGATCATCGGCTTCGGTGTCGTTGTGAATAATGCGCAGAATCAGCGCTTTCACGATTCCGTTGTAGCGGTCGTAAAGTTTGGACAGCGCCTCGGGATCACCTGCCTGGATTCCGGTCATAAGATCCACGTCGCTTGGAGCATCCGGGTCGGTTTCGACGACTGCGGGCGGCGGCCGGCGCGTCGCCGCACCCTCCAGTTCCGAAGGAGACCCCGCCGCTGAAGACATGCTCCAGTTTTAATTCTAGCGGTCATCTGCGTCCATCGATTTCCGTCAGTTGAATGGATGCGATAAACCTTGACCGGCGCCTCACGGGCTGAATACGATCTCGCCGTTCAACGCAGCCCCATAAAACGCTGCGACAACCAACTTAATTCCACATGAAAATCATTATCCCATTTTTTGCGTTCCTGTTTACCGCAGCCATGACGTTCGCGCAGGAGGAGTCCGCTTCCCCGGCGGAATCGACCGCTCCAAGCACGGAGGAGAAAGCGTCGGCAACGGTTGAAACAACACCGGAGGTCACGCCCGCTGAAGCGACCGCGCCGGCTTCTCAGAAGAAAGAAGAGGCAATGGCGCCAGCTCCGGCCAAAGCCGAGAAGAAAGAAGCCACGGCAACGACAGCCACGGCCGCGAAGCCTGCAACCGCAGCGAAGCCCGCAGCTGCGGCGCCAAAAATGGGCAAGAACATGAGCATCAAGGACATGGAGAACGCATGGGAAGCGGCAGTAGCAAAGCACGATTTTGCCACGGTTGACGGATTCGTTGCTGCGGATTTCACCGGCATTTCTTCAAAAGGTAAATTTGTGAATCGCTCCCAAATGCTGGGCGATTACAAGGGCGACAATGACACCTACAAGTCTGCCAAGAATGAGAAACTTAACGTCAAAATGTACGGCTCGAATGTCGCCGTTGTTACCGGTCGAGCTCGAGAAATGGGTACAGGCAAGGACGGCAAAGCCTTTGATCGGACGTTCTTATTCACCGACACCTGGATGATGCGTGGAGGCAAATGGCAATGCGTGGGCTCGCAAATCGTCAAGATTAAGGGTTAATCCCTGGCATAGTTTTCTTGAAAAAGCGGTCCCGAAAATTTCGGGGCCGCTTTTTTTCTAGATGATCGAAAAACCGACCGGTTCTGGATGTCGAAACCGATAATTGCGCGGCACGCCGGGTGCGGCAAAGGTTAGGTCATGACGCAGACCGAAGCTAGTGATCCTCTTTGGTACAAAGACGCGATCATCTACGAACTGCACGTCAAAACGTTTCACGATAGCGACGGCGACGGCATCGGAGATTTCCGCGGACTAATCGAGAAGCTCGATTACCTCAAGGAACTCGGGATCACCGCCATCTGGTTGCTTCCGTTCTATCCATCACCGCTCAAGGACGACGGCTACGACATCGCCGATTATTTCGACGTCAATCCAAACTACGGAACGCTCGAAGATTTCCGAGCTTTTCTAAGTGAAGCGCACGAACGCGGACTACGCGTCATCACCGAATTGGTGATCAATCACACGTCCGACCAAAATCCGTGGTTCCAAAAATCGCGCCGCGCTGCTTCCTGTTCGCCGGAGCGGGAATTCTACGTTTGGAGCGACACTCCTGAAAAATACAACGAGGCGCGGATTATCTTTAAAGATTTCGAAACATCCAACTGGTCATGGGACCCGGTCGCCAAAGCCTATTACTGGCATCGTTTCTATTCGCACCAGCCCGACTTGAATTTCGACAATCCCGCGGTCCACGAAGCAGTCGAAAGAGTCTGCGACTTCTGGCTGGCGATGGGCGTGGACGGATTGCGTCTCGATGCCGTGCCTTACCTCTACGAGCGTGAAGGGACCAACTGCGAAAATTTGCCCGAGACGCACGTCTACCTGAAAAAACTGCGCGCGCACGTCGATCAAAAATTCCCCGGCCGCATGTTACTGGCGGAAGCGAACCAATGGCCCGAGGACGCGGTCGCTTATTTCGGAAACGGCGACGAAGCGCACATGAATTTCCATTTTCCGCTGATGCCGCGCATGTTCATGTCGCTGCAAATGGAGGATCGGTTTCCGATTATCGACATCCTCGATCAAACCCCGCCGATTTCTGACTCGTGCCAGTGGGCGATGTTTCTTCGCAACCATGACGAGCTCACGCTCGAAATGGTGACCGACGAGGAGCGCGACTATATGTGGCGCGTTTACGCAAACGATCCGCACGCGCGTATCAATCTCGGGATTCGACGTCGTCTGGCACCGTTGCTCGCGAACAACCGGCGCAAAATCGAACTGCTAAATGCACTGCTCTTCTCCATGCCGGGCACGCCGATCATTTATTATGGCGATGAAATCGGCATGGGCGACAACATCTATCTCGGAGATCGCAATGGCTGCCGCACGCCGATGCAATGGAGCCCGGACCGCAACGCGGGTTTTTCCCAGGCCAACCCGCAACAACTCCATCTGCCGGTTATCATTGATCCCGAATATCATTACGAAGCGATCAACGTCGAAACCCAGCAAAAAAACTTGTCGTCGCTTCTTTGGTGGACGCGCCGCGTGATCGCGATGCGCAAAAATTTCAAGGCCTTCTCGCGCGGTTCGATCGAGTTTTTGTTTCCCGAAAACGCCAAAGTCCTAGCGTTTCTGCGCTGTTACGAGGACGAAACCATTCTCGGCGTCGTGAATCTTTCGAGATTTGCTCAGTGCGTCGAGATCGACCTTTCCAAATTTGCCGGCTCGGTTCCGATGGAAATTATTGGCCGCAGCCCGTTTCCTGCGATCAAGAAGACGCCTTATTTTCTCACTCTCAACGGCCACTCCTCTTACTGGTTCCTTCTCCAACCACAAAGTAAACGCTAGCGGGCCTCGAAGAAAGGCGCTGTTCAGACGATTAATGCCCAGCCCGAATTGGAGGCTCTGTTGGCCGACGGACAGCGCGAAAAAATCGAAAACGAAATTCTACCGGAATACATCACGACTTGCCGCTGGTTTGGCGCCAAGGCCCGCACCCTGCGCCAGATGCGTGTGCGTGAGCGTTCGCCGATCTCTTCCGCGCCGGGCTCTGCGCAACTTTGGGTCGTCGAAGTCAGTTACCTTGACGGTCCAACGGAAAGTTACGCCTTGCCGGTCAAGATTGCTTCCGCCGAAAAAGCCAAATCGATTTCACAAGCTGCACCACAGGCTGTTATCGCCCGTTTCTCTGACGGGTCGATTCTGTTCGATGCGGTTTGGGACAATGAGTTTCGCGAAAAGCTTTTCCGACTCATGCTGGATCAACAACATGCTAACGGCCAAAATGGAAAACTTGTTGGTGGACTGAGTCCGCGCGTCGGCCACGTCGCCACCGTTCCGCCTTCGAACGTTCTTGGCGCCGAGCAAAGCAATTCGTCGATGCTTTTCGCTGATAAATTCTTCTTGAAGCTTTATCGAAAGCTCGAAGATGGCGTGAATCCCGATGTCGAAGTGACCCGCTTTCTGACCGAGCGAGCAAAATTTGATTACGTTCCGGCCTTCAGCGGCGCGATCGAATATCGCCGCGCTAAATCGCAGCCCACCGTGGTTTGCTTGTTACAGGACGCCGTATCAGCCCAGGCGGATGCCTGGACCATGACGCTCGATCACGTCGGTCGTTATTACGAACGAGTCCTTGCGCGAAAATCCGAGCTGCAAAACGAAACCACGCCAACCGCCGTCCTGATTGAAGAGCTGGTTGGTGGAATTTATCCCGAAAAAGCCAAACTCCTGGCCCAACGCACCGGCGAACTGCATCTCGCGCTCGCCTCCGTCCACGATGATCCCATTTTCGCACCGGAACCGTTCAATCCAATGGCGCAGCGCTCGGTTTATCAGAGTATGCGCACGCTTCTGCGCCGAAATTTCGAGGCCCTCAAAAAGAAATTGAAGGACATCCCGGATCATCTCAAGGACGAAGCAAAGGAAGTTCTTGGCACCGAAGAGGAAATTCTGGCCCGCGAAAAGCGACTGCTCGATCGCAAAACCAATGCCACCAAGATCCGGATCCACGGCGATTACCACCTCGGCCAGGTCCTCTACACCGGGAAAGATTTTGTGATTCTCGATTTCGAAGGCGAACCGGCGCGGCCACTGAGCGAACGCAAACTGAAGCGCTCGGCGCTGCGCGACGTCGCTGGCATGATGCGCTCATTTCAATACGCGGCTTATAGCGCGCTTTGGCAGCCGTCCATGCGCGTAGAAGACATTCCGTTTCTCGAGCGTTGGGCCGACATTTGGTATCGGCTAATGAGCAGCGCTTTTCTCCAGAATTATTTGGATACGACGTCTAACGCCGCCTTTGTTCCCAACAATCTCGACGACTTCCAGATTCTTCTCGAAGCCTATTTGCTGGACAAAGCCGTCTACGAAATTGGCTACGAGCTCAATAATCGCCCCGATTGGGTCATTATCCCTATCCGCGGCATCAAACACATTCTGAAATCGGCGTGATAAGATCCGCACCCAAAATTACGCGGATTGAAACATCAAGATTTGGATTGCTAGTTCTTTAATCCGTGAAAATCTGTGGCTCACCTCATATGAATGAACATCTCGACCAGATCGACAGCGACATCGCGGACAAGCATTTGCTCAAACATCCGTTTTATCTCGCGTGGGCGCGCGGAGAACTGAGCAAAGAGGCGCTGACCGATTACGCGAAGCAGTACTATCATCACGTTGCGGCGTTCCCGACTTATCTGTCGTCGGTGCACGCGAAATGCGACGATCAGCCGGCGCGGAAACAAATTCTTTCCAACTTGATCGACGAGGAAGCGGGATCACCGAATCACCCCGAACTGTGGATGCAATTCGCCAAGAGCCTCGGGGTTAACGATATCGACGTGAAGCAAGAAGCCGAAACGAAGAATCTGATCGGAACATTTCGCTCCGTCTGCGGCGAGAAATCAACCGCGGAAGGATTAGCGGCACTTTATGCCTACGAATCCCAAATTCCGGCAATCTGTGAATCGAAAATCGATGGATTGAAGAAGTACTACGGCTTTAACAATCCAAAAGACTACGAATATTTTTCAGTCCACATCGAAGCGGATAAGGAACACTCAGCCGCCGAACGCGAAATGCTGAGCGCGTATGTCAACAATCAGAATGCCGATAAAGTCCGCGCGTCAGTGAATCGCGTCCTCGACGCGCTTTGGGAAATGCTCTCCGGCGTTTGCCGAAGACACGCGATCGCGTGCTGACATTGGAGGGACGACCTCCGGTCGTCCAACTTGATTGGGACGGGACGGAGCCCGTCAGTCCATCAATTTACGAACGTTTGGGACCGCTATCGCGGCGTAATTCCTTGGGCGATGTCGACGTGAAAGCTTTGTTTCACCTTCGTCTGCCCGAACGATAACTCCGCGTTGTAGTCGCCCGCCGGCAACAGCCGTTTTGGATCGTCGCCGCCATATTCGATGCTCACGTCCTTGGTCGGACGGATATCCCAATTCAATCTCGCGAATCCGGGTGTGCCCGGCGCTTTCAAACTCGCGACTGGCTGGCCATTTGATTTCGTTATCGAGACCTTAATCTCGTCACCAGTAAATTCCTTTACCCACACGGTAAAGATCGCGCCATCCGGCGGATTTTGGCCGCGATAGACTCCTTTGCCGTTCGAATCGACAAAACCAGGCTGCAAATACGCGCCGGTCACGTTGCGCACACTAAATAGATGCGCCGGTTTCGCGGCGGTCTCAGGAGTGAATTCGCGGAACGGTGTGGTGTCATCGAGCACGACGATACTGCGACCGTGTGTTGCAATCGCGAGATCGGCCGTGCGCGGATGAATTTGAATATCGTCGACGCGCACCGGCGGCACGTCGCCGATCCGCACCCAGTGTGAGCCTTGATCGAACGACGCGAAGATTCCGAAATGGGTACCCGCGTAAAGTAATTTCGGATTCACCAAATCTTCGCGAATCACTTCGACGGGATCATTGGCCGGCAAATCGCCCGTGACCGTTGTCCATGTTTTACCGAGATCGGCTGTGCGCAAAATCATCGGGTGGTCGTCGCCCGTGCGATACGCATTCGTCGCAACGTAGGCGACGTTCGGATCGATATTCGACGGTTCGATCCGCACGACCCATTGTCCGCGGGCCGGTTCCGGCAGGTTGTTCGTCAGTTCGGTCCATTTGCCGCCGTCGTTGTCCGTAATCCAAAGCCGGCCGTCATCTGTTCCCGCCCATAGCAAACCGGCTTTCTTCGGCGATTCGGCGAGCGAAAACACGACACCGTAGGTTTCCGCACCGCTACCGATTGCGTTCGTCTTGTTCGGATCGTTGTGTGTCAGATCAGGGCTAATCACCGAAGATTTCTCCATTTGATCGGTCAACTTGAACACGCAGTTGCCGCCGAGATAAATCACGCCCGGATGATGTTTGCTCATGACCATCGGCGAATTCCAATGGAACCGAAACCGCGTCGCGCCTTCAGTCGGCTCCGGACGCAAGCGGCGCAGCTCGCCGTTTCGCAAATTGATCCGATGCACTTCCCCGCCCTGACTTTCGGCGTAAAACGTGTCGCGATCGGTGGGATCGAACAGAACGTAAAAGCCGTCGCCGCCGGCCAGCGCAGTCCAGTCGGCGTTGCGAATGAGTTCTTTGCTTTGCACGCCGCTCGGCCCAACCCAGTTCTCATTGTCCTGCAATCCGCCCGCAATCCGGAAATACGGCTTCGAATCGTCGAGACTGATTCGGTAAAACTCACCGCCCGGAAACTTGTTCAGGTGGTCCCAGTTTTTGCCGCCGGCAAAACTTTGATAAAGGCCGCCATCCGTCCCGAGCAATACGCGCAGACAAACGGGTAGTTTCGGAGGCTTGTTTTTGTCTTCCGGCTTTGGCGGTTTCGGCAACGGCGCGCTATTTGGTTGAATCGCAAAGGCGTGGCAATCCGGATGAACTTTCTCGGAAAGATCTTCCCGGAAATTTTTGCCGCCGTCATCTGACACCATCAAGGCGAACTGCAAAAGATAGACGCGTTGATCGTTCACCGGGTCGATTCGGATCTGGCTGAAATAAAACGGGCGCGGATCGATCGCGCTCATCCGTGTCCAATGCTCGCCGCTATCTTCCGATCGAAATAAACCACCACTTCTGCTCCGCAGATCACTCAGCCCGCCCGAGCCGCCCTCGTAACTTTGGACCACCGCCATCACGATGTTCGGTTTGCTGGCGGCAAGCGCGAGACCGATTCGTCCAGTTTGCACCGGCAGGCCGCCACTCAACTTTTTCCAACTCGCGCCGCCGTTGGTGCTTTTGAAGATTCCGCCGACATCCTCGCCATTCGTCGCGTTCGGTCCGGAAGTGAAACTCCACGGCGTCCGCTGACGCGCATAAAGCGCGGCGTAGACAATTTGCGAATTGTTTGGATCGAGAATCACGTCGCCACATCCGATGCGCGCGTTATGGGGTGCGTTCGCCCGCAGAATAAGTTTCCAGGTCTTACCACCATCGGTCGTTTTAAAGAGACCGCGTTCGCCACCATCGGCCCACAAATTTCCCATCGCCGCTACGTAGGCGATTTCCGGATTCTTTGGATCGACCACGATCCGAGCGATGGTCCGGCTGTCTTTCAATCCGGCATTCGTCCAATGCTCACCGCCATCGGTCGTTCGATAAACGCCGTTGCCCCAATCGGACGAGTTCCGATCATTCGCCTCGCCCGTCCCGACCCAGATGACATCTGAATCCGATGGCGCAATCGCGATCGCGCCAATAGAAAGGTCTGATTGTTTGTCGAAAATGGGATCGAAAGTGACACCGGCATCTCCGGATTTGAAAATTCCACCGTGACCAAGCGCAACGTAGAAGACGAACGGATTCCGCGGATCGATCGCAATATCGGAAACGCGGCCACCCATCACCGCCGGACCAATGGCCCGCGCTTTGAGACTTTTGAAAAGCACATCGGTGAGCTGTGGTGCGCCCGACGATGGAACGGGCGTGACCGATGCCGAGAGTTGCGGCGTCGTGGCAGCCGGGGCGGGGACTGGCGACGATCCAGCGCTGCTGGGTGACGACGCGGGCGGCGATTCCTCCTGAGCAAACGAAACGCCGGCGACCAGAAGCGGGACTAAAAATCCTATTCTCATAAATACGATCACGTTCATAACTCCGTTTCTGGCTCTAGGGCAAGCGCTCGCCGCTGGACTTTGCCCGTCTAAACCCAGATAGGCGGAGCGCGACCCTACATTTTCAGCTTGTTGGCGACACGCCAAATCTTTGTAACGTTGTAGCCCTCGTTATGACGCAGACCGTGTTGCAAGGTAAAGTTGGTGTTGTCTTCGGTGTCGCGAACAAGCGCAGCATTGCGTGGGCGATCGCTCAGGCCTGGGCGGCGGCCGGCGCGCGCCTAATTTTTAATTATCAAGGCGAGCGGCTCAAAGAGAACGTAGAGGAACTTGCCGCCACCTTTGGCGAAAAAGTCTCAATGTTCCCGTGCGATGTCTCGAGTGATGCGGAGATCAAAACATTTTTCGAAAAAGTCCGCGGCGAAACCGATCGAGTCGATTTGTTACTGCATTCGGTCGCATTCGCACCAAAGGAAGCGCTTGAAGGCGATTTCGTCAGCACAACCCGAGAAGCATTTCGGATGGCCCATGACATCAGTGCCTACTCGTTAGTCGCTCTGGCGCGGGAAGTATCACCGCTGATGACTAATGGCGGGAGTATTCTAGCGATGACTTACTATGGTTCAGAAAAAGTAGTGCCTCACTACAACGTCATGGGCGTGGCCAAAGCCAGCCTCGAGGCGTCCACTCGTTACCTCGCTTACGATCTAGGTTCTAAGAAGATTCGGGTGAATTGCATTTCTGCGGGACCGGTGCAAACACTCGCCGCCCGAGGGATTAGCGGATTTTCCCAAATGATGAAGTACTACCAAGAACGCGCGCCCTTGAAGCGGAGTTGCGAGCCAAGCGAGCTCGGGACAACCGGCGTTTTCCTGGCCAGTGACGGCGCGGCGGCAATTACCGGACAGGTAATTTACGTGGACGGCGGCTACCAGATCATGGGAATGTAGCGCGGAAAAGAACCCCAGCTCCCATGATCGCGCGAATTTGGTACGGCTGGACAAGTCGCGAAAACGCCGAGAAGTACGAAAAGCTTTTGCGCGAAGAAGTTTTGCTAGAAATCGCCAAACGCGCTATTCCCGGTTACAAAGGCGCTGAAATGTTCATTCGCGAAGGAGAAAACGACGAAATGGAATTCATCACTCTACTCCGTTTCGAAACGTTGGACGCGGTGAAATCTTTCGCTGGCAAAAGTTATGAAATCCCGGTGATTCCGCCGGAATGTAAAAAGTTGCTCAAGCGGCACAGCGAAAAGTCGCGCCACTACCAAATCACCCCGATTAACTAGATGGCACTGGCCGACGAACTGCGGCAGTTGATCGGCAGCGACGCGGTCGCGGATGATGACGAGACGCTTGCCGCGCACAGCGGCGACAAGTGGTTTGCCGCGGAAGCGCCCGAAGTCGTTGTTTTCGCTCAATCGACTGGGGACATCTCGAAGCTCCTCAAGTTTGCGTCCGAGAAAAAAATTCCAGTAACCGCACGCGGCGCAGGATTCGGTTACGTCGGCGGCTGTGTTCCGGCGAAGAAAGGAATTGCGCTTTCGCTAATGCGAATGAATCGGATCAAGGAGATCAACTTCGCGGATGCGGTTGCGATTGTTGAACCGGGAGTAATCACTGGTGATCTGAAAGCAGCCGCGCACGCTCAAAAACTCTTTTATCCGCCAGATCCCGCGAGCATGAAAGATTGCAGCATCGGCGGGAATGTGGCGACCAATGCCGGCGGACCACGCTGTTTGAAGTACGGCGTCACTCGAAATTACGTGATCGGGCTCGAAGTGGTGCTCGCGAATGGCGACGTCTTGCGAACTGGCGGGCGGGTTCACAAGAACAAAACCGGTTTCGACCTGATCGGTCTCTTTGTCGGATCGGAGGGCATGCTTGGTATCGCAGCGGAGATCACGCTTCGTTTACTGCCGTTACCTCCCGCCCGAGCGACGTTGTCCGCGGCCTTCGGGAAGATTTCGGATGCCGCCGCAGCCGTGCAGGAGATTTTTGCGAACGGATTTTTACCGTCCGCACTCGAGATCGCGGACAGTTTCACACTGGAGGCGGCGCGGAAAGATCTCGGACAAGCCATCGTTCCTGCGGGTAACGCGCATCTGCTGGTAGATCTCGATGGCCAGGAAGCAAGTGTCCGCGGCGAAGCCAAGGCGATCCGCAAATTGCTGACCGCGAAAAAACCAAACGCGCTCGAGCTGGCGACGGGGGAAGACGCTTGCGAAAAACTATGGGCGTTGCGCCGCCAATTCAGCAATTCACTTCGCGCTACTGGCCTGACAAAACTCAACGAAGACGTCGTTGTGCCACGTAGCCGCATTGTCGAGCTGGTGGAGTTCGCCGAACGTCTCAGCGCGCAATCAGGTTTCCCGATTGCCTGCTTTGGTCATGCCGGCGACGGCAACATGCACGTGAACATCATGGCCGATCGCTATAATCGGGACGCCACCGTGCGCGAAAAAGTGGAGCGTGCATTGGACGCGTTATTTGCCCAGGTGCTGGCCTGGGGCGGAGTAATTACGGGCGAGCATGGAATCGGTCTCGCTAAGAAACGTTGGTGGCCCGACGCAACCAGCCCCCCTGCTCGTGAATTGCACCGCCAACTGAAAGCGGCCCTTGATCCCAGCGGAATTCTGAATCCCGGAAAATTCGTCGACTGAGAATTTCCCGCGCATTTACGCAAGTTGATTCGAATTAATTATAGAACAACTGCGTCCAATTATTAGCGGTTCTCCCGCCGCTGGGATTATGAAGCCAGGGAAAATTACTCACACTGTCGCTGCTCTGCTGTCATCGGTCACGTCCCTCTTCGCCCACGGGGCGGTGACGAAAGCCGAGCCGACAAAATCAAAGCTGACTAAGAGAACCCAAAAGCCCGAGGGCGAACCGATTGTCAGCATCAATTCCCTGGTATTCGCACCGAACCAATTGCGATCCGCGGCGCCGGAGCAGGGCGAAAGCTATCCATGGAAACACCAGATTGTGACCACAACTTTCTGGATTGGGGAAAAGCCGACCGAAAACAATCCGGTCCCGAATCGCGCCAGCTCGTGGGACAAAGAATGGTCGAAAAGTTACGGCGGCTTCGACGATCCGACTCCTGCGCGTCGAAGCGATTACACGCCGGTGAAATTTACCCCGCGCCAAAATCCATTTTACTGTGCGCTGCCCTACAACGACAAAGCGGCCGAGGGCCATCGTCCGGAAGCGTCGAAAGTGGTGCCTTGGTTTACCGAGGCTTATCGAAGTCCTGACGCATCCGTTTGTAAAGATCGTTGGGTGGCGATTCGCAAAGGAAACAAGACCGCCTACGCGCAATGGGAGGATGCCGGCCCGTTTCGCACCGATCACTGGCAATACGTGTTTGGCGACGAGCGCCCAAAACCTAACCTGAACAAGGGCGCCGGACTCGATGTTTCGCCGGCCGTCCGCGACTATCTCGGCCTCAACGATACCGACGTAACGGATTGGCAATTTGTCGAATTCAAAGACATCCCGCGCGGCCCCTGGTCAAAATTGGGCGAGAACAATACCTTCGTGATCAACGATCGAAAGACCGGAACGCGGATGGCCGAAGCGAAGAAGCGTAGCGGCCCTCAGGTCGAATTGATTACGGAATAACCGGGTCGGCGGAAGCTAGCGATGGGAAGTCGCGGTCGGTCGGTTCTGTCGCTCCTCGCTCATCCGATTGAACGCCAGGAAAAAGCCGAACGCGCAAGCGGCAAAGAGTAGAAACAAGAACAAAAACGCAAGCGAACGCATTGATTTCTTGCGCTGTTTTGCGTGTTTCCAAGCCGTACGTTTTTGAATCAATTCCAGCTCGAGTACGCGAGCGACTTGCTCAGCTTCGGAAACGACCGGTTGAGGTTGAACGAGGTTCGACATTGCCTGCAAATCCCGCAACTCCCATGCCGAAAGCCCCCTGGGTCCGAATAACCGCCGATACGACGGGCTATGGCACCCTCACTGCTACTAAAGGCGACCGTGCAGGCCACATTCTTCCAAAAAGTGATCATCTGCGCTTTTGCCGGTTTTCTGGCCGCCTCGCTCATTCAGTGGGCGAAGGTGTTCGTCGAAGGGGCGGATGACGCCCTGAACAAGGGCTATAAGCACCACTCGGTAATGTCCTCGCCTTAAGGGCGTTATAGACCGGATATTGCCGGTCGCGCAGTTGCGCATAACCTGCCTCAAGGCAACGCGCGCATGAAGATCGGTTTCGCACAACTCAATCCAACCGTTGGCGATTTGCAGGGCAATCTTGAGAAAATTGTTCGCGCCTACGAACGTCTGAGCACCGCTGGCGCCGATCTTGTCATCACGCCCGAACTTGCTGTAACCGGTTACCCGCCTCAGGACTTGGTTTTCAAATCGCGGTTTGTGCCGGAAACGCTCGAGATCGTGAAAAAACTTCACTCCCGGGTCGGTAACGCAGCACTCCTGGTGGGATTTGTTGACCGAAATGAAGGCCGCGGCCGGCCGTTTCATAACGCTGCCGCTTTGCTCGAACGAAACCAACCGATTCGCGTCGCTCACAAGTCACTTCTTCCAACCTATGACGTCTTCGACGAAGACCGTTATTTTCAACCTGCGGCCAAAGTCGAGCCGCTCGATTGCAGCGGAAAGAAAATCGGTGTCACGATTTGCGAAGACATCTGGACCGAACATTACCTCCCTCGCCCGCTTTACGATTGCGAACCAACCCGGAGTTTGATCGAGCAGGGCGCGGAAATCATTCTCAACTTGAGCGCGTCGCCGTTTACTTTGCACAAGCCCGCGATCCGTTACGAGATGGTTGGCACGCTCGCGCGCACCTATAAGCGTCCGATTTTTTACTGCAACATGGTCGGCGGCAATGACCAGCTCGTCTTCGACGGCAACTCAATTGCAATGAATGCCTCCGGCAAATTGATTGCGCAACTGCCAGGATTTGGCGAACACGAACAAATCATCGATACAAACTCAACGACAACGATCGAATTCGAGGAAAAGCCAACCGGGGAGCAACTCTTCCACGCACTCTCGTTAGGACTCCGCGATTATTTGCGGAAATGTAACTTCAAGTCAGCCGTGCTCGGACTTAGCGGCGGAATCGACTCGGCGGTCGTCGCCGCAATTGCGGCCAATGCCCTCGGCCCGGAAAACGTGGTCGGCGTTTCCATGCCAAGTCAGTATTCCTCCCGTGGCAGCATCGATGACGCGAGAAAACTCGCGGAAAATCTCGGGATCAAATTGTTGCACATTCCGATCGCCGAAACATTCGCGGTTTTCAAAAGCCAGTTTAAGGAAATCTTTTCGGGACTGTCCGAGAATGAGACCGAAGAAAACATGCAGCCGCGTTTGCGCGCGATGACATTAATGGCGCTGTCCAACAAGTTTGGTCATTTAGTCCTCTCGACCGGCAACAAGAGCGAGCTCTCGGTTGGCTATTGCACCATTTACGGCGACATGGCCGGCGGCCTGGCTGTGATCAGCGATGTGCCAAAGACAATAATCTATGAGCTAGCACGCTGGATGAACCGTGAAAAAGAAATCATTCCCAGCTCGACCATCGAGAAGCCGCCGAGCGCAGAATTGAAACCGGACCAGAAAGACCAGGACACCCTGCCGCCCTACGATGTTCTCGACGAAATTCTTCGGATGTACATCGAAGAAAATCTGAGCGCTCGCGATATCATCGGGCGCGGCTTCGATGAAAAAACTGTCCGCTGGGTCCAACGCCGGGTCGATTTGAACGAATACAAGCGCGAGCAAGCCGCCCCAGGACTAAAAGTCACATCGCGCGCTTTTGGTCTCGGTCGTCGCATGCCGATCGCCCAGAAATACGTCGACTGACGATCTAAGGGGAACCACGTGACCTTCATTTAAGGCGTTATCGCTCAACCAATAACTCGCTCGTTTTACTCTCCGATGATTGCCGCACGCCGTTCCTTATCGCAAAGTCAGGTTTGCTGAAATGCGCGGCGTCGATGTTCATCACTTCGGTCGAGGACGTCAGCTACAGATTCGCACCGATAGCGGTGTGATTGTCATCGAAGTCAGCAACAAGAAAGCACTGATTGATTCCGAAGGCACTGAAAGAGCCCGCGAAATTCTGCGCCAGCACGGCGTTCCAGATTGGAAGAGCGATACGCACTATTTGATGAAAGTAAAAACGCCGATCATCATTCCGATTCCGATGTGATGAATCGTTTACTCACTGTTGCGGTTATTCTCCTCGCCCCCTTTTTCCGCAGAAGGAGCGGAACACTTTGGAATCTCGAAAACTGCGCTCGCGATCTATGCGCCGAAGCCAAAGTATCCACTGTTTCGCCTTGATTCGATTTTCGCCAATGGCCGAGGCGAAGAAACGGAAGAATACATTCTTCGTCTGGATCTCAACCCTTCGGTGACACGACAGTAGCGACCGCGTCGGGAAAACTTCAGTTCGCTTCAACTAACTTTTCCTTAAGACGAGCCCGCCAGTAAATCAACCCGCCGATCAGAATGAATCCGAGCGCTCCGCCAATGACCTTCAATCGAAACACTACTGCGTTTCCAATATCGGGCGGAGGAATCGTCGCAATAATCATCGCAAATAAAGTGACGACCATACCGCTTATGCCGGTGAGCCAGGCGACGATCGTTCCGCCAGGAACCAACACAACGCCGCTCGAGTTCTCGCCGCGCCGACGATGAATCAGAAACACGACGAACAGGTAAAGGTACGGAATGAAGTAAATTAGAATTTGGGTATCGAGCAGGATCAAATAAACGTCTTCGACGTTTGTCCCCTTCCCAACGACCGAGACCAGGAGAAATACCGTCCCAAGCGTCGCCTGAACGAGGATCGCAACATACGGCGTGTGCCAGCGCGAATGCACCACTCCAAAACCTTTCGGGAAATAACGATCCAGCCCGATCACGAATGCCATGCGGGCAGGGCCGATGAGCCAGGCGCCGACGCTGCCAAGATTACCGACGGTATAAAGCGCGGCGCAGAGTGGAGCGATCCATCCCAATGTCGGAGAAATTTTATCCGCACCCGTCTTAATCGCTTGGAGAAAACCTGAGACTAAGTTGATTTCCTTGTTCGGCAGGCACCACAGCACGGCACCGGTTCCGAGAATGTAGGCTGCGGCAATCAAGGGCCCGGAGACGAAGATTGAGCGAGGCAGATTGCGACGCGGATTTTCGACTTCCTCTCCCATTATCGAAGCCAGCTCGAGGCCGGCGAACGCGAACGCGATCGACGCCAGCAGGTTCAACGCTGGGAGATTGCTCAGATCAGGCTTCAAACTCGCCATGCTGAATTCGTTAGCCGGAGGAGCGGTCACGGCGCCGTAAACGCCCAATGAGATCAAAATTAACCCGGGGACATAAGTGCCAATGCCTCCGGCGTTTTGTAACCATTTGCCAGTTCCCAGTCCGACGATATTTATCAAGGTCGCGATCCAAAGAGTGCCGAGCGTCACGGGCAGCAGATACGCCCAAGTATCACTGAGCCCGGTCCCACTCTTGCCGAAAATAAAAGTCGAAATCACCGCGGCTGAAATCAGCAGGTTCGGGTAGTAGAGAACGTTATTGACCCAATAGCACCAACCGCACAAGAACCCATGACCTTCGCCGAGAGCGCGCTTCGTCCAGAAATAGACTCCGCCCTCTTTCGGAAACCGTGATGAGAGTTCGATCACGGACAACCCCTGCGGGATGAAGAAGAAGAGAGCGGCGATCAGCCACATCAGCAACGACCCGGGACCGAATTTCGCCGTTGTCCCGAGATGCCGCAGACCCAGGACGGCGACCAAATTGAATAGGATGAGATCGCGCAGTTTGAGTACCCGAACCAGCTGCGGCCTGGTTTCCGTCGTCTCCGTCGTCATACAGCGTTAGCGCAGAACAGCCATTACGCGGCAACCGATACGAGCGGCCTACAATTTCAGCAACTCACGTTGCCACGGGACGAGAAGCGCGTCAGCCCGAGAGGGATCCGCGCCGATCGCTTCCAAAGTTGCCCGTGGAGCAATGAAAGACGCTTCGATGTGCAATTCTCTCGCCGCATAATCGCGAGTCTGCCTAATCTTTTCGATTCGCTTGATAACTTCAGTAGTCGGACGAGTCCCTGATCGGCGCAGCCGGACCGGCCAATCTTGCTCCGGCAAATGCATTGCCCGATCGGCGGCTTCGAGGAATCCACGACGGCGACGATCGGAAAAATGCTTGTAATCAGGGGATTGTCCGGCGGCGAATTGTTCGGCCGAAGATATGAGTTCACGATTTTGCAGAATGTGGAACGGTGGACGGTCAACCGCTTCGGCTTCGCGCTCGCGCCAATTCCAAAGTTCACGCAAAACTGCTGATGCCCGTCCCCGCAATGTGCCCGCGCCGGAAATTCGCCACGCTTCATCCAAATCTCGCTCGCGATCGGTCGCGGCGAATTCCAACGCGCGCCGACAGGATTGTCGGAACCATTCCATGCGATTTCGTGACTCCAACTCCTTTTCCAACCGTTCTGCCAGCGGCAACAGATAACGCGTGTCGTTGATCGCATACTCGGCCATTCTTTGCGAGAGCGGCCGTTGCGCCCAATTCGCTTTTTGCGAACCCTTCGCCAGCTCAATGTCGAAATGATGTTTCACCAGCGCAGCCAGACTAAATTCGCGAAGACCGATCATCCGGGCGGCAATGACAGTGTCGAAAATCCGCGTTGGAACGAATTCCATATTGCGCCGAAGCAATCGCAAATCGTAATCCGCGCCATGGAGCACGACTTCTTTGTTCGCGAGCACGTCGCGCAAGGGCCCGAGGTCTACCTTGGCCAATGGGTCCACAATTACGTCATGGCCCGGAACGCTGATTTGAAGGAGGCAAAGTTTTTCGCGGTAACAGTGAAGACTGTCGGCTTCGGTATCGATGGCGACGCGATCGTGTGGCGCGATCTGGCCGGTTAATTCGCGTACCTGTGAATCCGCCGAAATCACCTGCAGTCCCCAGCCAAATCTGAAATTCGAAGTCCCAAATCCAAAACAATCTCAAAGCACGAAATCCAAATGCCGAGAAGCGCGCTGAATACTCTTTGTTTCGAATTTTTGATCATTCGGGTTTGTTTCGAGTTTCGAATTCCGTATTCGGATTTGCTCGGCCAATTATTTCAATCCGCTCAACAGCAACTCGGCATTCGTCTTCGTCGCATTCATGTTGTCGATCAGTTTCTCCATCGCTTCGATCGGCGGCAGGGCGGCCATCGCTTTGCGCAACTGTTGCACCCGCTCCCACTCGTCCGGGTGATAAAGCAACTCCTCTCGCCGAGTGGCCGAGAGCAGCGGATGGATCGCCGGATACAATCGTTTCTCCTGCAACGCGCGGTCGAGATGAAGCTCCATGTTGCCGGTGCCTTTGAATTCTTCGAAGATCAACTCATCCATTCGGGAGCCGGTTTCGGTCAATGCCGTGGCCAGGATCGTGAGGCTACCGCCTTCTTCGACGTTTCGCGCGCTGCCGAAAAATTTCTTCGGCTTAACCAGCGCCTTTGCCTCCACGCCGCCTGACATCATGCGGCCCTTGTTTGGTTGCAAATTATTATAGCCGCGTGAGAGACGGGTCAGACTATCGAGCAAAATCACCACGTCCTTTCTCATCTCGACCAATCGTTTCGCGCGCTCCAGGACAAGCTCAGCTACTTGCACGTGGCGCTGGACGGTTTCGTCGAAGTTCGAATGATAAATCTGGCAATCGATCTCACGGGCCAGATCGGTGACTTCCTCCGGCCGCTCGTCGACCAGAAGCAGAATCAGCGCAATCTCCGGATGATTTACCCGAATCGCTTTGGCGATCTCCTTCAGCAAAATCGTTTTGCCGACGCGTGGTGGCGCGACAATGAGTCCGCGCTGACCGCGGCCGAGCGGTGCGATAAGATCGACGCCCCGCGCACAAATCGAATTCGTTTTCGGATTCTCGAGCATGATGCGGCCCTGCGGAAACTGCGGGGTGAGTTTCTCGAAATCAGTCGGCTCGCTCCATTTTTCCGCTGGCTCGTCTTCGATCGTAAGCACGTCATCGAGCACAAGACCTTTCTCACGATCGCGGGGGAGGCGCAGTTTGCCGCGAAGCTTCTGACCTGGACGCAACCGATAAAGCTCCATAGCCGCACGCGGAACGTAAGCGTCTTCCGGCACCGGCAAGAAATTCAGCTCCGGATAACGCAGCAGCCCGAACGAATCGCCGACTTGGTCGAGAAAACCTTCAGCCGTGACCGTAGCGCCCTGACCGAGAGCGGCCCGCGCAATGTCGAGGATGTGGTGATGCCGGGTACGCGCCGGATGAAGATGCAAATTGAAGTCCTTCGCGATCGGAAAAAGATCGTCGAGTTTTTCCAGCTCGTTGATGCTTAGTTCTCGCGGCGATGTAGTGGAGGCCGTGTCAGCCGCACTTGCTCCGTCCGCGGCCGGAAGGGCCGCTTCTACACCATTTTCTCCTACTTCGTCCATTTTTCCTGACGCCACAGCTCCACCAAACTTGCCGCCTGGTTCACGAGCACAGCGCGATCGCCATTGTTCCAGGCCACGTGATTGGCGCGCTTAATTTTTTCGTCGAGTGACATTTGGGATTTAATCATTGCTTCAGCGGCGGCGCGCTCGATTCCCATCCGGCGCAGGAGATTGGCCAGCTGGATTTCGCGCGAACAAGCGACCACGACCACTCGGTCACAGAGGGTTTCACCACCGGTTTCATAAAGAAGAGGAATGTCGGCAAAGAAAAATTCGGGAGATGTGCGGTGCTTATCCGCTTCAATTCTCCATTGCTGACGTATCCGCGGATGAAGAATGTTTTCGAGCGCCTTCCTTTTGGCGGCGTCCTGGAAAACTATCGCTCGAAGAACGGCCCGATTCAAGTCGCCGCTGGGAGAAAAAACACTGGCGCTGAACTCGTTGAGCAGGGCTTCTTTAACTTCGTCCTGCCCAACCAGATCGTGCGCCGCCTGGTCGGCATCGAAGAACTTCGCAGTGGGCAGGATTTCGCGTAGACACTGGCAGAAAGTGCTCTTACCCGTGGAGACGCCGCCCGTGATCCCGATAGCTGGCATTATTCCGTTGGTGGCTTGTCTCGGTTGTTCATCGGGAGAAGACAAGAACAATCTTTCTTATCGCTACCGCCGCGATAGAATCCGGACACTGATGCCCTACATCAAACCAGAAAGACGAAGAGCGATTCTTGCCGGAGGCAAGCCGCGGGACGCGGGCGAGCTTAATTTTGCCATCACGATTTTGGTCGACAATTATCTGAAAGAGAAGGGCGAGATCCGCTACTCGCACGTGAACGAAATTGTCGGGGTACTCGATTGCGCAAAGCTGGAGCTTTATCGACGAGTGGCTGGGCCCTATGAGGACGAAAAAATCGCCGAGAACGGCGACGTTTACCGCTCCAACAAAAAAGCCACCGGTTAGTTTGGTTAACTAAACGACTACTTCCTGTAAGCAGGAATTTCCTGTAATACCGGCGGTTCAACCATTTCCTCTTCTTCTTCCGCCTGGTGGACTGGCTGACCAGCCGGGTTAACCAGCCGTGCCGTCACGAAAATAATCAGATTCCGTTTGATGCGCTGATCGACGTTGCTCCGGAACAAACGACCGACAAGCGGAAGATCCCCAACGAACGGCGTGCGGTCCTCAACTTTCTGAACGTCTTCGCGCATCAATCCGCCGAGCACAACCGTTTGCCCGTCCCACACGCTGACACTCGTCGTAACTTTCCGCGTGCTAAAAATCGGCTGATTGATGACGTTGTCTGTTAGCGTGATCGCTTCGGTGGTCATTCCGAGAAGCGTCGAAGGAGAGAATCCCAGCAGCGCCGGATTCACAGTTTTAATTGGGCTGCCGTAGTTGATGAAACCTTCGAACTCAACCACCTGCGGCACGAGATTTAAATCGATCGTAACCCCATCTGGGCCGACAACAGGTTCGACCTCTAAAGTGACGCCCGTATTTCGGGTTTCAAAATTGGACGGAGTCGACGGACCAACCACCGGCAACGCAATAGTTGTCGTCGTCGAATTCGTACTTCCTCGCCCCTGAATGTCTGGAACTTTTGGTTCGGTAAATTGAGTCGGATAGCGAAATTCCCGCACGATCTCAATGACAGCACGTTGACCGCTCTTGGTCGTAATCTTTGGTGCGGAAAGAAGGTCGATACCTTTCTTTTGATTCAGCGCGCGGATAACGAGCTGAAATTGCGGATCGGTAAAAACGCCGGCCAAGCCAAAGATTCCCGGAGCAGTCGAGGTCAATCCCGCAGCCGGAGAGAGAAGGGCGTCGATTGCATTCGCGCTAATGGCGAGCTCACCGCTGCGATTACCGGCAGTGATGGGAAATTGTCCAATAGGCTGAGTGCCTCCGGGCGACACAAACGGCCAGTCCGCCGTGTTAATGGGCGCACCGGTTCCGGACGTTCCGCCGCCGGCGAAAACTTTATGATTTCCGACATTGAACTGACCGAGCAACCAATCGAACCCAAGCTCCTTCAGGTTGTTTTGGTTGATCTCGACAAATTTCGCTTCGATCTCGACTTGTTTCGGGCTGGCGACACTGGCCTGTTCAACGATCGCATCGACCAACTCCAGATTATCGGCGGTATTGCGAACAATTAGTCGACTGCTTTGCGGGAGAAAATGCGCGCTCGCGCCTGGTGGAAATTGCACGCCCTGACTTTCCAAGAATTCCTTCGCTCCTTCACGATTCACGAGCTGATGTCCGCCGGTGGATTCTTCCGTATCTTTCCCAGTGCCGGTGGCTCCGGTCACCGGTCCAGTCGCAGCGCTGGTTTTATAGGCACCTTGTGATAGGGCAGAGGGGCTCACATTCACGCTCGTGCTAATGAATCCCGGCGGAACGCGATATTCTTTCGTGATCAAGTCGTTGCTTTGCTCGCTCATCGGAATGATCGAGACCGCGTATGGCTCGACTTTTACTTTCAATCCCGCCTGACTGGCGATGTAACGCAACGCTTCGCCCAACGGAATCTGATTGAGCGTAATCGTGATGCGCGCATCGGCGGGCGAGATCGCCGCCGAAGGCATCGCGGCCGGAGCAATCATCGGTTTGGCAGCTGCCGGTGCTGTCACCGTGCTCGGCGCTGCCGCGTCCGGCGACACTCCCGGACCGCCGGCTGGTCCGTTCATCTGCGCAGGCTCGGCTGGAATTGGTGGAAGAGCGATTTGGCCAAGCGGCGCCAAACGCAACACAATATCAACCCCTTTTTTCTCATCCGGATTCGGATCGTTGGCAGCGGCCTGTTGGCGGAGAAAGTCAATCGCTTCCCGCACGCTCGCGTCGCGAAACTCGACCCGCGGAATGATGATCGAATTTAGTTTTTGGGTGATCCGCGCGGTGCCGGTTACGTCCCGCTGAAACGACTCCGTGAACGGTTCAACGGACTTGCCGTACTGTTTAACCGGTTGTTCCCAACCTTTTTCCACCTGCCACATGGCGCGACCGCGTGTCTCGTTGTAGGCCTCTTCGGCGTATTGGTATCTCGTATTGTCGATTTTCTCTTCCCCTCTCCGCGCGGCCGTATTGAAAGGATCAATCGCCAGGACCTGTTCGTATTTCTTGAAAGCGAGATCGTACCGGCCCGAGTCATCGTAACCGTGGGCGTCAGCCAGCAATTTTTTCACTTCCTCGGCTTTCTCGACGAATTTCGGACCCATCGTTCGGTTGAAATAATCGGGCTGTTGCAAATGAGCGAGCAGCTCCATGGCCGGCCGGCAGTTCGGATCGTAACGGTCTTCCAAGATTTCCCGCACTATCGATTCAGCTTCCGGGTAATTGCCGTCGGCGATGCCTTGTTCAGCCAGCTTTACGCCGCTGTCGCAAAACCCGGCCACCGCATCATCGTGCGCCTTGGCGGAAGTAACGGCGTCCGGGAGGAAATTTAACGCCGTCCGAAATTCGTCATGAGCGAGCCGATAATTCCCAGATTTCATCGCGGCTTGGCCGCGGACGACCGCTTCAAGTCCGCGCGGTAGCCTTTCCTGGCGACGCGTAATTTCTTGTTTCGAAATACGATCGACGTTTTGGGCGTTAACAAGGAGACAAGAAAAGAAATTGATCGCGATGATCGGACCAATGATTACGACAGGGTCGCGGAAAAACAGAATTGTCATGGGGGGATTGTCCTTTCATGGGGAACTGCTCGGGTTGAACACGCCAATTTCGATCTGCTCCTCCGCTCGTTGCGAGTTCGCAATCACCGCCTTAGTCGGTCCAACGTCGATTAGTTTATAGTGAATGTTGTCCTGCGGTTTCAATGAAAATTCCTGATCTTTTCGCACCTGAAATTCCCGACGCCCACCCCAAGTGTAGATGAATGTCGCAACCGACTCGGGCGATGTCGCCACCTTTTCCTTGATCAGAGTTAGCTCTTGGCGCGTTTCCGCTTGCTCGAGGGTCAATTCGGAAACATCGACGTTGGTGCCGTACTGGTTCGGCTGATATTTCTCGACAAATTTTGCGACTTTGAAACGTGTTCCCTTAATTAAATCGCCGACCTTTACGAACTGCGTCGGCTGCTTCATATCGATGGTGTTGATTGCGTAGGCGTCATCCACCCAAGAGGAAAATACGAGACGGAACGGTTCCTCGCTGGCCGATTTGAGTTTGAGCTTTGTGTAATATTCGGGATGCGAATTGGAATCGGTCGGATTGGTGTGGCTTGTCCATTCCTCGAGATTATTGAAACTGTCCTTATCCGGATCCTGATCCAGTACGTCGGCGTCGGTGATCGGCAATCCAAACTCCTCCAGCCATTCATTCGGGACAGGCGGATGTACTTCGGTGGTTTGGAGCGTTGCCGGAAGTCCATTGGCTGCGATGAAATATTTTTCGGGAACAAAAAGCCCCGATCGTCCGCCAAAGGTCCATTGTGATGGTTGATGCAGTTTTTCAATCGCCGCATCCAATTCCTGCGCTTTCGCCATCGGCGATGCGCTTTTTAATGCCGGTGCGGCGGGCATAACTCTAAATTGCGATCTGAAATTCACGGCGTTTCGCCAGATAAAGAACGAAGAAACGAAGAGCATGCCTGCCGCCGCAACTAGCAACCCGCGCTCGTAATGTTCGCGAAGCGCAGTCATATCTTGGGCCGCGCCCCTGACCGCAGCCTTTGTTGGGAAGTTCGCGAAAGCGAGACGCTTTCGCCAACGACCGAGTCGGTCGCGCTTCCCAGAGTTTCGCCGACACTCTTTGGTTTTTCGCCCATAATTAAAACGTGAAACGCACAAGCTCGACCGACGCTGGTGCTTCCAAGTGTTCGTTGCCGACGATAAATTTTATCGCGCCGGGAGGAGCTGGGGCATTGGGCCCGGCGCCGGCGCTTGACCCGCCCTCACGGAGCGCCCC
>DATINV010000092.1:0-9954 GCA_035473775.1 Chthoniobacterales bacterium
GGCTGTTCGATCTGGTAAAAGGCATTGATGCCGGGATAACGCGCCGCCTCACGCAGGTCTTCTTCGATGCGCAGCAGTTGATTGTATTTGGCGATCCGGTCGGTGCGCGAGAGCGAGCCGGTCTTGATCTGCCCGGCATTGGTCGCGACCGCGATGTCGGCAATCGTGGTGTCTTCAGTTTCGCCAGAGCGATGACTAATCACAGAGGTGTATTTATTTTTCTTCGCGAGATCGATCGTGGCCAATGTTTCGGTGAGGGTTCCGATCTGATTTACTTTGATCAAAATCGAATTGGCGACGTGTTGTTCGATTCCTTTTCTCAAAAACTCCACGTTCGTGACAAACAAATCATCGCCAACGAGCTGAACTTGTTTGCCGAGTCGCTTCGTCAGTTTCTTCCAGCCGTCCCAATCGTTCTCCGCGCACCCGTCTTCAATCGAAACGATCGGGAACCGACCGCAAAGCTGAGCGTAGTATTCAACCAGCTCATCGGAGGATTTTTGGGAGCCGTCGGATTTTTTGAAGACGTAAGCGTTCTTGGTTTTATCGAAAAACTCTGACGACGCCGGATCGAGCGCGATAAAAATTTGTTCGCCGGCTTTGTATCCTGCTTTCCCGATCGCTTTGATGATGGTCTCGAGCGCATCCTCGGCCGATTTCAAATTCGGCGCGAAGCCGCCTTCGTCGCCAATGGCCGTTGAAAGACCTCGATCTTTCAGAACACCTTTGAGCGCGTGAAATACTTCCGCGCCGTAACGAAGTGCCTCCGGAAAACTCGGGGCACCGCGCGGCATGATCATAAACTCCTGAAAATCGATCGGCGCATCCGAATGCGCGCCGCCGTTAAGGATGTTCATCATTGGAACCGGCAGCACGCGCGCTTCGTTCCCGCCGAGATAACGAAACAGCGGTTTGTTCTCTGCGGCAGCCGCCGCATGTGCAACTGCCAGCGAAACTCCAAGCAGCGCGTTCGCTCCCAAATTCTTTTTGTTTTTCGAGCCGTCGAGCTCGATCAACTTTCCGTCGATCCTCGCCTGATCGCGCGCGTCCATTCCTTTGATCGCGACCGCGATTTTGTCGTTCACATTCGCGACGGCTTTGGAAACGCCCTTACCGCCGTATCGTTTCTTATCGCCGTCCCGCAGTTCCCAGGCTTCGTGCTCGCCCGTGCTGGCGCCGCTTGGCACGGCGGCACGGCCTAACGCACCGCCTTCGAGGTGAACATCGACCTCGACGGTCGGGTTGCCGCGCGAATCGAGAATCTCGCGGGCGTGAATGTTGGAGATTGAGCTATGAGCCATCCGAGCGTGTCGATTAATCCAATTTCGCTGCGGTGACAATCGGAATTCGCCCAATGAGCTGCAAGACTTTTTGACGTTCGAGGCTTCGTCATTCCTTCGACATTCGTCATTGGTCATTCGTCATTTCCCGCTGGCAATCCGCCCAAGTGTGCGTACGCTGGCGATTCATGAGGCGTGTCGGGCGATTCCTTGCCATCACATTTTTGGTGGGCTGTTGCGCCGTGATTGGCGCGGAACAGGGCAGATTGCCGGCTGACCAAATGGCCAAGGCGATCCGGCTCGATTCGATCAGCATTCCAAGTCCGGGTGAACTTTTTGCCGCGCTGGAAAAACCGGGCAAACCGAACTGGGTCGGTCAAATGCGCGGACCGATTGGGGTAAATTACAAAGACCGGGCCCAGATCGCGCTAAATCTCGGTGGCCTAATCGCGGACGGATTCATCGCGGTTGAGGCGAAAGACAGCCAGCAGGTCAAGAACATCGGCACGGACATTATCAAAATGGCGAAGGCACTCGGAGTGAGCGAAAACGTGCTCAGCCGCGGCAACAGCATTAATGAGTTTGCCGAGAACGATGAGTGGGACGCGCTTCAGGAAGAACTCGAAGCGACCCAAAACGAGGTGAAAGCTTCGATGCAAA
This sequence comes from Chthoniobacterales bacterium, assembly GCA_035473775.1. GTDB lineage: Bacteria > Verrucomicrobiota > Verrucomicrobiia > Chthoniobacterales > UBA10450 > AV40. Next base: position 1,941 of record DATINV010000092.1, read on the forward strand.
CGCACCGCGACCAGGACCTGGTGATTTTGGTTAGCGTCGGCGGCTGGATCCGGGGAACGCAGGTCGTGAGCGCGGCGGTCTTGCAGAATTACGATGAACGCGCGGCCAAAGTCCTGCGCCAGCCGGCGCTCGTGAATTTCATTCAATCGAAGATGAACGATGTTTCGCCGGAGATGCGAAATGATCCGCTGGTCAAGGATGTCAGCAGCCAATTACCGGAGGTTGAGAAACTCGTGTCGTTCCCGTCCGGCAAGGCACCCACCGCTGACGAAGTGAAAAAGGTCAACGATGCCGTCGGCAAGATCATGACCCAGATCCAGGCCAAGCAAGAATCAAAATGAAAATTTCAATCCTTTCCGTATTCGCGGGAATGATGGTGGCGGCGACGGTCGCATTCTCAGCCGGAGAAAGTGATTCGGAAGTGAACGCCCACAAAGCCGCTCTCGATCTGGCGGGCGCATTTTCGAACGAAGGATTCAAAATTCGCGACGGTCACTGGGCGGGAACGATCAAGCCGCACGATCACGCATTGATTGCGGTGAATCTTTACGCGGGAAATCAATATTGGTTTTCGGTGGGCGCGACGGATACAGCCAAGAAACTTGCGGTGAACGTCTACGACGAAACCGGCAAGCTCGTGCAAACCGAGCCTTACAACGAAGGTGAAAAGGCGGCGGCCGGATTTTCGCCGACCAGTAGCGGTCAATATTACGTGATGGTCGATCTCGTTGAAGGCAACGAGAGCAGCGTCTGTTTGGTTTATTCTTACAAGTAACCAGCGCGCATTAGACTTTTCGAGCGCGCGTCGTTCTGATTAGGATGATTCCCCTTTCGCATGATCTCGCTCCAGGTTTTTTACGAGGGCAATGTTCAGGGTGTCGGCTTTCGGTGGACGATCCGGAATATCGCCAAGGGTTTTGACGTCATCGGCTGGGTGCAAAATCTTCCCGACGGCCGGGTCGAATTGCAGGTCGGCGGCGCCGAGAGTGAAGTCTTTGCATTTCTCGATTCGGTGATGGAAAGCGAATTGCGTTCGCACATCGACAAACAAACGCGCGCGGCGATGCTTGAACCGGTCAAGGCGCGCGGATTCGATATTCGCCATGACTGACTCGTCTCGGCGCACGTCCGAGCCGGACCGGCAGTTGGCGGAGGCGGATCTGGCAATCGCGGTCGAAGGACTGACCAAAGTTTTTCCGACTCCGTTTCGCAAGAAGTCGATCACCGCGGTGCGCAATCTCAATTTGCAGGTCGAGGCCGGCGAAGTTTACGGATTGCTCGGACCAAACGGCTCCGGCAAAAGCACCACACTCAAAGTGATTCTTGGACTCGTTTCTCCGACCAGCGGGCGAACTCAAATCTTCGGACGCGACAGCTTCGAAGTAGCGACTCACGAGTCGGTCGGATTTCTTCCCGAAAATCCCTACTTTTACAAATTCCTCACCGGCACGGAGACGCTTCGATTCTTCGGCAAACTTTGCGGACTGCGCGGCGCACAATTGACCGATCGAATTCAGGGATTGCTGGACCTCGTTGGTCTAACTGAGGCCCGGAACCAACGTTTAAGCACTTACTCAAAAGGAATGCTGCAACGAATCGGTTTGGCGCAGGCGTTGATCAATGAACCAGCCCTGCTCGTACTCGACGAGCCTACAGCTGGCGTCGATCCGGCCGGCTCGCGTGATATTCGCGATCTCATTCTCGATCTCAAGAAACGCGGGGTGACCGTGCTTCTCTCCTCCCACTTACTCGAGCAAGTGCAGGAGATTTGCGACCGTGTCGGCATTCTTGCCAAGGGCGAACTCGTTCGGGAGGGCCCGCTCGATGAATTAATCGCCATCGAAGATCGGACGGAGATTGTTCTGAAAAATGCCTCCGGCAAACTGTTGAAGGAAATCGAGAAACTAGCGACAAAATCGAAGGCCAAAGTGATCGAGCGCCGAACTTCGACTACAACCCTCGAACGGCTGTTTCTCGAAGCAACAAAAGAGAACGCGCCCCGTAAATCACGCAATGAACGCGAATGACCGGGCATCTTCGAAGCACCGCGCTTTCTCATTTCGTCGGGTTGGCGCAATTACGACCAACACCCTCACCGAACTAGTTCGCCAGAAGGTGTTCTACGTTCTGCTCATTTTCGCCCTGGTTTTAATTGGCAGCTCGGTTTTCCTGGCGCGATTCACTTTTCAACAGGAGTTCCAGATCCTGAAAGATGTTTCACTCGGCGCAATGTCGATCTTCGGCTCATTGTTGGCGATCATCGCGAGCGCACGCTTGATCTCGCAAGACGTCGAAGATCGGACGATTTACACAATTTTGGCGAAACCGGTCCCGCGTTTTGAATATGTCCTCGGCAAACTGGCCGGCGTTCTTCTACTTCTTGCGATCAGCATTGCTGTGATGGCCGTGTTGTTCGCGACGGTCCTATATTTTCGCGAGCAAGCCGTGCTCAACGAAACTACCCGCGAAATGGGCCGCGCGCCCCAAGATCAATTAAATGATGCGTTAAACGCGGTCCGCGCCGCCGGCCTGACCGTTAACGTCTTCGCCGGCGTGGCCGTGATTTTCCTGAAAGCCTGTTTGCTTGCGACGCTGACACTCCTGGTGTCGACATTCGCGACCACGAACATCTTCACGATTGTGGTGATGGTTCTCGTTTACCTCATCGGCCATTTGCAGGCGACGGCGCGCGAGTATTGGCTGCAACAACCGGGCGCAGGCTGGCTCGCTCGCGGATTTCTGGCGGTCATCGCCCTCGCGTTTCCCGACCTGCAGGCGTTCAACCTCGTCGACCAAATCGTTGCCGGAGTGGTAATCCCGCTCGCGATCTTCACCAAAACCGCGTTGCTGGGCGTTTTTTACATCGTGATCTACACCCTGGCAGCGATTTTTGTCTTCTACGGCAAGGAACTATGAAGCGCGGCCTGATTGCGCTGGCAGCAGTCTTCCTGTTTGGCGCCTTAAAGCTCCCGGCGGAACGCGCGCTCGCCCTCGACCATCGGGACTATCATTTTGTCGAACCAGAGTTGAATCTGGATTTTCGCGAGAAAATCGGCCAACTCGGTTTTGTGGCCGCGTTCAGCGGGTTCCGGGCGGTGCTGGCGGATTTCCTGTTCATCAAAGCCCACGCCGCCTGGGAGCGGACCGAATGGGGTCGGGTTTTATTTTTGTCTCGCCAAATCACGGCATTACAGCCGCACGTGCCATTGTTTTGGGACACCGCGGCCTGGCACATGGCCTGGAACGCCAGCGCCGCGGCCTTGAATGATCCGTCCCAGCCCCGCCAGGCATTGCGAGTGAAAGCGCAACGGGATTATTTCGCATTGGGTAAGGATTTCCTCGAACGCGGGATCAAAAATAATCCGCGGAACCCGAAGCTCTACGAAACGATGGCCATGCTTTATCGCGATAAATACAACGATCACGCGCACGCGTCCGAGTTCTACCGGAAAGCAGCCGACTGTCCGGGAGCGCCCAGTTACGACAAAAGATTTTCCGCTTACGAACTCTCGTACTGCGAAGGTTGGGAGGCTCAGGCCTACATCCAATTGCGGCGGCTTTACGACGAAGGCGATCAGGAGCGATTGCCGACATTGATTCACCGGCTGAAATATCTCGAACCAAAGCTGAATATTCCCAACAGCCAACGCATTCCGGATGCAGATCCGTTGAAGCGTTAAAGCGTTACATCGTCAAACCGTTACAATTGTTTTGTCGTTCTAACTTTGTAACCTTGTAATCTTTTTAACCGAGCACATGCGTTTCGCGATCGTCAGTGACATTCATGCCAACCTCGAAGCCTTCGAGGCCGTTCTGGCCGATGCGCAGAACAACAAATGCACCGACTTCGTTTGTCTTGGCGATGTGGTCGGCTACAACGCGAACCCCCACGAGTGCGTTGCCCATCTCCGCAAACTGGATTGTCCGATCGTTAAAGGAAATCACGACGAACAGGCTTCGTTGGTCGAGTCATCACGCGATTTCAACGAGATGGCCGAAGCCGCAATCCAATGGACGCGCGATAACTTGACCGCGGAAGACAAGAATTGGTTGCGCGACCTGAAATTGCAGTGCGAGGTTCGTGATTTCACGATCGTGCATGCGACGCTCGATACCCCGGGCCAATGGGGCTATGTGTTCAACAATCTCGATGCCGCCGCGAGTTTTAGGTATCAGCAAACGACTATCTGTTTTTTTGGTCACACCCACGTGCCGATGGCCTTCATCCGCGACGAGGGCGTGCAACGTCAGTTGATTGAGAAACTGCGGATCGACCCCGACAGAAAATACTTCATTAACGTTGGCAGCGTCGGCCAGCCGCGGGACGGCGATTGGCACGCCGCTTACTGTATTTATGACATTGAGAGCAACGAGGTCGAACAACGCCGGGTAAAATATGATGTCGCCACGGCCCAGAAAAAAATCATCGATGCGGGTCTGCCGCGCTTATTAGCTGAGCGATTGGCTATTGGAAGATAAACCATTTAGCGATTTAAGGATTTTCTATACTCTCAAAACTTTCGTGTTAATTCGTGTCCATTTGTGGTGAATTCCGTGAACTCGATCTTAGTCATTAAACCCAGCTCGCTCGGCGACATCGTGCATACGTTGCCGGCGGTATCGGCTATTCGGGAAGCGCATCCGAAAGCCAAAATCACCTGGGTGATGAATCCCGAATTCACTCCACTGCTGCGCGGAAATTCCGACGTAAACCATATTCACGGGTTCCCGAGAAAGGATTTCAGCGGGCTCGGCGCGCCAGTCCGATTCGGACCGTGGCTCAAAGAGACGCGGAAATTGAAGCCCGATCTCGCGCTCGATTTTCAGGGCTTGTTGCGAAGCGCCTTCATCGCGCGGATGAGCGGCGCCAAGGAAGTTTATGGAATGAGCGATGGCCGCGAAGGCTCGCGATTTTTCTACAAAAGAACCGCGAAGGTGAGTCGACGCGAACACGCGGTCGAGCGCTACCTTAAGCTGGCGGAACTGGCCGGCGCAAAAATCGGCGATGCCTTACGCTGTCCCCTGCCCACCGGCGATCCATTGCCGCGATTCGATGAATATCCGCCGTTCATTCTGTTGCACCCGTTCGCGCGCGGAAGCGGCAAATCGTTGACCAACCGGCTGATCGAAGAAATCAGCGCCGCCTTTGCGCCGACGCGGGTAGTTGTCGTTGGCAAAACGAATCGCGACATCAACGTCGTGGAAGTAGCTGAGAATTGCGTGGAGCTGACAAATCAAACTTCGCTCCTTCAACTCATCCGACTGATTCGGGTCGCACGTTTCGTGATTAGCGTCGACAGCGGACCCATGCACATCGCGGCTGCGGTTAACGATCGTTTGTTATCGATCCACACCTGGACAAATCCACGCCGGGTCGGTCCCTACAATCCCGACGCGTGGGTTTGGAAACACGGAAAAATTGTGCAGGTAAGCGAACTGGAGAACACGAAACTCAAACGCCACGGTCGCCCGTTTAAAAGCAAAGACGTTCCCGCGATCGTCGAGCTGATTCGGCCGCTTGTTCCGATCGACCCAATGCTGGTTTAGCGTTTGGTTGCGTTTGCGCGCTGTTTCAAAACGAATTCGGCCAATGGAAGGTCGCGGGGATAAGTGATCTTAAAATTGAAATCGTGATTGGGAACGAGGGTAATTTTACGACCGAGAAGTTCTACCGCAGACACTTCGTCTGTCACCGAAATTTTCTTTTTCGCGACAAGATCGTAGGCCTCTTCCAATAATTTTTTCTCAAACACCTGGGGAGTTTGCATCGCGTAAACTCCATCGCGGTCTACTGGGCCGGTGACGGTGAGATCGGCGTCCGCCCTTTTTAAGGTGTCGTTGATCGGCTCGGCCAGCGTGGCGGCACCTTCACTCCGGGCAACCTCAAAGACCCGCGTGATTTTCTCCGGTGTGATCATCGGCCGCGCGGCATCATGCACCGCGACGAAATTCGATTTCGGACAGACATGTTCCAATCCGGCCCGGACCGAATCGCTGCGCTCCGCGCCACCCTCAATGATTTGTTTCACTTTCGTTGGTTTCCCGATCGCCTTTCGCAATTCGGCGAGACTGTCGCCGCGGCCAACCAAAATGATCTCCTCAACGCAGTCGGTGCGTTCGAAGGCCGCGATCGTATGCGCGATCACCGGCTGGCCACTGACCAGCGCGAATAATTTGTCGAAGCCCATCCGTTCGCTGCTTCCGGCGGCGACAATGATGGCACTAAGCATGTTGAGATGTTGAGGGGTTGAGACGTTGAGTGGAATCCAATTTATTAGGCGCCACTCGGCTCAACTTCTCAACTTCTCAACCACTCAACTGCTTCTGCACTTCCGAGCTGAGAGTCTTTCCGTCGGCCCGCCCGGCAACTTTGGCCTGGACCGCTTTCATCACCGCGCCCATTTGCGCTTTTGAAGTCGCGCCAACTTCAGCAATCGCTTCGCGCACCGATCTAGCAATATCCTCGGCGCTCATCGCCTGCGGCAAATACGATTGGAGAATCGACAATTCTTCCTTTTCCTTGGCCGCAAGCTCGGCCCGTCCGCCTTTTTCGAAACTCTCTATCGAATCCTGGCGTTGCTTGACCTGCTTTCGAATTACCTGAACCGCATCGGCATCGTCCAGTTTTGCCTGAGCGCCCGATTTCTCGATGGCCGCGTTCATTAACGCAGCTTTAAGCATGCGCAACACACCGAGCTTGGTCGCGTTTTTCTCGCGCATAGCCGTTTTTAGCTCCGAGTCGATACGTTCTTGGAGTGTCATCGCAGGTTTTTTGTAGGGGAAGCCGTCGGCTTCCCGTGGGACGCTAACAGCGTCCCCTACAGAAGCAATGCTCTAGGCGCCCTTGCGAATCAGTTCCGAGGCAGCCCGGGCCGAGGTAGCATCGCCGACTGAAATAATCTCGGCGTCTTTCCGAGTTCGCTTAAGCAAACCCGCCAACACCCCACCGGGCCCGAGCTCAAGGAACAAATCGCAGCCCAAGCCAACCAGGCTTTCCATGCAGTCGACCCAGCGCACGGTACTGGTGACTTGTTCCTGCAGCGTCTGCCGGATTTCGGGCAATGTTTTGACTTCGTGCCCGCTCACATTACTGACAACCGGAAATCGCGGGATTTGCATCTGCACGTCGAGTAGCGCGGCGCCAAGTTTTAGATAAGCGCTGTCCATCAAGCGCGAATGATACGCGCCGGCCACATTTAACATCGTTGCCCGGCGTATTCCGTGTTCCTTCGCCACCGCGACCGCGGCTTCGACTTTGGCCAACTCGCCTGAAATCACGATTTGTCCGGGCGAATTGATATTAGCCACGTCGACATCTTCGTCGTCCGCAAGTTGGCGGACAGCATTCTCGTCCGCGCCGATCATCGCTGCCATTCCGCCGACCGTTGCCGAGCACGCTTCATCCATCAGCTCGCCGCGTTTTTGGACCAGGCGCACGCCGTCCTCGAACGAAAAGGTCTCGGCGGCGGCATGGGCGGTCAGCTCGCCTAACGATAAACCGGCCGCGCCGCCAATCGAAAATCCTCCGGCGAGCTCACGCAGAACAGCCAAACTTGCGAGCCCATGAACAAAAAGAGCGGGCTGACAATTGGAAGTCTTGGTCAACTCCTCGAGCGGGCCGTTCCAGGCAATGTCGCTTAACTTGCGGCCAAGAATCTCGTCGGCTTTCCGAAAAACATCCGCCGCCGCCGGGAATTGGTCAGCCAGGTCCTTTCCCATGCCCACGGCCTGGGCGCCCTGTCCCCCAAACAACAACGCGATTTTATTTGCCATGCGATTCACCATCGCCAGTCAAACGTGCGATTCAATTTCAAATTTAAGCTTGCGCGCAGAAACCACGTCGGCAGCGTAAATGAATTGAGGTATGGCATTCACGGTGCGGGAGATTGAATCGCCCGATCCGGTGACGCGAGTCGCCGCGGCCGATGCGAAGTTGCACGAGAACGACAGCGATATTGGGGAAAAAATGATCCTCAACATGGGGCCGTCGCATCCGGCGACACATGGCGTGTTG
>DATINV010000093.1:0-10731 GCA_035473775.1 Chthoniobacterales bacterium
GCGAACGCGTCTTTTGGCGAAGCGAGGTCGGCCTTGGCTGTCGTGTAAACTTTCACGCAAGGGCCGATTAACTGGTACAAATCTTTGTCGTTGGTGGCGAGAATCACTTCCATGTCTTTGCGTTTGCATGCGGCTATTGCATAGCAGCCCATCAAGTCGTCCGCTTCCGTGTTCGGGAGGGAAATACCTTTGAACCCGAGGAGCGCAGTTAATTTTTCCTGGATAAACTCCAATTGCGGCACCATCGGCAGCGGCATTTCTTTGCGCGTTTCCTTATAAGCCGGCTGCAATTTTACCCGTCGCTCCGGCATGCCTTCGTCCCAAAATACGGCCCCGCGGTCCGGTTGCAGGTGTTTGATCATCAATCGCAGCGTTTTGGTGAAGCCGAAAATCGCGTTAGTCGGTTCGCCCCGCGAATTAGACAAGTTCGGGATCGCGAAGAACGACCGGTAAACGTAGTAATGTCCGTCAATTAGGAGAAATCTCATTGGACTAGAGAGGATTCACTGAATTCTTAGGATTTCAAAATCCAGAAGATAATTCGTTTGAAGAAATTTCTAGGTTAATCCTGTAAATCCTGTCCAATTATCAAGTAATGGCCGAGCAATGGTTTATTCGGGTGGAGGGAAAAGATTACGGCCCGGCCGATCTCGAAACGCTGCAGGAATGGAAATCCGATGGCCGGGTGCTTGCGACCAATCCGGCGCGCCGCGCGGATTTAGAGCGTTGGCAAACAGCCGCGGAGATTCCGGACCTGTTCGAAACCGAGCCTCCGCCGATTCAGCGAGGTGTAGAGGCTAACGCCAGTCCGGCTCGGACCGTCTCGCGCGCAGACAGCGCCGCCGTCACTACATCAAAGCCGCCGTCACGAAATCTCCTGACCGAAGCGTTTCGGATTTATTTTCGCGGCTTCTTCCAGTTCCTGGGCCTCTCGCTGCTCAGCATTGTGCCGATTGTGTGCGGAGAGCTGACCAGCCGTTTCATCGACACCGCGCCGGGAGTGAATGTCGATCTTCGCACCATGGTCGCGGGCGCGTTTGGATTGTGCATGATCGTGCTTCGGCTTGTGTTGCTGCCGGTTTATGTCGCGGGCGTTCAGATTTTGGGCGCTGAGCTCGCGACCGGGCAACGCATCGGTTTTCTTAGCGTTCTCAATGGCGCGGTAAAATATTGGCCGCGCGTCGCGGGTCTCTGCATTTTTGTCTACGCCATTTTCTTTTTGCTGATGATTTTTGGATTCGGTCTGCTCTTCATGGCCGCTTCGGCGAATACCGTTCTCTCAGCGGTGATCGTGCTCAGTCTGCTCGCGCTCCAGGTATTCCTATTTTCGCGTTTTTTTATCAACGTTCTATTCTGGCAACAATTTGCCGTGCTCGAAAATCTGAACCCCGGGGACGCGTTGCGTGAAAGCCGCAAGCTCGCTCGCAGCGGGCGCGGTCTCCCATTTCATCAACGCCCGCTCTGGCGCGGTGCGCTGGTTGTTTCAATTTGGACCGCGTTTGTTCTCGCGATCACGATCACTCCGCAGTGGGCTATGTTGCGCGATTATTTCATCCAGGTTCTTCAAACCCAGGATCCGCAAGCCCTCTACGAAAAAATGAGCGCTGCAATGCAGCAGACGCACGGAGTCGATTATCAAGCGCTCGGGTTCAACGTTCTGCAACGAATTCTTCAGCCGCTGCTCGGAATCGCGTTTGTCGTGCTGTATCTCGACAGCAGAGGCGAGAACGAGCGCTAGTTGGATGACCTGCCAATCTGTTTAACTCCGAACCTCATAACGAAGCCCCACCATTCCGCTTTTGTAGGCTTTGACTTCCACCAAATGGAGCGCGACGTCTCGGTCGAGCTTTTCGAAGAATCGAATTCCATCACCAATTAAGATCGGCAGGATCGAATAGCGAACTTCGTCGGCTAATCCAAGGCGAAGGCATTCGGCCGAGACCAGACCGCCTCCAACAAACCAAATGCTGCGGAAAGCGCGCCGAAGGCGCTCGTTCACGAACTGTGCAAGATCGCCCGAGTAGAACTCGACCGTCGCCCGGGTCCGCGGTAGCTCGCGACTAGTAAGGACAAAGGTCGGTTTGTCGCCATATGACCATCCGAACCCTTGGGCTTCGAAACGAAGCGCAGTCTCGTAAGTTCGGGATCCCATGACATAGCAGTCAATCGTTTTGAGGAACGTCTCGACGAATTCCGGGTCCATAGTCTCGCCGCCTGCGAATTCGTCTGAAGTTTCGAGCCAGTCGACGCGCCCGTCCTTTCGAGCGATGAAGCCGTCGAGGCTCGCTGCCATGTGGATCGTTAAGCGAGAATCATTCTGCACTGCAGCAAACTATAAATGGGTTCATTATCGATGCACTAGCGGCGGCGTAATCAGGACTTGGTTTCATCGAAGATATTTACGAGCTGGGAAAATCTCGAAATGGCGAGCGCTTCCGTCTTCCAAATCGATTCTTAACTTAGCATCACCCGTCAATGCAACGATGCAGACGCCGTGTGACATCCAATTCTTGGGTTTTCTGCGAATCAAACTTGGCTAAGCGTTCTTTCGCGCTGAAAGTCACAGGCTGTCGTCGCCTTAATCGATTCAGTATCGCCTTATGACCGTTAAACTTTGCCCAGGTAAACCCTATCCCCTCGGCGCGACCTGGGTGGGCGACGGCGTCAACTTCGCGATTTTCGCCGAGCACGCGACTGCGATTGATCTTTGCTTGTTCGACAATGTCGACGCTCCGCAGGAAAAAATCCGGATTCGGCTGTGCGAACAGACTGAATACGTCTGGCACGCATTTGTGCCCGATCTGCGGCCCGGGCAACTCTATGGCTTCCGCGTGCACGGTTCTTACGATCCGGCGCACGGTTTGCGCTTTAACGATTCGAAGTTGCTGCTCGATCCTTATGCGAAATCGATTGCCGGCGAAATCAAATGGTCGGACGAAATGTTCAGCTACATCGTAGGCGATTCGACTGAGGATCTTGCGCGCGACTCGCGCGACAATGCCTGGGCAATGCCGAAGTCGGCGGTGATCGATCCAACGTTCGACTGGGGCAACGACAAAAAGCCGGAAACGCCGTTGTCGGAAACGGTGATTTACGAAACGCACGTGAAAGGCTTCACGAAATTGCGGGCCGAAATTCCGGAAAACTTGCGCGGCACTTATGCCGGGCTCGCCAGTCGTGAAGCGGTTGAGTATTTGAAAAATCTTGGCGTAACCGCGGTAGAACTGTTGCCAGTCCACACTCACTTGGACGACAAGGGGTTGATCGACCGTGGCCTAACGAATTACTGGGGTTACGCTTCGATCGGGTTTTTCGCGCCGCAAGCTGGATATTCCAGCAACCGCGAGCCGGGCAGGGAAGTGATCGAGTTTAAAGGCATGGTGCGGAACCTTCACGCCGCCGGAATCGAAGTGATCCTCGATGTGGTTTACAATCATACCGGCGAAGGAAATCATCTCGGCCCCACTGTTTGTTTTCGCGGCGTCGATAATCCAGTTTACTACCGACTGCTCGCTGACGATCCGCGCTTCTATTTGGATTACACCGGTACGGGGAACACCATCGACACCCTCACGCCGCGCGCTTTGCAGTTAGTGACGGACAGTTTGCGCTACTGGGCAACCGAGATGCGCGTGGATGGTTTCCGCTTCGATCTCGCACCCGCACTGGCCCGAGATGAAAGCGGTTTTAACAAATTCCACGCGTTCTTCAAAGTCATTCAGCAGGACCCGGTGTTGTCGCAGGTGAAATTAATCGCGGAACCTTGGGACGTCGGCGACGGGGGCTATCAGGTTGGAAATTTTCCGCTGCCGTGGTCGGAGTGGAACGGAAAATTTCGTGACGCGTTCCGGAGTTTTTGGAAAGGCGACGAGGGGAAGATTGGCGAGGTAGCGTATCGCTTGACTGGCAGTCCGGATCTGTATCAACACGACGGACGGGCACCGATCGCGAGCGTGAACATCATAACGACACATGATGGTTTCAGCCTTAATGATCTCGTGAGTTATAATGACAAGCACAACGAGGCCAACGGTGAGAACAACCAGGATGGCGACAACAACAATCAGTCCTGGAATTGCGGCGCCGAAGGGCCAACCAAGGATGCGAAGGTCAACGCGCTACGACGCAAGCAGCGCCGGAATTTTTTGACCACGCTCTTTTTGTCGCAAGGCGTGCCAATGCTTTTGGCTGGCGACGAGTTCGGCCGAACCCAAAACGGAAACAATAATGCCTATTGCCAGGACAACGAGATCAGCTGGCTCAATTGGCAACAACGCGACAACCAGCTTTTCGAGTTCACTCGACGGCTGATCCAGTTTCGAAAGCAACACCCGGCTTTTCGCCGCCCAAAATTCTTGCGAGGGAAACCGGTCCCTGGCTCGGAGACAAAAGACGTGATGTGGTTTAACCCGGGCGGCAACGAAATGAGTAACGATGAATGGGCGTCGCCATTCGTACGTTGTCTCGGCATGTTGCTGAGCGGAGACGCGGAAGACGTTGTCGACTCGCGCGGCGAGCCGATTCGGGACGAGACCTTCATTTTGTTAATCAACGCGCACTACGAGGCGATTCCGTTTTTGCTCCCGGGCGAAGAGCATCTCGAGTGGGAACTGATTCTCGACACCGCAACCGAGGACGGATTCCTTTCCAAGCCGAGGAAATTGCCATCGGGCGAGGATGTTGATCTGCGCGAACGCAGCGCGTGTTTATTGCGACTCGCCGGCGGCGAACAGCCGAAAGCGCGGACCGAATCGTGGAGGAAACGTTTGTTCAAGTTCGCCGAAGTGAGCGCGGAGGAAGAGCGCACCCATGCCTGAAATTTCTTTGGACGCGACCTTGTTTTCGAAAGCGATTCTATTATAGAGACAGCTGAATGAGCGCCGGTCCTACGCGCTACTGCCGCAGCGAGTTATGATTCCGTCTTCCATTATCATCACAGCAGATCGCGGCAGCCTGAAAGCATATCAGGTCAACGAGACGCCCACTCGCGGGCCGAGCTTGAAATTAATCCAGGCGTTCGACATCACCGACGCGCACGGGCGTTTGATCGATAAAGTCACAGACTTCGCGGGGCGTTTTCCGGTGACGGAAATGGCCGGTCCACATCATGGCGCAGCGTCGATCGCCGAGAGCAAACTGCAAACCGAGACCGAACGGCGCATCAACAAGGAACTGGCCGATCAGATTGCGAAGATCATTAATGGAAGCGGCAAGGAAGGTTGGTCGTTCGCCGCGCCGGCCGAAATTCATTCCGCGATTGTCGATCTTTTGCCCGGCCGAGTGCGTGATCGAATCGTCGAGCACGTGAAATCTGATTTGGTGAAAGTCGAACCGGCGAAGCTATCCACACATTTTCGTTCACTTCGTCCGATTTAAGCTCAATAATTTTTAACTATGCAATTGCCCGTCAACATCACTTACCGCGGCGTAGAGAAATCAGACAAGATCGATGACCTGGTGATGAGCCACGCCGCGCGGCTCGACAAATTTTGCGATCACATCAATCGGTGCGACGTCGCGATCGAGCAGACGAACCATACTCATCAAAAAGGAAACCCTTATCGTTGCCGAATTGATGTGACGGTTCGTCCACGTCACGAGCTGGTGTCGGACGAAAAGCAGAAAGACAACGGCTCGCATGAGCCGCTCAACAAAGTCATCCACGACGCGTTCAAGACGATGGAGCGCCAATTGCGCCACCTTGTCGAGAAACAGCGCCGCGAGTAAAGATCGGGAAGCTGTTAAAACAGCTTGGATCCGTTGGGTGATTGACTTTGCACCGCTCTGAAGAGCGGTGTTAATGCCGTTAGGGACAACGGCCTCTACCTACGAGGGGAACGCGAGGTCTTAGTTATTGATGCGATCGCCGCTCCAATCGTTGCGGTAATCGCGCTTGTTACTCGTGCTTCGCGCGATGGCGATGCGATTCGAGACGTAGTGCCGCAGGACAACTTCGTGATCGCGAGCGCGCGATCACCAGCACGCGAGGCGGTGCGCTCCCCAGATTTATGCTGGAGCGCCGGGAGCGTCGCCCAGGGGCGGAGCTTCGGGGCCGACCACGACCTGGCGTGGCGGCTTTTCGGGCGGCATTTTTTCGCCGCTTTCCGGCGTGACTGCTGGCGGCGGATTCTTCAATTCGCCGAACTCAATCAGTTCTTTGATCTGCATGCCGTCCAAAGTCTCGTACTCGAGCAATGATTTGGCGATCGCGTCGAGATTGTGGCGGTGAGCGAGGAGTGTTTGTTTCGCGGTCTGATAAGCGTCGTCGAGCAAGCGGCGAACTTCGCGATCGATCTCTTCCGCAGTCGCTTCGCTGTAATCGCGGTTGCGAGTCAATTCCCGGCCGAGGAAAACGTAATCTTCGTGCTCACCGTACTCGACCATGCCGAGTTTTTCGCTCATGCCCCATTCGCAAACCATCTTGCGAGCCATTGCCGTCGCCATTTTGATGTCGCCGGCGGCGCCGTTGGTAACATCGCCAAAGACAATTTCCTCGGCGACGCGGCCGCCCATTTTTACGGCCAGACTGGCGAGCAATTCGTTTTTGCGGTTGGTGTATTTGTCTTCCTCCGGCAACCACATGGTGGATCCCAGCGACGGACCACGCGGAATGATCGTGACTTTGTGAAGCGGCTCAGTGTGCGGAAGCAATTCGAGGAGCAACGCGTGGCCCGCTTCGTGATACGCGGTGTTCTGTTTTTCTTTTTCGCTGAGCGCGAGGCTGCGGCGTTCCTTGCCCCAACGCACTTTGTCGCGCGCTTCTTCCAGTTCCTTGAGGGTAATTCCTTTTAATCCACGACGCGCGGCGAGCAGGGCAGCTTCATTGATCACGTTGGCGAGCTCAGCGCCCGAATAACCGGGTGTGCCGCGCGCGACCACCGCGAGATCGACGCCTTCGGCGAGCTTCACTTTCTTGGAGTGCACCCTGAGAATTTCTTCGCGACCTTTCACGTCGGGTAGGTTGACCGTGATTTGGCGATCGAAACGTCCCGGACGCAGCAATGCGGGATCGAGGACGTCCGGTCGGTTCGTCGCCGCGATGATGATGACACCTTCCTGGGTATCGAACCCATCCATCTCAACGAGCAAAGCGTTCAGCGTTTGCTCGCGTTCGTCGTGACCGCCGCCAACTCCGTGACCGCGATGCCGGCCCACTGCGTCGATTTCGTCGATGAAAATAATGCAGGGCGCGGATTTTTTGCCTTGCTCGAACATGTCACGAACGCGGCTGGCGCCGACTCCCACGAACATTTCGACGAAATCCGAACCGCTGATGGAGAAAAATGGAACGTCCGCTTCACCGGCGATGGCGCGGGCGAGCAATGTTTTGCCGGTGCCCGGAGGGCCCACCATCAACACGCCTTTGGGAATTCGACCGCCGAGTTTCTGAAATTTTTTCGGGTCACGCAAAAATTCGACCAGTTCCTGAACTTCGTCCTTGGCTTCCTCAACGCCGGCGACGTCCTTGAAAGTGAGCTTGTTTTTGTCACGCGCGAGCATGCGCGCCTTCGACTTACCAAAATTGAGCGCGCCTTTACCGGCCATACGGATTTGCTGGCGGAACAGGAAGTAGAGAAGCAGAAGCAGCAAAAGAACCGGCGCGAAGCTGGCGAAGACTTGGGTCCAGGGGTGCGACTCCGAACGGATGGCCGGTTGAATTCCCGCGGCGGCCAGTTTGTCCTGCAAATTATTGGTGAAAGTTAAATAAACCGTTGTCCGGAACCAGACTTCCTGATTCTGGGCTCCACCCGTGCCCTGCTTGATGTACTTGCCGCGCAACTGCTGGGTCGGTTGTCCTTCTTCGACATACAACGTAAGCGGAGCGTTCTTGTCGTTTACAATTTGCTTGTTCTCGAGCAGTTCGAGGAAGCGGTTGTAGGGGACGTCTTCAAATTGCTGGTAACCGCCGCGATAAAACAACATCGCGAGTGCAAAAAAGCCGAAGGCCACGGCGACGAGAATTACGCCGCGCCAGTTGAAACTAGGCTCGTTGCCGTTGCCGCGCTGTTTGTTGTCGCGTTGGGAGTTACGATCGGACTGTGGCATAAGGGGTGCGATTACTTAGGTGAAAAGAACGCTATCATGAACGGGTCGCATTGCAAAAAAGCAGCATAGAAAGTGACGGATGACGCGTGACAAGTAACAAGAAAGCAAGGATCGGGCGAGGGGCCACATTGCTTAACGACGTGATTCCTGTAAAATTTCACGTCCAGGTCGGCAAATGACTCAATTGGTTTCAACGGTCGCGGAAAAGCTCGACCGCGCGGTCCAAAAGGTAACGCCACTCGCATATCGGGTGCGTCGCCAAGGCCGGCGGCTAATGCGACGCGCTTTGCGCAAACCACGCAGTGTTTCGGAAGGTCCGAACCTGTTGCCGCTGCTGATCCAGGTGCTGGCGAGTTTTTCCAAAGCCGACGGTGTTCTGCTGGAAGAGGAAATCGACTCGAGTCTCGGATTTTTGCGTTACGACTATCCGGAGGCCGTTTACTCCGAACTACGCCAACTTTTTCGCCAGGCGCTTTACGAACAGCAAGACCTGGCGGCCATGGCGCAAAAGCTAAGCACCCAGCTCAGCACCGAGCGCAAGATCATGCTCGGCGTCCAACTTTACGATTTGATCTCGCAGGCCGGACTGAAACAAGAGCAGGTCGTCGCGTTTTATTCGTTCATGTCGCTGCTCGGAATGGCCGCGCAGGCAATCGATATTGTTTATCAATTGAACGCGTCGGAGGACGCGGACCCCTCAATTTATCAACGGGGCGCGTCGCCGTTAGAATCGCTTTCGTTCGCAAACAGCGTGAAAGCCGACGTGAAAATGAAGAGCCTGACCGAGGCCGACCGGTTAATGGCGTTTCGCTATCATGAATTGATCCTGCTCAAAAACTACAGCGGCCAAAGCGTTTCGGTGCGCGGCCGTCCGCTGTTGCGCGGCGGGTTTTGCCGGATTTACCCGGGCCAGCGGATTTTGGTCGGTGATACGGTCCTGAGCTATCAGGAGTTGGCCCAATATTTTAATGCCAAGAAGAACGTTTCCGTTCCTCAAATTTTTATTCGGGTAAACAAAGACGTCGACGAAGTGGCACTGGAGCGGGCGCGGACACGTGAAAGCGCGCTCGAAATCGCGTTTGGATTGAAAGTGCGGGTGAAAGCCTTGCGTGATGTCGACGCGGTGCTCAACGGCGTAAAACTCAAGACCGGCGCGCAAGTGGAAGCAGCTCTCGAAGACAGAATCATTTTCCACAACAACAGTGAGATGGATTTAACCGACCTGCGCCGTCGCGCTCGCGCGTTAGGCGGTAGGTTCCAACTCAAAGCTTCGAAATCCGAATACCTCGTCTCGAATGATCCGAGCAAACTTCAGGCGGACGATATTTTGCTTTCGCCGGGGACTGCGGGCGACGTGTTGCTAAAGATTTTCTGCGACTACGACGAGCGCATCGGACAATTGGAAGTAATCGAAGCCGATCGGCCAATCATGGTCGGCGACGTGTCGGTTCGCTCGACTTATCCACTGAAAGACGGCGACACCATCCGAATCGACATCGGACAGTTCCTCCGCTGCAACTTTTCCGAGCGCATCATTGAGGAAGAGCGCAATATCATTCGCACGCTCGAAGTCAGCGAAGTGACGCACCACTTCAGCAGCGGCGACACTGGCCTGGACGGAATTTCCCTTGCTCTTACGCGCGGCGAGTTGGTGTGCGTGATGGGTGCGAGCGGTTGCGGCAAGAGCACGTTGTTGCGGGTGCTCGCGGGACAACTTCAACCGAGCAGCGGCAACATTTACCTGAATGGGCGCTCGCTTTACCCGAATCTGGACGAGCTCAAGAAATACATCAGCTACATCCCGCAGGAAGACGCGTTCGATGAACACCTGACGATTGGTGAAAATTTGCAGTTCGCGGCCGCGATTCGGTCGCCCCATTTGTCCCGGCGCGATCGAGTCCGGCGTTTGGAAGCAAAACTCGTCGAGCTCGGATTAGGAGAACGGCGCGACGCAGTGGTCGGCGCGGCTGCAAAGAAGACGCTGAGCGGCGGCGAGCGCAAACGCTTGAACATCGGTCTCGATATGATCGGGATGTCGGACGTGTACCTGTTCGACGAACCGACGTCCGGTTTGTCATCGAAGGATTCCGAGCACGTCATCGAAATCATTCGTTCGATGGCGCATAACAAGATCATCATCGTCACGATTCACCAGCCGAGTTCAAAGCTATTCCAAATGTTTCATAAGGCGGTGTTGCTCGACAAAGGTGGTCGGTTGGTGTTTTTCGGAACGCCGAGCGAGATGCTCCGTTATTTCACCGAAGCCGAGCATCAGCATCAGTTCGGCGCGGAGCTGGGCGCGTGCCCTTCGTGCGGTACGACACGGCCGGAATTTATTTTCGATGTCTTGGAAACGCCGCTGCGCGATTTAAGCGGCGACATTATTTATGAGGAGAATAGTCGCGGCCAGCTGGTGGCGGCGCGACGTTATTCGCCGGAGTTCTGGCGGGATAAATACGAAGCGTTCCGGCTGATCCAGGACGTCAAACAAGTTTCCCTGCGCCGCGAGCTGGACCCGCCCCTTCCGGCAGCGGTCAAGGAAAAACGCAGACGAACACCGATTCGCTGGCATGACGAATGGACCCAATTCCGCGCGCTTTTGCGCCGTTCGTTTATCAGCAAACTGCGCAATCGTGCGAACATTTGGATCACCACCTGCGCGGCGCCGGTCCTGGCCCTGATGAT
>DATINV010000094.1:0-2516 GCA_035473775.1 Chthoniobacterales bacterium
AAGCAGCAGCTCCAACAAGATTACGAGCAAGAGTATCCCGAGTTGCGCGAAGTGATTCATCTCGTTCTCGACGAGGAAGAGTCACGAGCCTGGGACTTAACTGTGTTCCCGCATCTGCTTTTGCCCGATTTGGTTGAAGCACATGTCGCGAAACTGAATCTGCGACCGGTCGAAACCAAACACGAAGACTTGTTCGCACCGCATCGTCATCGTGAGTTCGACAACTTCCAACCTGCATTCGCGCTGTGTGGATAAAAGAGAATCAATCGAAAGGAATCAAACAATGAACAACACATTCGAAGGTAAAGTTGCCCTGGTGACCGGAGGAACTTCCGGGATTGGCAAGGCGACGGCGATCGCGTTCGCGCGGGCCGGAGCAAAAGTAGTGTTAAGTGGCCGTCGCGAAAAAGAAGGCGCGGAAGTCGTTAACGAAATCAAGAAACTTGGCGGCGAGGCGGCATTCGTTCGCGCCGATGTCGCCAAGGACGCGGATGTGAAAGCGATGGTGAAGTTCACCCTCGAAAAGTTCGGCAAGATCGACATCGCGTTTAACAATGCCGGCGTTGAATCGACAGGCCCATTGGATCAGGCGACCGAAGCGGAGTTTCGCCGTGTTTTCGACATTAACGTTTGGGGCGTTCTCAATTCCATGCGCCATGAAATTCCCGCCATGCTTAAGAACGGCGGCGGCGCAATCGTTAATACCTCGAGCGTTGCGGGGCACATTGGCTTCCCTCAATTGAGCGTCTACATCGCATCAAAGCACGCGGTTGAAGGCCTAACGAAATCAGTCGCGCTCGAATTCGCAAAACAAAACATTCGAATCAACGCGATCGCACCGGGGCCGATCGCGACCGAGATGTGGGACCGCTTTTCCGGAGAAGCCAAGAATCAAATTATTGCGACAGTTCCAGTCGCCCGAGTCGGCGCGGCTGAGGAAATCGCCGCGGCGGTTCTCTATCTCGCGTCCGACAACGCGAAGTTCACAACGGGCACATCACTGGTTGTCGATGGGGGATTCGTCGCGGGATGAACAGAAAAATTTCACAAGGAGAACAGCAGGAAAGGAAAAGTTATGAAAACTAAGTTGATAGCAGTCGCGCTGCTTGCGAGCGCGGCCTTGATTGCGCCGCTGCAAGCTGGAAATCATGGAGGCGGTGGTGGCGGTTTCGTCGGAGGCGGTCACGTTGCCGCTCGCGGCGGTGGTGGCCCATCGTTTGGCTCAATGCCGGCTGGGCGTTTCGGCGGTGGCCCGGCGTTTCGTTCGATGCCGACACGGAGTTTTGGCGGCAATCGAATGATTTATTCAAATCCACGCTTCTCTTCGGTCAGTCCACGATCGCCGAGATCGATGGAGTTTCGTCCGGGCCAGTTGGCGCAGGCTAATAACAATCGGGCCGATCGCGTTTCGCGTTTGGCCAACGGCGGAAATCAATCGCTCGCGAACGTCAAATCAGGGCGGAGCGGTCAGTTCCGAAATAGCACAAATCAGTTCCGAAACGGAAACTCGACGCTTCGCTCGGATTGGCGAAATCACGCCTTCGCTCAACATTCGGCCAACTGGCACCGGGATTGGGACCGTCACCACGACCATTTTTTCCACGGTCATCGTTTCGTCTTCATCGACGGATTCTGGTGGGGGTTTGGTCTCGGATTCGATCCATGGTGGTATTACCCGTACGATTACTACGGTTACGGTTACGTGTATCCAAACTCCTACGACTCAGGCTACGACCAAAGCGAAGAGTCTTACGATCAGGGGGGTTACGCAGATCAATCCGCCAACTCTACCGTGGCCGCAGTTCAGGAACGCCTCGCCCGCGAAGGATTTTATCGCGGACAGATCGACGGCGTTTTCGGACCGGAAACGTACGCTGCGCTCGCGCAGTTTCAAACCAATCATGGTCTGCGCGCGAGTGGCGCTCTGACCAACGATACCCTCGCAGCTTTGGGTCTGCGACGAGTAGCGAGCTAATGAAATGACTGGGCCGAGAATCATCGACGGCTCTGATTCGGGCTGGGACATCGCATTTTGGTTTGCGGTGCTCAGCCCGATCATCGGCGTGCTCCGTGGCTTTTTCGTGCCCCTTCTCATTTATCACTGAAATCATCATGAAACAGATCAATTCGATTAGCCGGACTGCGCGCTTTAGTGGGAAACGCAGTTGGCGACAAATATTTCATCGACGGAAACGAACACATGATCCGTTGCTGGCGTTCAACATGTCGGTCTTTAACTTTGAAAGCGGTTGGAGCCGTATTCTCAATCCGGTTGCTGGGAAATCAGATCGTTAAGGTGGATCTCACAGTAAACCTTGACCTAAAAGCCTAACCGAAGGATCGACATTTATGAAAATGAAAGCGGCGCGGATCAGCAAAGCGGGTGGAGATTTTGAATTAGTCGAACGCGATATCCCAGAGCCCGGGCCAGGACAAGTGAGGGTGAAAGTCGATGCCTGCGGCATTTGTCACAGCGACGTGCTGGTGAAGGACGGTCTTTGGCCGGGACTGCAATA
>DATINV010000095.1:0-2811 GCA_035473775.1 Chthoniobacterales bacterium
GCATGCGGTGGAAGTGGACCCGCTCGCCAGCGCGCCGCACAACAATCTGGCGCGCGTTCTTTGGTATGAGGGCAAAATTGACGAAGCGGATGCGGTTGCCCGCAAATCAGCAGAGTTGCAACCAAATTCCGCTTCCAGCCGCCGCTGGCAGGTGCTGGTTGCAATTCAACGCGGCGATGCTGAGACCGCACTGCGCGAGGCGCAGATGGAACCGGACGAAAGCTACCGCCGTTTCGAACTTGCGGTCGCGCAAAACGCGCGCGGAGATCGAAAGGCGGCCGATGCGGCTTTGGCCGACCTGATCGCTAATAATCGAGGAACAGACTATCAAATCGCTCAGGTGTACGCCGTGCGCGGCGAGAGAGACAAGGCGTTCGAATGGTTGCAAATCTCTTTTGATCATCATGACACCGGGATGCTCGCGCTCTTGGTTGATCCGCTTCTGAAAGGTTTGCGCGATGATCCGCGATACAAGGCGTTGGTGACAAAAATGAATTTTCCAACGACGTGACTAACAAGCCTTCCTTCTTCTCCGAACTGAAGCGCCGCAATGTTTACAAGGTTGCGGTTGCCTACGCGATTGTTGGTTGGCTGCTTGTGCAAGTCGCCACCCAGGTTTTCCCATTCCTGGAAATTCCCAATTGGGCCATCCGACTGGTCATCGCGCTGGTTGCCATCGGATTTCCGATCGCGCTAGTGCTCGCGTGGGCTTTTGAAGCGACGCCCGAAGGAATCAAACGAACGGAGGATGTCGATCCTACTGTGGCGGCGCGCGCTCCAAAGAAGCACGCTTGGATCTACGTGGTCGTTATCGGCGCTGCGTTTTCCATCGGACTGTTTTTTATCGGGAGATATACCGCCGGAAATAAATCTACTTCTGCTGCGCCTAACGAGCTTTCAAACAAATCGATCGCGGTCTTGCCGTTCGATAATCTCAGCCGCGACCCGGACAATGCCTTCTTCGCGGAAGGTGTACAGGACGAAATCCTGACCAGACTCGCGAAAGTTGCCGATTTGAAAGTCATCGCGCGGACTTCGACGGAAAAATTCAAGAGTTCACCGGAAAATTTGCCCGACATCGCGAAGCAACTGGGCGCGATGAATATTCTCGAAGGCAGCGTGCAGAAGGCGAACGACCAGGTGCGCGTGAACGTGCAGTTGATCAACGCGATGACCAATGCCCATCTCTGGGCGGAAATTTACGATCGCAAGCTGACTGACATCTTCGCGGTCGAAAGCGACATCGCAAAGACGATCGCTGACACTTTGCAGGCCAGGCTTACCGGTTCGGAAAAGCAGATGATGGCGGCGCAACCTACAGCCGACACGACTGCCTACGATCTTTATCATAAGGGCCTCTCGCTTTGGGAAAAACGAACCGGCGACAATATTCCGAAAGCGATCGCATTTTACGAACAAGCGATCGCGCGCGACCCGAATTATGCGCTGGCCTACGCTGGGGTGGCAAACGCTTACATTATCCTTCCATACTGGACGAATGCGGACCGACGCGATTCAAACGCTAAGGCGAAAGAAGCGTCACTCAAAGCTCTCCAGCTCGATCCCAACCTCGCCGAGGCGCATCGTGCGCTTGGGAAAGTGCTCTTTTTTAGCGACGTCGATATCCCAGGAGCGACTCGCGAGTATCAACGCGCGATCGAGCTCAAGCCTAACGAGGCCGCCGCGCATCACTGGTATGGAAACGATGCGCTCGCCGCGCTCGGACGATTTGACGAGGCTATCGCCGAAGGTAAGCGCGCGATCGAGTTGGATCCGTTGTCGGCAGTTATGAATGTCGATCTCGGCGAGACCTTGTACTATGCCCGCCGCTATGACGAGGCTGCGCGGCAAGTGCGAAAAGGATTGGATCTCGATCCGACCTCCCCCTACGCACACTATAACCTCGGTCTGGTTCTCCACGCGATGGGCGATCTCTCCGGCGCGATCGCCGAGTACGAAAAGGCAAAACAATTCGGCGATAATCCTCTTGAGTCATCGCTTTGCGCCGCGGCAAAAGCTCAGGCGGGTGATAAGGATGCGGCCATCCAAATGTTGAGCGAGCTCGATAAGCTAAGTCAGCACGGCGAGGCGGTGGGCTACTATCGCGCCCTACTTTATCTCAGCCTCAACAATCGAGATGAAGCGGTGCGGTCGCTCGAACAGAGCTATGAGGAACGCGACGGCTCCAACATCGGCTGGATCAAAGTCGATCCCCTACTCGATTCGCTCCACCGCTATCCGCGTTTCGAAGCGATCGTCCAGAAAGTCGTCGCACCAAAGTGAAGATCGATAACTTCTTCGCCGAGCTAAAGCGCCGCAATGTTTATAAGGTCGCGGTCGCATATGCGATTGTTGGCTGGCTCCTGGTTCAAATTGCGACCCAAGTCTTTCCATTCCTGGAAATTCCGAACTGGGTCGTGCGCCTCGTGATCGCACTGGTCGCGATCGGCTTTCCGATCGCGCTCGTGATTGCGTGGGCGTTTGAAGCGACACCGGAAGGAATTAAGCGAACCGAAGTTGCCGACGCAACGCACGAGCATTCACGCGGCAAGGCCTGGATTTATGTTGTCGTCATCGGAGCTGCAATCTCACTGGCGTTGTTCTTTCTCGGGCGCTATACCGCCGGAAATAAATCGGTAGCGACGCCGCCGACCGAGCTACCTCAAAAATCGATTGCGGTATTGCCGTTCGAAAATCTGAGCGACGACAAGAACGCGGCTTACTTTGCCGACGGCGTGCAGGATGAAATCCTGACCAAGCTGGCCAGCGTCGCCGACTTGAAGGTGATCTCGCGAACGTCGACCGCGAAAT
>DATINV010000096.1:0-48948 GCA_035473775.1 Chthoniobacterales bacterium
GAAATTTCGTTCGATCCGTTTTCATATCAGCGGCGCGCCGCCGAGAGAATCGAGCGGGACGGAGTTCGATTGGGCGGCCAAGAACTGATTCGGGTGGTCGTCCGAAAAGCCAACTTCGACAAGATCGCACACAAGATCGACAAGATGGGCGACTACAAACCCGAGATTATTTACGAAAACGCCCAGATCGTAGAGGTGGACCCACGCGACGACGCAGCCGTATCGAAAATCAATTCGGAGAGCGCGCCGCAGTTGGTGACGGTGAAGGAGGAGAGCGAATTGGAGGTTATTCCAGCGTTTCGGCTACTTTCCGCGAAGCTGGATGCACGTCATCCGATCCTCCTCAAGGATGTGCTGAATAATGAGAAAGCACGAATGACGAATGACGAAACAAATCCGAATGCTCAAATGACCAAAGGCGGTTCTGATGTCGTCACTTCTTCGTCATTCGACATTCGACATTCGTCATTTCTTGGCACGCTGCTGATCGCATCGACAAACGTTGGGTCGTTGCTTTGTGATGGAATAGGGGACGCGGTTTTGGTGCAAGGCGAAGAAGCGCCAGGGCAAGCGTTGCGTTTAAGCTACAATATTTTGCAGGCGGCCGGTTCGCGGATTTTTAAAACAGATTACGTGGCCTGCCCGTCTTGCGGCCGGACGTTATTCAACCTGCAAACGACGACCGCGAAAATCAAAGCGGCCACTTCGCATCTTAAAGGAGTGAAAATTGCGATTATGGGTTGCATCGTAAATGGGCCCGGCGAAATGGCGGACGCGGACTTCGGATACGTGGGCGGCGCACCGGGTAAAGTAAATCTCTACGTCGGCAAAACGGCAGTGAAGTTCAACATTCCGGAAGCGGAGGCGGTCGATCGCCTCAAGGATCTCATTCGCGAGCATGGAAAATGGATGGAACCTGCTGCGACAGAACCGGATCTGGCCTGACATTTTGCTTGCTCAATAACTATCAAATAAAGCAGGCTCACCTTCGTCTAAGAAAATACACAGGAGAACCTTATGAAAAAACTCGCTTTGCTTTTTACAGCTCTGATTTGCATGAGCGGACTTGCTTCGACCGCTAATGCGATTGGCATCAACATCGAAGTAGGCGATCAGCCCTATTACACCCACGGGGGCCGTTATTGGGCCCGGGGCGCTTACTGGTGCTGGGTTCCGGGACATTGGTCCTGGCATCACCACCATCAGGTGTGGATCCATGGACACTATCGGCCTTGCTAGATAAATATCGGGTGCGTTAACCCCGCTACCCGCTGAAAGTTTAGCCCCTTGAGTTGGATTTCCGCTCAAGGGGCTTTTTCTTGCTCAAGGCACAAAAAATCGGCCAAATAAAGGTTCGGCGAACACTCCACTTCTTGATTACAAGGCTGTAATCTTGCGATAGCAGATCAGCTATTTTTCTTGCAGAAAAGGAAGAAAAATTGTCTTGATTTTTTCGTGCACGCCTGTGCAGACTCGCCGTTCACTCTACTTTAATTCGCAGTCATTCGCAGTCTCCTGAATCTATGAAAATTACTTCCCGCCTATACTCTACTCTTACGCCGCTGCGCGTCTTTTGGTTCCTGGGCATCGCCGCCGTTTCTATTTTCGTGCTCGTGGTTCCGGGTTCTTTCGCAAAGCCGATCCGGCCCACCCTTACTGTTGCCTCTAGATCTGATGTCGCCGTAGCTCCTCCGGCATTGCCTCCGCGCATCCAAGCCGCAGACAAGTCGGTGCAGGTAATGGTGGAATTAGCGGATGAGCCGGCGGCCGTGACTTGGGCCACCGCTTACAAGCAGGCGCAGGCGCAATTGGATGCCCAGCGTAACGCTGCTCTGAAAAGTCCAAAGCTTAGGAGTTCACAAACGTTGCTCCGCAGCACGCCTCAACAAGCTCAGATTGGCTCAGCCGCAATGACTCAAGTCAAGTCGATTGCGAAGTCGATAGATTCAAAGCAGATATCGATGCTTTCATCCCTGACTGGCCCGCAAATCGGCGGCCGTGTGATATATCGAGCGCAAATGGCTTACAACGGTATCGCGATGATGGTGGATCCCAGTAAGATTTCGGCGATTCAGAAAACGCCGGGGGTCAAGGCTGTCCATCCGTTGCATCCAAAATACTTGGTCGACACTTTCTCGGACATCGATTTTCTGAATACGCGTCCTGCCTGGACGACGGGCCCATTTGGAACCCACGGTGAGAACATCAAGGTCGCGGACCTCGATACCGGTCTTGATTATATTCATCGCAATTTCGGCGGTTCCGGTTCGGCTGCGGATTACAATACTATTAATGATACGAGCGCCGTACCGAACGCAGATTATCCGACTCCAAAGGTTCCGAACGGCATCGATCTGGTTGGCGATGCTTATACCGGCAGCAACATGCCGGTACCGGATAACAATCCGCTCGATTGTAACGGGCACGGCACAGCGACGGCTAGCTTGATTACGGGCTACGGCGTAACGAACACTGGTTTCACTTATTCGGGAACGTATGACGCAACCAACCCTTCTATTTCGAGCTTATCGATTCCGCCCGGGTTTGCGCCCGATGCCAAGATCATTCCAGTTCGCCTCTTCGGCTGTCCTGGTGGATTTGGTGCGAGCGTATCCACCAACGTAGTCGGCGAAGCCATCGAGTGGGCCCTGACTCAAGGCACGGGCAATCCTGCGAACCGGGTTGACGTGATTAACATGTCCCTTGGCGCGAACGAGACACCGGCCGATGATCCGGATGCGGTGGCTGCTTCCAATGCCGCTGCCGTCGGAATCATCATTTGTTCAGCCGCAGGCAATGCGGGAGACTCTTATTACATTGCCAGTACTCCGGCGAGTGCCAGCGGCACCATGAGCGTCGCGGCCAGCTATAACAATCAGCAAGGGTTTGTTTATCAGGCGGTCGTCGACGGGAATCAACCTGCCGCATTAACTGGCGTTGAATATAAAGCTACGAAATCGACCGGCGCCCCGACGATACCCAGCCCACTTACCAATGATGTCGTTTATGGCATTCCTCATGACGGCGGCCCGGCTACAACGCCAGTTACTACCACGCCGCTCACGAATGCGGCACAGTGCAACGGCAAGATTGTTTTGCTCGATCGCGGTGGCGGCGTGACTTTCGAACAGAAAGTAAAACGCGCGCTCGCTTCGGGCGCAGTCGGCGTAATCATTGCCAACAATGCGAACAATCCTCGGAACGATATTCCGCCGGTTAACGTAACCCTGAACTTCAACTCTCCGATTCCTGAAGTTGGAATTAGCTTTAATGACGGCAATTCGTTAAAAGCCGCCGCCGCTTTTGATGCAGGAGATGGGCACTCAACTTCCACCCCGCCGGCCAATGTTACATTGAAGGACAGCGTTGGGACGCAAACTTTACCTCCAAACGGCGCCGGATCCGCTGCGGGCCAAGGTTCGCCGGACACGATGGCTTCGTATAGCTCTCGCGGACCGCGTCTCTATGACAGTGCGACCAAGCCCGACATCACGTCGCCAGCTGAAGTGACTATGGTTGCTCAGACCGCTGCCGACCCGGCTGTCGCGGGAAGGCCGATTACCTCGGCGAGCGGCAAGGAGTTCGAGAATTTCAATGGTACTTCGTCTGCCACTCCGCACGTTGCCGGAGAGATGGCGCTGCTCCGGCAGCTGCACCCAACCTGGAGCGTGCAAGAACTTCTGGCGTTAGCTTGCAATACGGCAACGCACGACTTGATGACTACCGTCGCAGGTCCTACTAATTATGGTCCGGGTCGCGTCGGCGCCGGCCGAAATGACGTCGGCCTCGCGGCTGCGGCCTCGGTAGTTGCCTATAACGGCACCGATCCGAATCTCCTGGGTGTCTCCTTCGGCTCGGTGGAGGTTCCAGTTGATGGTGTGACCACGCTCACTAAGAACATCACGGTGAGTAACAAAGGCGCCGCCAACATTACTTACAACACCAGCTACCTCGCTAATCCGAACATTCCCAATTTGGGGACAACGTTTAGCGTCAGTCCGGCCAACTTCACCGTGAATGCCGGCACGACTACCACGATTACTGTGACTTTGACCTCGACCGGGAATCAGATCGGGCACGAGCGCGATCCGTCTGTTGCAAGCACGCAAAGTGGACTAGCGCGTGAGTGGCTAACTGAAGCCGGTGGCTACGCGGTTCTGACGCCGACAGACTCTTCACCGACATTACGGGTTGAGCTCTATGCGAATCCAAAACCGGCGGCTGCGATGCACAGCACGATCACGAAATTCGTGCCGACTTCTGCCAACGCTGGCCAGTTCACGATCAATCTTTCGGGTTCGAGCGTCACAAATAGCGGTTCCGTCTCTACCAGGAACATTCGGAGTCTGGTGAAAGCGTTCGAGCTTCAGTATGAAAGTCCGTTCGCCGGTCAGCCGAATGCGCCAACCGACAAGAACATCATTAAATACGCTGGCGTGACCAGTGACTATATCACCGGCGGGGACGACGAAATTATGTTCGGAGTGGAGAGATTCGGCTTTGCCGCTACCCCGGATTTCCATAGTGCGGACGTCGAAATATTCGTCGACACCAACCCGGCGGATATCGGCGTTACATTTGCTCCGAACTTCGCAATCTTCCTGGGCAATTTCGGTCAGGATAGCACGGTCAATCTCGCGGGATTGGAGAATGTTTACTTCCCGATTCTGGTCGATTTGAACACAAATGTAAGGACCGCGCAGGACTTCACTAACGGCGTGAACGGCGGCACTAACGGCGCCGGAACCAATGGGTTCATCGACACCAACGCTCACAATAACACTGGTATTATGATGCCGGTGTTCGCGAACGCGATGGGTCTTGGACAATTTGCCGGACCAAGTGCTCCGACTTCGTTCCAATACCAAGTCGTCGTTTTCGATTACTTCGGAAACGAAGCGGACTCATCTCCCGTCCTGTTCTACGATTTGGCTAATCCAGGACTCGAGGTTGAGAATTCCACGAACGTTGCTGGCGTCACCAAGATCGGTCCATTCGCCCCGTTCGAAGGTTTCTGGTACCAGGATATCGCGAGCAATAAGATTCCGGTTAACTGGAATGGCGCAAACTTCCAAGCCAATGGCTCGATCGGTGTCTGGCTATTCCACACTCACAACTCGGAAGGAAATCGCTCTGATGTGGTGCGGTTCCTGGCACCGACGATCAGCGGATTCAGTCCCACCAGCGCCCATGTGGGCGATTTCATCACCATCAGCGGCACTAACTTTAATGCCGGTACTGCCGTGACGTTCTTTCACAACGTGAATGCGACCACCGTAAACGCGATCAGCTCGACAACCCTGTCGGTACAGGTGCCGTCTGGGGCGACTAGCGGACCGATCCGCGTGTCCAACGCGGCGGGCTCGGCGTCTAAAGCGGGATTTACGGTGCTGCCATAAGGTAAGAAGTGCTTGATTAAACAAAAGAAGTTGAAACCAACGAAGATTATGAGAACGAATCGCATCGGTCGGTTAGTAGGTGTAACGGTCGGCGTGATTGCTTGTGTGCTTAGTGCGCACACGGGCAGCGCGCGGGTGGTACAGGGATTTGAATCGGGCGACCCGGCGTTGACAAATTCAACCGGCGACCACAGTACGCAGACGACGTTTGAGGGCCAGTCAGCACCGCAGGGCTCGAATCAATACCTGCTCACTTCGCTGATCGGCACGGCTGACCAGGATGGCTTCACTGACGTCTCGGGAAGCGCTGCTGTCCCGAATTCGTCATTACAGTCATTCTTCTTTAACAACCTTGCCCTCGTGGGGCTTCGGGGTTCGGGAGTTCTGATTCCGTTTACGGTCGGTGCCGGCGATACGAGCCTGACGTTTCAATATGACTTCCTGAGCAACCAGCCCGAGCAATCGTTGCCCAAGAACGACTTTGCATTCGAGGCAATATTCGACTCGCTCAGCAATGCCGTGGTTCAAGGCGGCGCGAGCGGTGTCCGATTTGCACAGGTAACGGGCACGTCGTTTAGCTTGTTCGGGGCCAGTCCTTTCATTGACCACACGGGCTATCAAACCTTCAGTATCGACATCTCCGGACTGGCACCGGGAAACTACAACCTCGGAATCGGAGTCGAGGCCTTAAGTGGTGGATCCAATCAGCACGATTCCGGTGTCCTGCTGGACAATGTCCAGGTGGTTCCGGAACCGAACACAATCGCGTTCAGCATTGCTGGAGCGAGTTTGCTCGTCGCGTTTCGGAGTCGCTTCAGAAAGTCGTCGTAGACTCGTTAGGCTGATTCGAAATGGCCGGCTATTTTTGCCGGCCCAATTTGTTTTCGCAGATCGATTTTCGATTAGTTCGATTCGACCAATTCGAATTCATTCGCTCGATCGGACGAGAGTCTCATATGCGCGTCGTCGCGATCTCGGACCACGAGATCGGGAATGAAAAATGGGTGGTTCGCGTTTCTCCAAACCAGCGCAAATTTGCCGGCCGATCTCCAAGTTCCTCATTTTATGGGGTTTTCCCTTATTAATGAAAAAACGCGGCGAATCCAGCGGACGCGTGTGTTCCTTGCTGCTTTTGAGGGAGTTACAATTTTTTTTTAGATAGCGTGAAATTATTTCTTGACCAGGTCTATCAAACTCGGCAGCCTTCGCATCGTGGTTATTAACCCAGCCACTGCTCTAACCCTAACTCTATGAAAATAAATCAAAGTCGTATTCTTGCGTACCTGCGTCTCGGCGCTGGTTGCACATTCTTCGCCGCAGCAGCGGCGCTCGCGTTTGTTGCGACGACAACGAACGTGCTGTCAACAAACGTCGACACGTCCAGCAACGTCTCCACGCTGTCCAAATCTTCGATTCAGGACCGTGTTAGTGAGGCCGGTGCCGAAAAGACGATGAAGGATGGTTCCTTCGCAAGTCCGCTGACCGCGGCCATGGAAGAAGCTGCGAAACGCGCTTATCCTGCCGACGAAACTCCGTTCACCGCGCAACTCAATGCGATCATCGGTGTGAAAAGAGTCTTGGCCGGCTCCGCGAGCAACACGTCGCCGGCGACTGGGGAGAAGGGCAAACTTGCCAAGAAAAACAAAAAGCAGCCGCCAGAAGCACCTCGGTTTAACACCTGGTCGCCTACCGGCCCATTTTTGTCGAGCGATCCTTCCATCCTGACCTTTTCTGGCGCTGCGACCACGGTTTCGGGACGCATCACTGCACTTGCGCTCGATCCTAACTCCCCGTCGGGCTTCCCGCCGGGTTGCACCACCAGCTATTGCCGACTTTGGGTTGGAGCTGCGGGCGGCGGCGTTTGGAGGACCACTAACGCGCTTTCGAACAGTCCAAGCTGGACGTTCCTGACCTCGCTAAACTTCTCAACCAACGCGATTGGAGCGTTGACCTACGATAGTGCGACCGGAAAACTCTACGCTGGAACTGGCGAGCCGAACGCTTCGGCCGACTCGGAAGCAGGTTTGGGAGTCTTTGTGTCGTCCGACGGTGGCGATACCTGGCAACAGTTATCGGCTCAAGTGACCCCCACCCAGATCACGACAAACTCGCCGGGAACCGGGCCGAACGGTACCTATTCCGGGAATGCATTCTACGGCCGGGCGATTAGCAAAATCGTTGTCGACCCAACGAATCCTAGCGTCCTTTACGTTGCCTCAGCTCGCGCGGTTCGTGGCATAGATGAAACTTATGGCGGCCCAACGTCGAATCCGCCGGTGCCCCGTCCTCCCTTTGGATTGTGGAAGTCGACCGATGGCGGTTTACACTTCGCCTTTATCTGGGACGGGAGCGCCACCTGCCCGGCTGGGTGCAATGGCTCCGATCCGTTGGCTTCGATTCGCGGCGTGCACGCTCTCGCGCTTGACCCAAGCAACCATAACATCGTCTATGCGGCGGACTTCCCCGGTCCTGGCGGCGGTGGCGGTGTCTGGCGGTCACTCGATGGCGGTTCGACCTGGACGCAGATTAAGACTGCGCTCAATTCAGCCGACAACGTTGACCGCTGCAGCTTCTCTGTGACCACGCTTCCGGGTCCGAACACCCGAATGTATGTTGGTTGCGGTAACGACGGTGCTAACACGGCCCAAGTTTACCGCAATGATGCGGTTCAAAGCGGTGCGCCCGCGTTTACCAACTTGACTGCGCTAGAATTCGTTCCATCAACCAGCGGCTACTGCGGCGGTCAATGCTGGTATGACAACGTGATTTACACTCCGCCAGGATCCCCGGACGTCATTTACGTCGGCGGTTCTTACACCTACGGCGAGTGTGCGCACGGGTCCGATTGCCGAGGCGTTGTCTTTGCGACAGACGCCGGTGCGAGCGGACAGCTTTGGTCCGACGCGACTTGGGACGCGCAAGATCACGGGCCCAATCCTGGATCATGCTGTAACCCAAATGCGGTTACGCCGAATCAAATGCATCCCGACCATCACTACATCGTCTCGGTTCCGGGCAACCCATTCCAATTCTTTGACGGGTCGGATGGCGGATTGGTGCGCACAAACGGTACTTTGAATGATATCAGCGGACAGTGTGCCGCCCGCACTTATCCGCCGGGCAGCGGAACGTTGGGCCAGTGTCAGTTGCTGCTCGGAGTTGGCTGTCCGTTCATGGGATTTCAATGCGGTGTGCCAAACACAATCACCAGTCTGAACTTTGGGCTCAATACCTTGCAGTTTATGAGCTTTTCCGTTGCCGGAAATAACTCTGTTCACCTCCAAGGTGGCACCCAGGACAATGGTACATTTGATACCGTTGGCTCATTCTTCTGGAACCAGGAGATTTACGGCGATGGCGGTCAAAGCGGATTCGACCAGGCCAACTCGAATCTACGGTTTAATACCTTCACCGGCCAAGCTCACGACGCGAACTTCCAAAACGGAGCCCCGGATAAGTGGGTGATTATCGGCGGGCCTATCGCAAACAGTCCGGAGCCGGCGCACTTCTATCCGCCGATCATTGCCGATCCGACCGCGATTCCCACAATCTTCGAGGGCTCGTTGCACGTGTGGAGAACCCAGGATTGGGGCGGCAGCCAGGCGTTCCTGGAAGCGAACTGTCCGGAGTTTACCACTTCGGCGGCTAACCCAGCTTGTGGTGACTTCGTCACATTGGGTGGCGCTCCGGGCGTTAACGATCAGGGTTGCTTGTCATGCTCGTTCTGGGGAAGCCGCTCGGGAGGGGTAATTAACGTTATCTCCCGCACCACCGCCAATGTGAGCACTGAGTGGGTAGGCACTGATGCAGGCCGCGTGTTCATTAGCAATAATGTTAACGGGGCGGCGGCGGGTGTTGTCTGGAACCGGCTCGATCCAGCTGGCGCGTCAGGAGATCCAGGACGCGTTGTGACTGGCATCGCGGTTGATACAGCGAACACGAACCACGCGTGGGTGTCTTATTCCGGATATAACTTCAACACGCCTGCCCAGCCGGGACACATCTTCAGCGTGACCTGGAGCGGTGGGGGAACGGCCGTTTGGACGAATATCACGGGCAACTTGCCGGACATTCCGCTCACGGACGTCGCCTTCGATCCGGTTACAAGAGATCTCTACGTAGCTTCGGATTTCGAGGTGTTTCGCCTGAAATCGGGCGCGACGGTGTGGGACATTGCCGGCGTCGGCCTTCCGTTGGTTGAAGTGCCTCACCTGAGCATCGTTCCAAATGCGCGCGTCATCTACGCGGCGACCCACGGGCTCGGTGGCTGGTTCATGTCACTCTATTAAGAGAAACGTTTAGTTCTTCATCATGGGCGGGACAGGAAACTGTCCCGCCCATTTTGTTTTCAGCTGAGCGAACGCTGGATTCTTCGATTCGATTGATTTCTTGCCCGTTCGCGGCATATTGCGCGCTCCTCTGCGCCCCCAGAGCCGAGCCCGACTCATGGAAAAGATCCGTAATATCGCCATTATCGCCCACGTTGATCACGGCAAGACCACGCTGGTTGATCAGCTTCTTCGTCAATCGGGCACATTCCGCGATAACCAAAAAGTGGATGAGCGAGTGATGGATTCAATGGACCTCGAACGCGAAAAGGGAATCACGATTCGGGCGAAGAACGCCGCTTTCCAATGGAACGGATACCGAATCAACATCGTGGATACCCCGGGACACGCCGATTTTGGTGGTGAGGTTGAGCGGATAATGAAAATGGTCGACGGCGTGCTGCTGGTCGTTGACGCGCACGATGGCCCCCAGGCGCAAACACGATTCGTCCTGCGCAAGGCCTTCGAAAACCACCTCAAACCCATCGTAGTGATCAACAAGATTGATCGGGAGCACGCGCGCCCCCACGAAGTTCTCGATCTGGTGTTTGATCTTTTCGTCGAATTGAAAGCGACCAACGATCAGCTCGATTTTCCGATTATCTACGCGAGCGCAAAGAACGGTTTCGCGAAGCGAAATCTGAGCGACGAAAGCAAAGACATGACGCCGCTGTTTGAGGCAATCGTCGAATCGGTTCCACCGCCCGAGATTTCAAGCGAGCCGTTTTTCCAGATGCTCGTTTCGAACCTGGATTACAGCGATTACTTGGGCCGCATCGCCCTCGGTCGAATTGTCAGCGGCCAGGTCCGAGTGGGCGATTCCATTGTTTGTCTTCATCACGATAGAGTTCCGGAGCGCGCAACCGTTACCGCGCTTTTTACCTACTCCGGTTTGGAGCAGGTCCAGATCAAGGAAGCCGCGGCCGGCGACATCGTCGGTCTAACCGGCTTCGAGGAAATCCGAATTGGCGAAACTCTGACCGATTCGGAAGAACGCAAGCCCCTGGCCTTTGTTGATATCGATCCGCCGACAATCCGGATGCGCATTCTAGTCAACGATTCGCCATTTGCGGGTCGCGACGGAAAATTTGTTACCGCGCGCCACTTGAAAGACCGGCTTACTCGCGAGACGCGCGCTAACGTATCGCTGCAGATAAACGACACCGACACGGCCGGCGCATTTGAAATTCACGCTCGCGGCGAGATGCAGATCGCCATCCTGATCGAGCAAATGCGGCGGGAAGGCTACGAAATGATGGTTTCGCGTCCGGAAGTGATCTTTCATCGCGATGAATCGGGTAACCTCCTCGAGCCGCTCGAAAATCTATATGTCGATCTTCCGGAGGAGAATCTTGGCGACGTCTTGCAATCTCTGGCCAATCGCAAAGGCGACGTGATCGCGACGCACCACCACGGCAACCGCGTCTCCGTGGAAGCGATCATTCCAACCCGCGGATTGATTGGCTTGGAAACGGATTTGGTCAATCAAACGCGCGGGGAAGGTCTCATGAGTCATTTGTTTCGCGAGTACGCGCCCTTTAAAGGTGAAATTGCCGGACGCGGACGCGGCGTTCTTGTTTCGATGGAAACTGGCATTAGCAAGGCTTACGCGCTCAGCAGCATTCAGGAACGGGGCCGTCTGTTCGTTGGTCCGCAAGAGGATGTTTATGAGGGAATGATCGTCGGCGAAAATGCGCGACCGGACGATTTACCGGTGAATCCATGCAAAGCGAAGCGCCTAACGAACATGCGTTCACAAGGCGATGGAAAAGGCATTCAGTTGGAAACTCCGTTACGCATGAGCGTGGAGCGGGTGCTCGAATACATCGACATCGACGAGTACGTCGAAGCCACTCCCAAATCGTTGCGTTTACGGAAGCACATCTTGGACGCCACCGCCCGAAAACGGGCGGCCAACCGGGCCGCTTAGGGGTTTGACAAACCGCCCGGGCCCGGCTTGAATAAGCCTTGGTAATTTCTTCACGCCCGCAATCGCGGCGTGCTTCCGGAATCTTACTCTACTTATCTGAAAACCCGATATGGCGGGGCATAGCAAATGGTCCAAGGTTAAGCGCTTCAAAGGCGCGATCGACGCGAAACGCGGCAAGATCTTCAGCAAGTTTTCCAAGGAGATCAGCATCGCCGCGAAGACCGGCGGAGGCGATCCATCCGGCAACCCGCGCCTCCGCAGCGCGATTCAGGCGGCGCGGGACCAAAGCATGCCCAACGATAACATCGACCGGGCAATCAAACGGGGCACGGGCGAAGGCGTGGAGGCCGCCAATTTCGAGGAGATCATCTATGAAGGTTACGGCCCGGGCGGGGTCGCGATCATTGTCGAAGCGGCCACCGATAACAAGAACCGGACGGCTGCGGAAGTTCGAAGCATTTTCGCGAAAAATAGTGGCAACCTTGGCTCGGCCGGCAGTGTTTCATATATGTTTCACCGGAAAGGACAGATCGTGGTTCCACGCAATTCGATCGATGAAGATCGGCTTCTGGAGATCGTTTTGGAGGCCGGGGCTGAAGAGTTGACAACCGAGGAGGATCAGTATCTTATAACTACTTCGCACGATCGGCTCTACGCTGTAGCTGACGCACTCAACAAAGCGAATGTGACGACTGATGGGCAAAAGTTTACCTTCATCCCTGACAGCACCGCCCCGGTGGCCAATGAGGACGTGGCCCGGCAGGTGCTGCGTTTATGTGATGCCCTTGAAGAAGACGATGACGTGCAAAACGTCTACTCAAATCTAGATATTCCCGACGAAATGCTGGCTAAGTTGCCAGCCTGAAAAAGTAAGTAATTCCCTTCCGCTGAAAATTTGGCGGTCCGCTCGCCGCGGCGAACGATCTGCCTTTCTGCAAAGTTATGAACGAAGAAAAAGAAAACCAGCCGCCGCTGGAATCTGAATCGACGTCCGCTGCGCCCGAGCAGCGCCGTCATCGGGGACGCCGTCGCTATGGCCGGCGGCGCTATTACAACCGGGGCGATCGAAACGACAATTTCAACGAGCCTTACAGCGAATCCCGCAACGATTCGCCCGGCGCCGGCAGTGGCGACCAGCTTGCTACCGAAACCATGGAAGGCGCACCCGAAGGTGAACAAGCCGAACGTGAACCCGAATTCGGCGAAGGGATCATCGAAATCTCGGGCAAGGGCTTTGGTTTCCTCCGCGACCCGAAGCGTAACTTTGTCCAAACGCCACAGGACATTTTTGTTACCCCCGAAATCGTCCGCCGTTTTGCCTTGCGCGACGGAATGTGGATTTACGGTGAAACACGCCGCGGAAACCGCGGCCCGCAATTAATCAAGCTTCTCACCATCAACGGCGAGGAGCCTGCGAAATATCAGGGACTGCGGCCGTTTGAAGAGCTGACTACGATCAATCCGAACAAACGAATTAAACTCGAGACTGTCCCCGATCGTTACACCACGCGGGTCATGGATTTGATGACGCCGCTCGGCATGGGCCAGCGCGGCTTGATCGTCGCGCCGCCACGCACCGGCAAAACAACTTTGCTTCACCATATCGCGGACGCGGTCACGAAGAATCACCCCGAGATGAAGTTGGTCATTCTTCTGGTAGATGAAAGACCCGAGGAAGTAACCGATTTCAAGCGCTCACATCCAAAGGCCGAGATCATCGCTAGCTCGAACGACAGCGACATTAAAAGTCACACTCGTATTGCCCAGCTGGCGATCGAGCGGGCCAAGCGTTTGGTCGAAGCGGGCCAGCATGTATTCATTTTGCTCGATTCGATCACGCGGACCGCGCGCGCGTTCAACAACGCGATGTCCGGCGGTGGTCGGACCATGAGCGGCGGTATTGATGCTCGCGCGATGGAGATTCCGCGAAAAATCTTCGCCGCGGCCCGGAATACAGAGGAAGCCGGCTCGCTCACCATCGTGGCGACGGCGTTAATCGAGACCGGCAGCCGGATGGACGAGCTTATTTTCCAGGAATTCAAAGGCACCGGTAATATGGAAATGGTGCTGGATCGCAAAATTAGCGACCAGCGAATTTATCCGGCGATCGACATTTTCCTTTCCGGCACCCGACGGGAAGAGTTGCTTCTCCAGGCGTGGGAGCTTGAGAAGATCAATTTGATTCGCCGAGGTCTGGCCGGTCACAAACCGGAAGAAGCGATTCAGCGTCTGCTAATGTTCGTGAAAAAATTCCCGACCAACGTGCAGATGTTGAAAGAGATTCCGGGCTAAGAAACCGCCATTGCGCGAAATAGTGGCTGCTCTTCGCGCCCCTCGCCATGAGCGCACGTCGGTTTTTTCGGAAATTAGCCGGCCGCAAAATCACAGGCCTCTACGAACTCAGCACACCGAAGATTCACCGGAGGGTGCTCGGGGCGATTGAAGACTCCGGCCAGCAGTTAACTGGCAACTGTCTCGATATCGGAAGCGGCGGCGGCCAATTGCTTCGGCTCATCGCCGCGCGTTACTCATTGACTTCGTTCGCGTGCGATTATCTCGACGGGTTGATGGAAACGCCTGGGCAAAAAGTCGAGTTGATTAATCTCAATCGTGAAAGCTTGCCTTATCCTGACGGTCATTTTGCTTTGGTGACCTGTATTGAGACGATCGAGCATTTGGAGAACTTCCGGGCGATTGTTCGCGAAATTTATCGTGTTCTCAAGCCCGGCGGCTTGGCGGTAATTTCCACTCCGAATGTTCTGAATCTGCGCTCCCGCCTACGGTATTTTTCGTCCGGCTTCTATAATTTGTTCGGACCGCTCGCTCCTGAGGAATCACGACTGCCCGGCCCTCCCGGACACATTACTCCGGTGAACTGGTTCTATCTTGCCCATGCGATGCAAAGCGTCGGTTTCCAACACATCCGTCCGACGGTCGACAAGTATCAGCGCCGGTCCGTGCCCGCTTTCGTCTTTTTTGCTGTTCCAATTCACCTGATGAACTGGGCGGTCCAGCGCCGCGATGCCACAAAATATCAAACGCTGAATGATAAAAACCGTTGGGCGGTGCGTCTAATGAACTCACGGGACCTGCTGCTCGGTCGCACGTTGATTGTTACCGCAACAAAACCAGTATGAATAAAGTGGCTGACATCGAATGGGAGTTGCTCCCGCCGGAAGATCGAAACCGGCGGCGGGGCTCTATCGAATCTGCGTTCCGATTGGTCTCCGTGGTAATGGATCGATTGATCCGGATTCCCGGACTAAAGAAGCGCCTTGGCCTGAACCCTATTATCGATCTTGTTCCGGGCTTCGGCGATATCGCCGGTGCATTAGTTTCGCTTTCGGTTGTCGTTTACGGCATCCGCCGCGGCGTTCCAAAAATTCTTCTCGGCCGGATGGCGCTCAACGTTTTGATCAATGAAGTCGTAGGTATTATTCCAATCGTCGGGTCGATCTTCGCGTTCTGGTTCACCGCCAACACGCGTAACTATGAATTGATTCGCGAACATCTGGATACAGCGCATCGCTCAACGAAAACCGACAAAATTTTCGTCGGTGTTATTCTCGGATTGGTCGTTCTGGTCATTCTTGGTGGAATTTTCGGGACGTTTCTGATGTTGCACGAGCTCGCGAAGTTGTTGGTCAGAATCTAATCGATTCGAGCTCGAACGTATTTCTCGTAGAGCGCCCGAATCGTTTCGCGAACAGCCTGATATTCCTTAACGAAAGCATCTTCCGTCTTGTAATCGAGCCACTTCGATAGCCTCGTTTGTTCCTCCGAGTTCACTGGCAGAGCTGAGGCGTTTTTGTTTTCGAATCGGCGCAGCGCCGTTTCGATGCGCCGGAGAAATCGGTAACTGTTCGCCGCCTGATCGGCGTCGGCTTTCGAAATCACAGCATTTTCGCGCAACCGCATCAGGGCGGCTTCCCAGTTCGCCTCCCAAATTCCAGCGCGCATTTGGAGGGCTTGGACGAGAAATTCAGCGTCGATCATTCCACCCGCTCCGGTTTTGAAATCGCGAAACTCGGAGCCGCTGCTGCGTTCACGGTGAATTCGCTCGAGCATACTATCGATCTTCGAAAAAAGATCATGTTCCTGTCCGACTTTGCGCCAAATACTTTGCGCGATTTGGATGTAGGCGTTCTGCGACACCCCGCTGATTGGGCGGGCTCGGGTCAGTGCCTGAATTTCCCAAAGCTGCGCCCGGTCACGATAATAGGATTCGTACGCCGCCAGAGGCGCCACCAGGGCGCCTTTTTCTCCGTCCGGACGAAGTCTCGCATCCAGCGCCACTATAATTCCTTCCGCGCTTGGCTGCGTTCCAGCAGCGATCAAGTTCTGGGCCGCGCGCGTGTCCTCACTAACGAAAACGACATCGAGATCCGCTCCGTAATTCAGTTCGCGCCCTCCAAATTTCCCAAGAGCCACAATGGTCAAGTTTTCGCCACCCAGGAGTTCGTTCGTAAAATTCACACCCGCTTCCGCGAGATCAGATAATTCTGCGAAGATGACCGGGAGTTCCGCGACGCCGAGCACGTCGCGCATGATAATTCGCAATGTCTGACGCTGACGGTACGCCCTAATCGGATCGAGGTCGAATGTGCTTGCCCCAAAGGATTTCAGCCTGGCCAGGTGGTCGGTTACTGAACGCGGCTGATTAAAACTCTTGTCCCGAGTGATTTCTTCGAGCAGCTGGGGCCGGCGAATCAGCAAGTCCGCGGCGAAACGGCTCCGGTCGAAGATTTTAATTACTAGCTCGAGTAAAGTTGGGTTGGTGGCCAGCAGCTCAAATAGTAAACCGCGCAGACCGTAAGTTTCTACGAATCGGACAAACTGGTTGAGCGTCGCGTCGGGGTCCGCTGCTTTTGCGATTTGCGCGAGCAAGGTTGGACGGAGCCTTCCGAAAACCTGCTTAGTCCGTGGTGCCACGTGCGACGCCGATGTCGGTTTCAACAAGTCACTGAGGGACCGGCTAGCGGCTTTTTCGTCTTTGAAGTTTTTTAGATCAGGTGCTGCCGCCTCGGAAGGCGCCGTTGTCACAACTCGGTCGAAAACCGATCGGACACGTTGCATTGTTTTTCGCAGGTGGACACTAAACTGCTGGGTTGAATCGAAGCCGAGACTGTGGGCGAGTCTCTCCACTGCCGCCGAATCTCGAGGGACGGTGTGGGTCTGTTGTTCCGCTTCAATTTGTAACCGGTGTTCGGTTTTGCGAAGAAAGCGGTAGGCGCGGTCCAGGTCGAGAACTTCGTCGAGCGGAATGAGCTCGAAACGGCTTTGTGCCTGTAGAGCGCTCAGGGTATTGGTTTCTTGCAGAAAAACATGTCGCCCACCGTGAATGAATTGGAGGGTCTGAACCACGAATTCGATTTCACGAATGCCTCCGCGCCCGAGTTTGACGTCTCGCTCAAGATCTTCCGCATTATCTTGTTCGATCCGGCGCTTAATCGCGGCTATCTCGTCGAGCAAAGCCGGCGTGGGGCTGCGCGGATAAATGAACGGTTGATGCTGGCGCAGGAATTCGTAGGCGAGTTCCCGACTTCCGGCAATACCCCGCGCCTTGATCAAGGCGATCCGCTCCCAGGTTTCGCCAAAACCCGCGTAGTAGTTCTCCATGCTTTCAAGCGACCGCGCCAGCGGACCGGCCGAGCCTTCCGGGCGCAATCGGAGATCCACCCGGAAAAGCGCGCCTTCGGCGTCAGGCGTTGAGAATGTCTCCAGAATTTTCTCAGCCAACCGATTGAACCATTGATGATGCGAAAGCTGCGGCGACACTTCGCCTTCCTCGGTATAGAGAAAAACCAGATCGACATCGGAACTGTGATTCAGTTCGCGTCCACCTAATTTCCCAAGGGCGAGTACCGCAAACTCTGCCTTGGGCGAACCAAATGATTCGCGCAGCTTTACGTTCCAGTGAGCAAATACTTCGCGAATGCAAATCTCGGCGATTTGCGATAACTCAGCGGTTGTTTCTTCGAGGTCCGCCGCGTTCTGTACTTCACGGAGCGCGATTCGAGTCATTTCCTGATTTTTCCAGCGCCGCAACGCGCGAAAATTCTGCGCGGCAATATCCGTTTCGATAAATCGGTCCAACGCCGATACCATTTCCCCCCGGCTTCGGGCGCGAGCGCACGTTTCTGGCTTGGCCAGCCAGATTAGCAGATCCGGCATCCGAACGATTCGCGCGATCGAAATACTCGACACCGCCAGGAGACGGAGCAAAGCATTCTCGCCGAGCGGGAAATTTTCGATCAGCTCAGGCAGCGGACCTGACTCTGCTGGCCACACTTCACTTATCTGGATCAGCGCAGCTTCGACTTGCGCCGGATATAACGAGCCAGCGGCCTTCTTACGAATCCAGTCGGCGCCTTGCATTACGCGCAAGATGCCGCGAAACCGCGGCAA
Source organism: Chthoniobacterales bacterium (assembly GCA_035473775.1). Lineage (GTDB taxonomy): Bacteria > Verrucomicrobiota > Verrucomicrobiia > Chthoniobacterales > UBA10450 > AV40. The sequence goes on from DATINV010000096.1 coordinate 18,066, forward strand.
TTTCTAATTCATCCACTTTTTCGAGCAAGCACCGCGAATGAAGTCAGAGGATCTTCTCTCGCGTTCGGGCTAGAAGACGACGTTCAGCCCTACTCAAACTACCGACACCATTGCGCGAAATCTTGTCCAGCAAAGGGTCGATCTCCTGTTCAATGAACTCGCTGGATGTCATCCGGTCGATGCGTTCCGCCGCAGCTCGCCGCTGCCTTAATTTTCGCTGCAACCATGAGGGATGGCCGAATCCAAGCAGATGGACATACAGCCAGCCTGCTGCCAAACCGCCCGGAATTGCGCTATGAATGAGCGCGCCGTGGCGGTCCACCATTAACATGACAAGGCTGAGGAAAGTTATGGCGTAGGCGAAATGTGCGGCGGTAAATCGAAACGCGAAAAACCGGCACCGCCACGAGATCAGGTCCAATTCCGGCAGAATTGTCGCGTAAGCAATGAGGATCGCAGCCACACCACCGCTGGCTCCGTACAAAACAGTCTCCCGCGGCATCAGAAACAAATGACCGAACTCACCGGCTACCGCGCCGGTCGCGAACAAGTAGAAAAAGGTTCGTTGACCGAGAATGGATTCGAGGTCGCGACCGAGAAAGTACAGCACAACGACGTTTCCGAAGAAATGCCATGGACCTCCATAAAGCAGCGCCGCAGTGACGAATTGCCATGAATATGCGTCGAGAATTCCGCGCTCGCTCAGGGCCAAATAGTCTCGGACGAACCCCGGTCGAGCGAGCTCGACAGACAATTGGATGACGAAGGCGACGACATTGACCACGACCAATGACAACAGGACGACGCGTCTGCTTTCCGTCCACGGCTTCCCCAACGCCGATTGTTTACCCCATGACAGCCGCACGATAAGAGGGTATCGCAATGCGATTTTCCTGTCAGCAGAATTTGAGATCGGCTTCGCGATGGAGGGCTATCCTGGGACCATGACCCGGAGAGCACGCTCCTGAAGGCTGAATTCCACCGGACAGGTGCCTACCAGTTCGCCATCCAGTTCGACCGGAACGGTTTGATCGCTTTTCACGCAAAGGCGTCGCGTTTGGAAATATTCGACTTCCGGAACACGAATATCCGAGCTGAACACGACATCCTGGAGATACTTGATGATCTCCAGATAGCCGAGGCTCTTGAACACAACGACGTCCAGTAGCCCGTCATCCAGCGCCGCGTGTTTAAAGAATGGGAAGGGACCGCCGTACAAGCGCCCGTTGCCAACCAAAACGAATGAGCCTTCGTCGATGGCCGCGTCCTCCGATTCAATAAATAATCTTGGCGGCTGACGGGCAGCGATTTGCGCAGCGGAAATGAGATAGCTGAGTGGGCCGAAGTTTCGTTTCAACTGAGCGCTCGTTTCTTTGACGACTTGAGCATCGAGCCCGACGCCCGCGAGTTGCACAAAAAACTTTTGGTTTGCTTGTGCCAGGTCCACCAACCGGATGTGTTCGCCTTGCACAATATCCCAGCAACCCTCGAGATCGTTGACCGGAAGGCCGAGTTCGGTTGCGAAAACGTTCATGGTGCCAATCGGCAAAAGGCCGAGCGTCGCCCGGGTGCCGGCGAGGCCGTTAACGACTTCATTGATCGTTCCATCTCCCCCCGCGGCCACAATTTTCTTAAAGCCTTCCTCCACCGCGCGGCGAGCCATGGATTCCGCCTGGCCGACATAACTGGTGGCGCAGACCACGCAATGCCGGGCCATTGATTCCACGCGGGCCTGCTTGCGTTGGGCACGCTCGCCATGGGCCGCCGGATTCAGGATGACAAGCGTGCTGCTCATCCCCGAGGCCCTGCTTTCATCTTTTCTTCAAACATGGCTTGCGTAACGTCTTCCGGTGCAAAAACTGGGCCGCCTGATCCTGATTCTAATCGGGGGACTGCTGATCCTTGGCGGGGTTGTCCTGCTTGCGGTCAATCTGTATGTGCAATCGCAGGGGACACAAGCGCGGATCCAGCGTGAACTCCGGCAGCGTTTCGGCGCTAATCTGAATATTGGACGGATCAGTGTCACACCGTGGAGCGGGGTAAAGCTGAGCGGCATCACCATCGCCCAGGGTCCGGAAGGTGGCGGTAATTTTCTAGAGGCGGAGAATTTTGGGCTCCGAATCGCGTTCTTTTCTCTCTTCTCCGAGCGTTTGGTCTTCAAAGAAGTTTCATTGCTCAGACCAAATGTGATTTGGCCGCAAAACGCCGACGGTAAATGGAGATTGCCGGATTTGCGGTCAGAACGGCACGCCGAGAAAAAGCGCCCTGAAGCGCCCTCTGCTGAAACACCCGCCGCTCGACAAGATGAAAGCGGGACGCCGGCTGTGTCCGTCCCAACGGCGGTAGCCAAGTCGCCGCCGACCCGCACCGAAAAAAAGCTGAAATCTGCGACCGAGTTTGCGTCTGAAATTCACAAGATCAGTCTGATCGACGGCAATTTCCGATTTCTCGATCGAGTTAATCAATTGGTCGCGGATTTTGGAGGCGTCGGATTTCGCGCGAGCTTGACCAACGCTTTCGCGCTGCACGGAAATGCGCGAGTCGCGAAGGTTTCGCTTCGGAATCGGGTGTTCCTCCAGCAGCTAAAATCTCCTGTCCGGTACGATGGAGACGGTCTCAATCTTTCACAAATTTCGGCGCACATCGGCAGCGGCGATATTTCGGGAAAGTTTTCAATTCAACCAGAAGCCGACGAGTCGCCATTTCATGTCGAAATGAAATTTCGCGGAGTGCAGGCCGATCAAATGATCACGGAAGCGGGTGGCCCCAGCGGGGTTCTTCAGGGCAAGCTGGAAGGAAGCTTGCAGGCCGATGGGAAGACGACGGACCAGGACGCGCTCGGCGGTAGCGGCGAAGTTGTGTTACACGATGGTCAGCTCCGGCAATACAATCTGCTCGTTGCGCTCGGCCAGATTTTTCAGATCGAGGAGCTGACCCAGCTTCATCTTGAACAAGCCGACGCAAAATATCGTCTCGCGCCGGGTGTTGTCACCGTTGACGAACTAACTTTGCGTTCGGCAAATATCCGCCTTTCAGCAACGGGAACAGTTACCTTTAAAGGAAAACTGCACTTGAATTCGCAGCTTGCCATTAATGATAAGATCCGAGGGCAGTTGTTCAAACCGATTCGGGCAAACTTTCAGCCAATCGATGAACCGGGATATTATGCGGTTAGTTTCGAAGTCACAGGAACTCTGGAAAAACCGAAGACCAATTTGCTCGACAAGGTCGTGGGCCGCGATTTGAAGGATCTGGTGAATAGCTTTTTTGGCGGCGGGAAAAGCGAAAAACCAAAGAAGAAAAAGGGAGCTCAAGCCGCAGAAAAAGAAGTTCCCTCAGAGCAGGCACCTTCAGAGCAAAACGTTCCGACCGCTGTGCCTAGCCCGGCTGGATCACCATGAGAGTAATCGCCGGCCGCGCCGGTGGCGTCCGGCTTGTTTCACCGAAGACCGGTATCCGGCCGACCATGGACCGCGTGAAAGCGGCGATTTTCTCTAGTCTCGGTGAGATCGTTATTGGCGCTCGCGTTCTGGACTTGTTCGCGGGAACGGGAGCGCTGGGGATCGAAGCGCTCAGTCGCGGCGCGGAATCCGCCCTGTTTGTTGAGCAACATCCACAAGCAACGGCTGCGATTGAAAAGAACCTGCAAGCAACCAAACTTTCGGGACGGATTCGAAGTGCCGACGTATTTCGATTTCTGAAGAACTTCGCCACTTCCGGCGACGTCTTCCGAATTATCTTTGCCGATCCGCCTTATGAAAAAATGGAATCCGGCGAGCATTTTACGGACAACCTTCTCGCCGACCCGGCCTTGCCAAGACTGTTGGAGGTCGACGGAATTTTTGTCCTCGAAAAAAGCCCCGGGGAAACGCTTCCTGAAACAAAGCGGTGGAGCGTGTTGCGCCAGAAGACTTATGGCGCAACCGAGGTTCTTTTTCTAACCGCAATCGACACCCGTCCGCCTCAGACTGGTCCACTATTTGTCCGCCGTAGCCTTGGCGAAGGTGGAACCGCAATTCCGTGATTCGTTTGATTTATAACTTACTGTGGCCAATCGGGCTTCTGCTTTTCCTGCCCGGTTACCTGATCAAAATGTTTCGGCGCGGCGGTTACCGGAACAAATTTGGGCAACGCTTCGGAATTTATGATCGTCATTTGCGCGCTCGGTTGTATTGGAAAAGACCAATCTGGCTCCACGCCGTCAGCGTCGGCGAAGTGATGATCGCACTAAAACTGGCAAGGCAGATTCGCGCCCTGCAGGACGATCAACATTTTGTTCTGACCACGACGACGACGACCGGTTTTGCATTCGCGGGGCGGAACGTGCCGGAATGGATCGATGTCATGTACAGTCCGCTCGATTTTTGGCCGATCATGCATCGCGCCTACGAAGCGATTCGTCCTCGAAAGATCCTTCTGGTGGAAGCGGAAATATGGCCAAACATGGTCGCGCAAGCGCATGCGCGCAAAATTCCGATCGCGCTCGTGAATGCTCGTCTGTCGCCTCGTTCGGAAAAGCGGTTTCAACGGTTTCGCAATTTCGTAGCGCCGACTTTTCGGCTGCTCGATTTGGTTTGCGTGCAGAGTGCACAAGACATTGAGAAATGGAAACGGCTGGGCGTTGAAGGAGACAGAATCAAGCGCCTTGGCAGCATTAAATATGATCCGGAAGATATCCGGATCGATCCCAAACTCGCGCCTGCCGTGCTCACCGGGTTTGGACTTGAAAATCGAACAGTAATTCTGGGAGGCAGTACGCATTCGGGAGAAGAAAAGATTCTGGGCGAAGTGTTTCGCGCACTGCGGCGAGATTTTGTCGATCTCTTGCTCGTCATTGCGCCGCGTCACACTGAGCGGACCGCTACGGTTCTAAACGAGCTGAAGGAAATGGAGTTTCAAGTTGCTCTGCGCAGCCAGCCCCCGGCGGTCGATCCGTTTCTCAATTGTTTGTTAATCGATACCACCGGCGAATTGCCTCATTGGTACACCTCGGCCACGCTGGTTTTCGTGGGCAAGAGTTTGCTTGCCCGTGGAGGGCAAAATCCCGCTGAAGCCATCCTGGCGGGGAAACCGGTGTTGTTTGGCCCGCACATGGAAAATTTCCAGGCCCTGGCAGACTCGCTGGTGGCGCAGGGTGGAGCAGTTCAAATTGATTCAGCGACCGATCTGCGGAGGACGATGACGCACCTGTTGGCCAACCCTGAGGAGCGGGAGAAAATGGTTGAGAAGGCGCGCCAGATTTTGGAAACCCATCGCGGGGCTACTGCACGGACAGCATCGTGGGCGGTTAACCTGACCAAGGCCGCCTAAAGAATGCGGGGAGGTTGCCTTGTTGCCAACGAATGGAATATTGGGCGGCTTCAGGGACCCTATCGTCCAGAGGCCTAGGACATCGCCCTTTCACGGCGGTAACACGGGTTCGAATCCCGTTAGGGTCGCCAAATGCCACTCGAGTCACGAGTGGAAAGGTAATCGGTTATATCTCGCGCATCATTGCCTCTTCGCGCACCGGTGCGCTTAGAACCAAGCCGAGGTAGGTCACGGCAACGATCAACTCGAGCTGCGAAACAAACACGAAGTCCGACATAGCCAGCTCATAGAACTTTTGCTGCGTCCCGAGCGGTCCAATAAGAATTTGGACGAGCAAGGTTGCCAGTTTCAAATTACAGAATATCAATGCCGCAATCACCGCCTGGCTCGCCGTGATCCAGCCGCGAAGTCCAACATAAGTGGAAACTACCAGGACCACCGGCAATGCATATTTAACAAAGGTCAGGGGAAAGCAGAAGGCCATCTCGGCCAATCCCGACACTTTTTCAGGCAAATATTTTAATGCGAAGGAGAAATCGATTTCTTGAATGAAAAAGCCTTGAAATATCGTCCAGAAGATCATTACCAGCGCGGTCGCGAGGAAAAGTCCCGATCGCTCTTGAGCGATGACTGATTTGTCTTTCAACGGACCCGGAATTTCAAAAATGGTAGTCCACGAAGCAAGGAAAACGGGCACGACTGATGCCACCGCCAGGATAACGAATGGGAGCCTGGCAAACCAACAAGAGTAGAGGGGCAGGATTAGGAGCGTCGCAGCCATCATAATTCGCGCGGACCGGCGGCGGACGATCCAAACCAAATAACAAGCGCAACCAACGTACAAAATTATGCTTATCACCGGACCAGCAACTGAGTGCCGATTCAACCAGTCGATAACGACATTGTGCATTCTGCCGATGTCCGGGCGCTGACCGCGAAGCAACTTGCCTGCGATCAGCAACACGCAAAGCGAGATCCAGGCTCTGGTGGTAAAACGGATCTGTCGAAAACGGCGAGTTGCGATGAGTCCCAGCAAAACGACGCCCGCTCCCAGCAGCCACGCGTCCAGGATGTAGGGACCAAGTGGAGTTTTAAATCCGCCGCTTGGCAACACGAACATTGAAACAGCGCAAAACGCCGCCGGCCAGGCATGTAAATCATGTTCCCCCAGCAAGACAATCACTGTTCCGACGCCGAGCACTGCCATGAGAGGGTGATGCCAGAATATCCACTGGGAACGGTCTGGATAGAACCCAGCCCAGGCTGCCGCCGCAATCAGCACAAACAGAAAGCAGAGACGCCGAATCTCGCTTGCTGTAATTGCCCAGACAAGCAACGAAATTCCAATTAGAAGCCCAAGTGCTGCCGCCACAATTGGGGGAGCGCATAGCCAGAGAGCGATCGCCGGAATCGGCAACGCAAGGAGTGGCCACATGGGAGCTTTCGGAGAATTGTTGGTCCGAAATGCCACGGTGAGCCAGGTAAGAAAAAGAACGAGCACCGGTAAGCTGCGTTGAAAAACGTTTATCGTGATCGAACGGGCCTGGGCTCGCTTTTTGGCAATCGCGGCCTGCAAATCATCCACACTGACATTCAGCGCTTCGGCCTGGGTGTTCCTAAACGCGTCGAGCCGCCTCTGAATTTCGGGCGTGGTTACCGCCGGGTCGACCGGAGTTTCTATTCCAAAATAGCGGCCCTCGTAGTCGATTGGCAGTGGCAAGTCATAAGGAAAAGCCATGAAGAAAAGCATGTCGACTTGTTGCAACTGGCCCAGCGGACCGAGGGCCGTGAACAACTGCGGATAAGTACCTCCGGCAAAAATTGCCACCGACCAGGGGACATGATTGCCCCTTTCATTGTGACCATGGTCACCAGTGATGATCAGGTAATCGTTTTGCTTATCGAGCTTCGCGATCAGCTCGGACAACTTTGCGTCCACTGCGCGGAAATGGCGCTGGTACTGAGGGTGGCCGGGACCCCAACGATGAGCAACAGCATCGGTTCCGCCGACATGCAGGATGATTAGCCGTACGCTTTTGTAGGACAAGACATCGATCGCTTTGTCGATCGCAGCCAGATCGCAGCCAAGTTCCGATTGTGCGAGATCGGGGCGATTTACAGTGATCGCTCCGTACTGACCGTACAGCCCAAGGATGATGAAGTCTGCTATGAGCGCAGGGTTCAAACCGGCTCGGGCCGCGGCAGCTGGCAAGCTATTGTTGGAAGTGTGTTGACCGGTAAAGTTATGAATCGCGCTGGCGTATGGACTTTCCCGTCCTTCCAAAAGGGTCTGAATGCAGGGCAAGCTCATGTTGCCGCCCGCAGTATGAACATCCAGGAAAGTCGATCCGGGCCGCTGGGCCAACGCCTTTAGGTTCGGCATCAATTCATCGACTGCCTGACGCCGTAAGCTATCGACAATGACCAGAATCAAGCGGCAATTGGCGGTTGATTGTGTCGATTTCTTTTGCGCTGGAGTGCTGCCATGTGAGATTGCGTTTGGTTGCGCGCTGTAGATAAAGATGACGCTGAGACCTAACGGTACCAGCATGACTAATATTAAAAGAATGGTCCGCCGCCGTTCTTCCGGCGTGCAGGTTGAGGACTCCATCGTTCCGTTTGTTCAAACTGATCTTTTCCTTAGAAACACAAATGAAAAACAAAGGCCATTCTAATCGCTCAGCCTTAAAGAAGTTGAGTCGCTCGCGGTCAACGTCTACGAGACCAACGGAGGTTCCGCCTTCGCGACACTGATGCCGACCGACCGTACGCTCATTGTCGTCCCGAGTTATAATGAGCGGGAAAATGTCGCGGCGATTATTCCCGAGCTGTTGAAAGTCGCGCCGACTGCCGATGTGATGCTCATCGACGATAATTCGCCGGATCAAACAGCAGCTCATGCGCGGGAGTTGTTCGGCGGCAACCCGCGCTTTTCAGTTTTGAATCGAATGTCGCCTCCCCGCGGTTACGGACGGAGTTTGCTCGACGGGTATCGCGCCGCGGTAGATCGCGGTTACGATAGGCTGGTGCAGCTTGATGCGGACTTCTCGCACGACCCGACCGTGGCCCCGCAACTGATTGCCGCCACCCATCAAGCGGATGTTGCGATCGGATCTCGCTACTGCGCCGGCGGCCGCGTCGCCAACTGGCCGTTGCGGCGTAAGCTGCTCAGTCGGTTCGCTAATCGCTACGTCCGCACGATTACCGGCCTAACAGTCCAGGACAACACCAGCGGCTTTCGATGCTACACCCGGCGCGCGTTGCAGGTTTTGCTCGAAATGCCGATCGCGGCTGAAGGCTATGCGTTTCTGGTTGAGACAACGTTTCGGGCCCAACGCGCCGGTCTTCGGATTGCCGAAGTTCCCATCACCTTTGTCGATCGGCGCGAAGGCCAATCGAAAATGTCTCACAAAATCATATTCGAGTCGGTCCTCCGGCCCTGGCGCCTGCGTTTTGGCCGTTGATCTTCGACTTTGGCCGAATTTGACATGGTTAGGGCAATTGGCTCAAAATCGGGGCGCGAAATGCGAGCTTATATGGAGATATTTGAGGCCCGAAAATGAACTCGAAGGCCCGTGATCTCATTATTGACAATGGCCGCCGGATACTGAGTCAAATCCAGAAGTTGATGGGTCGCTACTCGTTGATTGGCGACCATGAATTCTTTAGGGCGGAGAATTTTCCGTGGTCGCGCGAAGTCGAGATGAACTGGCAAGATATCCGGACAGAGCTCGATCAAGTGATGCAGCACAGCGAGCAACTACCCAACTTTCAGGATATCTCGCCTGACCAAAAAAACATCGCGAACGACGATAAGTGGAAGACCTTCTTCTTTTTCGCCTACGGACTGCGGTCCGAAGACAATCTTCGCCGCTGTCCAAAGACAGCCCGATTGTTGGGCAAAATTCCCGGCGCAAAGACCGCATTCTTTTCCATTCTAACCGGGCGCAAGCACATCCCGGAACACACCGGTCCGTACAAAGGTGTTATTCGATATCACCTTGGACTCATTGTTCCTAAACCAAAGGAGTCATGTCGGATTCGGGTTGGCGACACGATCGCTTATTGGGAAGAAGGGAAGAGCATGTTTTTCGATGACACCTTTCCGCACGAAGTTTGGAACGACACCGATTCGATCCGGGTCGTTCTTTTCATGGACGTTCTGCGGCCGTTGTCTGCACCCGTTGCTCTCCTGAACAATTTAATCATTAAAATCATAGCTGCGTCACCGTTCATTCGCGACGCAAAACGAAACCACGACGAGTGGGAAAGACGGATGGCTGCTTTATGGAATTGATAGCTGCGCTATGGTTATTTCAATGATCGCAAGATACTTGATTGAGTACGCGGCGATTTTTCTCCTGTTACTGGTCGTAACTTATGTAATTCCCGCTGGTCTGTTCTTCTGGCTGTTTTTCGTCCGGCCCAGTGAATCGACCGAGGCAATGCGAATTCAAACTCGACGGCATACACCCCAAGATATTCGGCGCGAGATAAAGGATTCACTGATCTCACTCCTGTTATTTTCGTTTTATGCGCTGCTCCTTTATCAAGTCGCGAAAAACGGACACACCGCGTTTTATTCCGATCCGAAACGGTATCCCTGGTGGTGGATGCCGGTCAGTTTCTTCGTGGCAATGTTTCTCCACGACACTTACTTTTATCTCACCCATCGGTTGATGCACACACGCGCCCTGTTTGGATTGCTTCACTCGCGTCACCACAAGTCGATCACACCCACACCGTGGGCGATTCTGTCCTTTCAACCGCTCGAGACTATTTTCCAATTCGGCTTTTTCGCCCTGTTAGTCTTGTTCTTGCCGATGCATCCGGTCGTTTTACTGGCATATCTTTTTTATGATGAACTGATCAATGCCGCCGGACATTCCGGCCATGAGTTCATTCCTGAAGCAATGCAGAATCACTGGTTGTTGCGATATTCGAACGCCGTTACTCATCACGACTTACATCATTCGAAATTTCATTGTAACTACGGTCACTACTTCAATTTTTGGGACAGAATCATGGGAACATTCGTCGACAGGGAACGACGTCAGGCCTAGCCGGGTTCTAACTTAGGCCTTGCCGCTTTCAGCGAACGCGGTAAAATGGATGCCCCGATATGGAAAGGTCGCTTGGCGACCGCGTCGCCATAAGGAATGAACCAAGACCCGGCAAAACTTAGTCTGAGCAATTTTATCGCGGGCGAAACTCGCGATCCGTTGCAAGCTCCGCCAACTTTTACCCGCTGGATGCAGGCCGGCGCATGGGCGGTTGAACTCTATGAGCCGGAATTGCTGGCCGGCGCCGACGCGCGCACCACCATCGACTACAACGGCAAACCGCAGTCGGTCATCAATCTTTGTTCTTATAATTATCTCGGCCTCGCCAATCATCCCGAGGTCATCGCCGCTGCCGAAACGGCACTCAAAACACATGGTCTTGGCGCCTGCGGCTCGCCCATGCTATCCGGCATGACTGATCTCCATCGCGAGCTCGAACGGCAGGTGGCGGAATTTCTCGGCCGCGAAGATGCGATGCTCTTCAACAGTGGTTTCGGCGGAGCGCTCGGCACCATTTCCGGATTGCTTCGCAAGAACGACGTCGCGATTCTCGACAATCGATCGCACTTAAGTCTGCGGGACGGCGCTGTCCTTTCTCGCTGTCGCACCGAAAAATTTGAACATAACGATCCGGCCTCGCTTGATGCCGCTCTCCGCCGCCATGCGGGACGTCGGCAACTGGTAATCGTGGAAGGAATTTATTCGATGGACGGCGACTTTGGAAACCTGGATGCATTAGTTGATGTGGCCGACGCGCATGGCGCGCGCGTTTTTGTGGACGAAGCACACTCGATGCTCGCTTGCGGCCAGCACGGTCGCGGCGCGGTTGAAAAGTTCGGAATCGAAGATCGTGTGCCCCTTGTTTACGGCACATTTTCCAAGGCCTTCGGCGCTCTGGGCGGATTTGTCGCCGGCTCGAAAGAAACATTGCGTTACCTTCGATTTTACGCGCATCCGTATGTTTACTCTTGTGCACTGCCGGCGGTGGTCGTTGCCGCGATTCTCAAAGCCCTGGAGATCGGCAGACGCCAACCCGAATTACGAACACGGCTTTGGGAAAACGCCGACTATTTCCACCAAAAACTGCGTGAACTCGGAATCGATACCGGAAGGTCGACAACCTATATCATGCCAATCGTAATCGGCGATCGCGAGCGGATGTACCGCATGTGCCACGAATTGCGCCGGCGGGGATTATGGGTCGCGCCAGTTGATTACCCGGCCGTCCCGCAAAGTAAGATTTGCTTCCGCGCTTGCGTCACAGCCAATCACACCCGAGCCGATCTCGACGAGGCGCTCAATATTCTTGAGGACACGCTCCGAGGGGCGGACTCAAAGATGAAAGCGGCAGCGTTTAGGCTGCGTTGCAAGATGTCTGAGTGGGCCCTTAGAATGACTTCTTGATGGCTGCGCCGGTCGCGCAACCGCCCCCGCTTGAGGCCACTTACAAGGCGCGCCAGACCGAGGGTGTCCTCGATCTGTATTTTTATCGCAGGGTTGGTTTTCAACTGGCGAAGTTTTTTGGGCAAATTGGAATGTCGCCAATTGGAGTCACGCTTTGCGGCGGCGTGTTCGGAATTTTAGCCGGTCATCTCTATTTTTACCGCAACTTCGGACTCAACTTGTTAGGCATAATCCTTCAGGTAACAGCTAACGTTTTCGATAATGCCGACGGTCAACTCGCACGGTTACAAAATCGGGAAAGTCGAACAGGTCGCATCCTTGATGGCGTTGTCGATTATCTGGTTTGGCTAAGTGTATACGTCCATCTCGCTCTTCGTCATGTTGCGGGCGGTGGAGCAGAGGCGGTTTGGCTGATTGCCTTGCTGGCGATGGCGAGCCACGCCACGCAATCGGCCGCAGCCGACTACGCGCGTCACGCCTACTTCCATTTTGCCAAGAACCGTCGCGAGCTTGAGTCGTCAGCTCATCTTCGAGGGGAATCTCCATCCGGCTTTTGGGCCAAACTCTTGCTCGGCTTATACGCAAACTTGGTCTGGCGGCAGGAGAAGTTATCGCCTGCCCTGACAAAACTCCGGGATGAAGTTGGGCGCGATTTCTCGCATCAGATTCCCGACTGGCTTCGATCACGCTACGAGTGTAACGCTCAGCCTACCCTGAAATGGTGGCGCCTGTTCATGGCCAACACTCGAATGGCTTTCTTGTTTGTTTTGCTCCTCATCGGACAACCTCTTTGGTTTTTTTGGATCGAAATAACTGTTTTCAACGCGCTGCTGGTCTATTTGCTTTGGCGACAACAGCTGATCGCGAATTCTTGTTTGGAAGCTCTTTCGGAAACGGCGGCTTAGCGACGTGTCGAGCATCGAGACATCCATCGTCCGTTCAAGGGATGAGCGTGACGAATTCATTAAGTTTCCGTGGCAAATTTACCGTAACGATCCCGCTTGGGTTCCCCCGCTTATCATCGAACGCAGAGAGTTTCTCGATCGCGATAAACATCCTTTTTATCGCCACGGTGACGCTGCGCTTTTTCTGGCGAAACGAGATGGGGAAACGGTCGGACGAATCATAGCCAGTGATGATCCAAACTACAACGCACTCCACAAAACGAACGTCGGCTGTTTTGGTTTGTTCGAATCGGTCGATGATGTCGACGTCGCGGCCGCGCTGTTTGATGCGGCAACGAAATGGCTGCGCGATCGGGGCCGCGCAGAGGTCATGGGCCCAATCGATTATTCAACGAATTACGTTTGCGGTCTGCTTATCGATGGGTTCGAATATCCGCCAACCCTGCTGACCGCACATAATCCGCAATATTACGTGCGATTGATCGAAGCCTGCGGTTTTCAGAAAGAAGTCGATTGGTACGCGTGGTGGTTCGATCCGAAGAACGCACCGGTTTCCAGATTGCGCCGGCTGGTCGCTGCCCGCGCGAGAAAGACCCGCGTAAAAATTCGCCCGTTTAATCTTCGCGACCTCGCCGGTGAGAGCTCTCGTCTCGCAGCCGTTTTCAACAAGGCGTGGGAGAACAATTGGGGTTTTGTGCCCTTCACTCGCGCCGAATCGGAGCAAATGGCGAAGGAAATGCGTCCGATTATCGATCCGTCCATGACCTTGATCGCGGAAATCGATAACACGCCCGTCGGGTTCGTGATTTGTGTGCCCGACCTCAATGTCGCTTTAAAACGAATTGATGGCCGGCTGACGCGCTTTGGTCTGCCGATCGGATTGATTCAACTGCTATGGTTGCGTCCCAAAATCCGTAAAGCGCGATTTGTTGCCCTGGGCGTCCTGGAAAAATTTCGGCGTGCGGGAATTGCAGAAATGCTCGTTCTTCAAGTATTGGAAGAAGGGGCGAGTCGTGGTTTTACTGGGGAATTGAGCATGACGCTCGAAGACAACGTGATGGTAAATCGTTTCATCGAAGCGGTAGGCGCGACGCGTTACAAGACCTACCGGATTTATCGCCGGCCGATTGCTGCATGATTCCGAGCTTTGACCGCGTCGTAATTCTGGCCGACGAATCCGCGAATTGGGAAGTCGCAGGTTTGCGCCAACTGGATCGCCTGGCGCTGGCCCTCGACGAGTTCGCCCGCTCGATTTCAAGTCAGCGCCAAATCGAGATTGTCATTTTTTGGAGACCGGACATTGGTCCCGCGCTGCGTTGGCAGCCTGACCATCCCCGATTGACGCGTTGCCAATTTGTCGAGGGGCTTACCCTGGGCGCGACTCAGCGATTTCTCAGCACCCGGTTGCTGGTGAGACGCACTGGCATCGAGCAACTACTTCGCGATGCAGCTTCACTGGAGTTTGATCCCGGACTTGGCGACGAATCGGCGCTTTGGCAGAAACTTTGGCAAGGCTTTGAAGATGTGCGGGTGCACCTTGGCGGTGATGGCTCGCGATATCTTCTCAGCGCGAAAGAGATTCCATCCGCGGAGCGCTGGCTCCTTCGTGGGAGCGGCAAATCACGCGACGGGTTTGTCTCGCGTTACCTGAATCGCCCGATGTCGCGCACAGTCACCCAATTCCTTCTTAAAACATCGATGACGCCAAATGTTTGGACGTGGCTAATCACGCTGTTTCCTCTGGCAGGATTTTTCTTCCTGATTCGCGGTGATTATTTTGGATTCGTCATTGGCGCTGCACTTTTTAACGTCCACAGCATTCTCGATGGGTGCGATGGTGAAATTGCGCGCGCGAAATACTTGGATTCCGAAAAAGGCCCCGGTATCGATGCAATTGGAGATTTAATTTCGCTTCTGCTTTTCTCGCTCGGGCTTGGATTCGGCCTGTTTCACAGCGCTCAACCGCACACAATCAGCCGGTGGTTTTTTCTGAGCGAAGGCATCCTGGCATCTGTATTTCTCGCCCTGCGTCTCGGGCCGGACCATGTTTTGGACCTTCTTCGCCGCGGACCGGCTGCAGTCGTGTCCACTCAGAATGACGAACGGTTGCGGCAATCAGGCGGACAAGTTTTCGGCGATTGGTTCACGTCCTGGGCTTTCGAATTAACAAAGCGCGACGTGGTATTTTCGGCGTTTCTCGTTGGGGCAGCGCTGGGATTAGCGGGTTTGGTCTTGCATCTTCTCTTTCTCTACGCCCTCGTCACGTTGATCCTTTCAGGGCGCGGCCGGGCCGGCCGTGAAACGATGGCCTAAACCGCTTAGGGCTTTCTCCGCTGCCCCTAACATTGCCGGAGTGTCGATGTCCTGCCACCAGGCATTGCCGATGTCGATCGCGCGAACTTTTCCGTCTGCGACCATTGTCCGCACGCCGTCCGCCAAACTGCAATCGTCCGCGCGTTTCGCTTGCTCCAGGTACTCGAAAAATTCCGCGGGGCAGACAAACAAACCTGTGTCGATCGCATCGTAGTCTTTGAGGTCTTTTCCGATTGAGATTACCCAATCTCCGCTGGTTTTGAGTTTCATCGCATCATCCAAATCGAAAACCGCGTCGAGTTTTCGGTCCACTGCCACATTCAAAACGCTCGAATCCGCACCTTTAATCACCAGGTCGACAATTCGCGGCCCGAACAAGTGGTCGCCCATGGTCAGGAGAAACGGCGAACGTAAATGCGGCTTTGCAGCCAAAACGGAAACACCGTTTTGCTTTTGCCATTCGGGATTGTGAATTGGATGAAGGGTCATTCCCGCAGGAATGAGTTGCTCGAGGCCGGCGACAAGCAGGTCGCTGTTGTAACCGGTGATAACATGGACAGTTTCGATCCCAGCTCGTTCCAACGCGTCGATGGTGTAGGAGCATACCGCTCGCCCGGCAATTTGGATAAGCGGCTTGGGAACATCTTTCTTGGTTTCGCGCAGACGCGAGCCGATTCCCGCCATCAGAATCACTGCATCCTTAATCATCGCTAAATTCCGTAGTACATCTTTAGGCCCCAGATCCGAACCCGCTGCGGTAGAAAGCGGAAAATGACCGGCGCTGCTTTCGATTGAAACCCGTCGCCGACCGTGATTCGCGGCGGCGGATTCGGAGAATCGATCAAGCGCAGAGCATGCTTTGCTACCAGCTCAGGCGGCGGTGCGTTTTTCATATTCCGATCGACCGCCAACCACGTCTTCGCCACCCGATCTCTGTAGCGAGGATCATGTTCCTCCGTTTTTGGAACGGCATCGTTGAACGAAGTCAAAATGTCGGCTGGCTGAAGATCGACAATACGCACATGCGAATCCGGCAATTCGAGCTGGATCGACATCGTGTAGGCTGCGATGGCAGCTTTGGCTGCGTTGTAAGCGGCCATGAATGGAACGGGTAGCCGCGACGCCAGCGATGTGACATTGATGATCAACCCGTGTCCGCGCGCGCGCATTGCCGCCAGCGCAAGCCGCATTAATTGAAGTTGCCCGAACACCAGAACCTGGAACTGCTTTTCAATTTCGGTGTCGGAAAGATGTTCGGCTGCGCCAAAGTGTCCGCTGCCGGCATTATTAATTACAACGTCTAAGTAATTGGCTTCCGAAAGTGCGCTCTTGAACGCTTGCTCGATTGAATTCGAATCCGATAAATCGAGCTGAACGGGGTGAAGATGGGGCATTTGTGGCACGCGCCCGGGTTGTCGCGACGTTCCCCACACTTCGTCCCCGCGCGCGCTCAAGGACTTAGCGATTGCAAGGCCGATTCCAGAGCTGGCTCCTGTTATCAAAATCTTTTTCATCCAGGTGACGGCAATGGTTCAGTTGAATCGAAGGTTAAAGTTCGTCTCCAAGACTTGCACGAATTGTTTTCCCATGGCTGGATGCCTAAATCGTCATGAACCGGTTCTTGGTGATCCTGGTTGGAACACTTACTGACCTCGGTGAGTTTCTGTACTCGTTGGTTTGGGGTCGGCGCCAGTCGCGCTTCATTCGCCAGGTCTTGTCCAATTCCCAGCCGTTACCAAGCGGCCGGGTGATCGCATCGCTTACTACTCTGCCGGATCGGATTGCCAATCTGGAACCGACAATTCGGAGCTTGTTGAAGCAAACCCGGCCACCGGATGAAATCGTGCTGGCGATCCCGCAATGCTCAATCCGTCAAGAGATCGATTATGAGGTTCCATCTTATCTGGAAGGATTTCCTCGAGTGCGGATTTTGCGTTGCGATAAAGACTGGGGACCGGCCACCAAATTCATCCCGATCATTCAAGAGGAACTCGCGGCCGGCCGCGGTGAGACATTGATCATGGTAGTCGACGACGATCGGGTCTATCCCCGCGATGCTCTGGAAATTTTTTTACATTATCACCAGCAAACGCCGGATGCGGCGCTTTGCTTTCGCGGAGCGTTGATCCCGCGAAATTTGGTTTGGTTCATGCCCAAGGTTTTTCGCGCGAGCCAAATCCGTGAAGTGAAGCGCGTAGCCGTGATCACTGGAACGGCGAGCTATCTGATTCAGCCGCGGTTCTTCGATTCGGCATTGTGGGATTATTCGAACGCACCAGCCAGCGCTTTTTACATGGACGATATTTGGATCAGCGCGCAGCTCGACCGGCGTGACATCGACAAATATGTCGTGCCGGCCTCCCGGATGATGCGAAGCGTCCGAGCGCAATCCGGAACAATGACCCTCTACCACGTGCCGAGGGGCGTCACTCGAAGCAACACCGAGTTGATCAGATTTTTTCGCGACACCTGGAAAGCGTTCTCTTAGAGCCCGCCAGCTGTTGAACTATCTACCTTCCAGATAATGAATTGAGCGCGGGTGAATTCCTGTTTCGCGTTCGGGTAAACGGTTCGCACAACTGGAAAATCGCGCGCCACGCAAACGCCAATCAATGGCGGCGACGGCGGGGATTGTTTGATCTCATCCACCGGATACTTTTCAACCGGCTGACGCAGATTTCCGTGAAAAAGATAGAAGGAAGCGAAATGGAGATCGGTTCCGACTTTGATTGCTTTGACCAGCACGGTCCGCAAACCTGGCTGTTGCAGGGCGCCCAGTTTTTCGGCGACAAGTCTTTCGTCAGTGAAATCCTTTTGACGCCGGGAATCGATCTGCAATTTCGTTTGGATGAAGCCGGCGAGCAGAAGTATCGCCAGAACCGCGATCGCGCTGGTGCGCGCAAGACCTCGGTATTTTAAGATTCGCTCAGCAACGATCGCCAGAAGCAGGCAAAGAACTGGAATGATAGGCTCGATATAGCGAACGTGCCGAAAGTTGAAGAGAATCTCGATCGCGACAAGACCCATGCAAGCGATCGAGATTTCGCGCACTGGCGTTCCGAATTGTCGCTTTTTCCAAAAAAGGATGATGAAGGGCGCGGCAAGAATAAAAATTCCGCCAGCTGAACTAATAACAAACCGATACGGAATTTCGAGATACGGTTGCGCTCCAAGATGTTCCGGCCCCAGCCAGTCCACGACCTCTTGATGGAACAGGTGCTGGTAAGGAACTTGGAAGGTTAGAATTTGGGACACCGGCCAAATCGCCATCGTTACCAAGGCGCCGAGAATGCTGAACAGGAGCCAGCGACTTTTCAGTTGATTCCGTTCCGCGGGCGAGCTCAATCGCACGGCCAGGATCAGAAGCCAGACCAAGAATGGAATTGGAATTTTTTGAAGACTTCCTAGCAGGCATGCAATAGCGGTTGCGATCCACCACCTCGGATTCTTTCGGGCGAGCTGCGAGAAAAGAATCGCGGCGGTGGTGAACAACGCCAGCCCGGTGTCTAGCATGCCTCGGCTTGCTTCTGTCGCAAAAAGGGGAAACGACGTTAAGATTGCGGTACTTAATGGAATGAGCCACGGTCGGCCCGGTTCCAAAACAAAGGCCAGCCATGCAACCGCAATTGCCGCCAGGACTCCGTAGAACCATGGCCAAATGCGAACCGCCAATGTTCTGTTTTGCATTCCCGCCAGGGTGAAACTAGTCAGCCAGTATTGGAGCGGTGGTTTCTCGAATGAAGGCTTTAGATTAAAATGAATCTCGAACCGCCCGAGTATTAGCATTTCGCGCGAACGCTCCGCCGTAAGCATTTCGTCACCGCTGCTCGATAAAATTCCCTTGGGGATTTCCAGCGCCAGCCAGCCGAAAACAATTGCGATGATTGCAACCGTGATAGCAATTGCATGAAGCGATCGAGGATCTGAAGCTTGCATGGCGAACGGGCCTCCGACGGCCGACGCGAATGCTACCGTGCTCGGCTTAACAGTTCCAGTTTGGGGTTCCTTCCGAGCTGCGGGCCGACGTTACAGCACTTGCGGCTCCCTGATTCCCGGGAGGATAATGCCGCTTTGTGGAATTCCTCGCTTCATCTCATCTCGGCCGGCGTGGCCGGGCAATCACGACAGCTGCGGTCATCCTCGGCGCTGTCCTGATTTGGCTCAGCCTCGAGATTCCAAAGGGAACATTGGTCGCGACCGATGAGCTTCTGACCGCGGAACGAACTCGCGAGATGCTGTCGACTGGACCATGGCTGGTTCACTTTAATTTCAAACCGTCGTTCGAGAAGCCGCCGCTCCAATACTGGCTGACGAGTCTGACTTTACCGCGTTTTGAAAACCCGAGTTCGGCAGTCCGAATTTGGCCGCTGATCTATGCTGCAATTACAGCCATTGCACTTTGTTGCCTGGTCTGGGCGATTGAGCCCGATCGGCCCTGGCTTATTCCGCTCAGTGTTACGGTCCTGCTTTCGTGTCCGCTCTTTGCGACTCTGGCTACGCGCGGCCTGCTCGATATCGGCCTCGCGTTTTTCACGACGATAACAATTCTTTTCTCCGAGCTCGCGCGAAAGCGGCCGTCATTGTGGCTGGGAGTCGCGGCAAGTTGTTGGTTAGGCAGTCTCCAAAAAAACCCGGTTCCGTTTGTAATTTGGTTGCTCATTCTCTTGGTGCGAGCAACTTCAATCCCCGAGCGCCCGAAACTCAAAAATTGGTGGCTTGGTCTTAGTTTGATCTTGGCCGTTATCTTCATGTCCGCGTGGCCGCTTCTTCAACTGATCAAATATCACATGCCGTGGTGGAGCGTTTTTCACGAGGAAGTGATCGTTTGGCTCGGCCCCACCGGTTTGGGAACACGACCGTATTTTGAGATCCCAATTCGGATGACGATCAATGGCGGGTTGTCCGGATTGTTGATGTTGCTGGTTCCGTTCGTGATTCTGTTCTCACGAAAGGAGAACGTTACGCCCCCAGTTCGTGAGCTCGCTTTGGTCGGCTTGATGTCTTTCGTCTTGGTGATTGTCTCCAATTTTCGACATGTCCGCTATGTCATCCCGATTATTCCCGCCCTTTGTTTCCTTATCGCGCTTGTCTTCTATTGGCTGCTCGAGCGGACTGGACGGAGTAGAATTCTGGCAATCGCCGTTCTAGTCGTGCTGCTTGTTGCCGGTTTGATTGAAACAATAATAGAAATCAATCATCTCGAGGGAAAAGATGACCGCAACGATCCGATTAACGGTCTAATTCCGGCGCTCACGGTTCCAAAAGACGTGACCGATGAAAAATTAATCGCCGAGAAACTGGGAACCCTTCAACGAGATGGAATCAAAATCGTGTTGGTTAAAAAGATAAAGCCGGGCGCAGATTTACTTTGGGATTCGTTCTATCTTTTCCATGGCCGTCTCCGATCTCCGGTAACGAAATACACGGTCGACCAAATTCGCGCCAACCCGCCGTCCCCACCGCTGATCGGAGCCTGTGTCTCGCGGGATTTGCCTGTGCTCCAGCAATTGTATCCGAATCTTCAGGTAGAACTGGCCAGTGCCCAATTCGTCTGCTGGGAGGTCGCGGCCCAATGAGTCAGTTTTGAAATCCTTTGGAACAGCGGAGAGGTTCTGCGAAAATCAGTGCTAAATAAGACGTGGTGAAAGCATTGAATTGGCTGAAGCGCAGTGCGCGGACGGCGTTTGAGATCGTCACCGATTACTTGCTTTCTCTTCAACCCAAGCGCTGGCGCCAGAAGGCATTCATTAGAAAAGTTCTGGCCAATTCGCCGTCAGGCTCGGATAAGCGATTAATTGTTTCGCTCTCGACCGTGCCAGATCGAATTGGTCGGCTACAGCCCACTTTGGATTCGTTATTGAATCAAACGCGGCCGCCGGATGAAATTGTGTTGGCGGTTCCGAAATTCTCTGTTCGTCAAAAACGGGAATACGAGATTCCCGGCTACCTTTCTCGGATTCCGAAGCTGCGAGTGTTGCGATGCGAAAAAGATTGGGGGCCGGCCACGAAATTTATTGCCGTTGTTCAGGACGAACTGGCGACATCGCGAAATGATACCTTAATCATGGTCGTCGACGACGATCGAATTTGCCCGCGCGATTCGATCGAACTGTATCTGCACTATCACGAGCAATTCCCCGATGCCGCGTTGTGTTTTCGGGGCGGGCCGATGCCGCGGAGTCTTAATTGGCGGGATTGCAAGATTGAGTTCGGTGTCGATCTCCAATCTCCAGAACAGACCGCGGTTATCACGGGGTGCGGCAGTTACCTCATTCAACCCCGCTTTTTTAATAGTTCGCTTTGGGATTACTCCGCCGCGCCGGAGAGCGCATTTTACATGGATGACATGTGGATCAGCGGCTGCCTGGAACGGCGCGGGGTGAATCGATACATCATTCCTGCCTCCGAGATGATGCGGACCGTGTTCCGGCAAATCGGCACGATGACCCTGCACGATGTCCCGAAGGGCCGGCGTCTCAACAACAACGAGACCATCGCGTTCTTCGGCGCGAACTGGAAGATTTTTACGCCGCGCTGACATGGTCTACCTCGACGTCACCGGTGCGTGCAAGTCGCCGCGTAGTACAGGGATGCAGCGTATCACTCGCCGTATTTTCGGGGAGCTGACCCGGCGCGTTTCAATTACTCCGATTTCCTGGAACGTGATTGGAAATCGGTATCAACTTCTTGGCCGGCGAGAGCGCGCGATTCTCGAGAAGCCGTCGAGCTTTCTAAAGCGCCCATCGGCCCGTCCGGAATTCCGCGGCGAATATTTTCCCGGCGAATTGCATCGACACATTTTTCGAAAATCAATTCGGCTTGAGAAACAACTCCAAGACGGCGACGTCCTATTGCTGCCCGATATTTTCCGGGACAGTCGCTTGAAGAAATTGCCGCCGCTAATTTCAAAACGCGGTATACGTTCGGTTGCAATCTTCCACGACGCTGCGGCGCTGCGGCTGCCTGCGTTGAATCCGAAAGCGCGAACTAAATTTGAAAAATACGTCGTCTCGTTAACGAATTTCGATTTGGTTATCTGCGTTTCCGGAGCTTCGCGTAATCACTTGCTCGAACTTTGGTCGGAATTTGGCGCAATCCCGGTGGAAACGGTGGTCGAGACCTGGCCGGTCGAGCCAGTTGCGAGCCACACAGACGGGTCGCCGAAAAGCGATCGGGCAACGATTCTTTGTGTTGGTTCTTTCGAGGCTCGCAAAAATCATCTGGCCTTGCTGCGCGCGGCCAGCGCTTCGTGGGAATCGGGATTCGAGTTCGACCTTGAATTGATTGGCCGCAGCACGGGGGCTTTCGGTAGCAAAGTCGAAGCCGAATTGCGGAAGCTTCATAGATCCCGCTGGCCAGTTCGCTGGCTAAAGCAGGTGAACGACGACGTCCTTGGTCACGCCTATCGCGGCTGTCGTTTCACGATTTATCCGTCGCTGATGGAAGGTTTCGGTCTTCCAATTGCCGAAAGCTTAATTTACGGCAAGCCATGCATTTGCGGAGGAAACGGCGCGCTTGGTGAAGTAGGACGCGGCGGCGGCTGCCTGATTGTCGATCAAACCAATCCGGATGCGATCGCAAACGGCATTAAGACCCTGTTGTCCGATCAACAATTTTATTCGCGTCTTTGCGCGGAAGCGCGATCGCGAACGTTTCGTACCTGGTCGGACTACACCGACAAATTGCTGACGCACTTGCAGCAAAGTCAGTCAGTGATCAGCTGATCGGCTCCAACTCGCGCGGAACGAGCTTCTTTCGGCGTAAAACGATGGCAACGGGAAAATCCTTGCCGATTCCTGTTTGGAAGAAAATGCGCAACGTCGCCAGCGGCTGCCTGAAAAAATTTGCGCAAAGATGGGCGAAGCTTTCGAACCAATAACCAAGGCGTCGAATTATTGAGCGCGCCAAAGCAGTTTTGTAAGGTAGCAGCAACAACTCGCAATCATTATCTGTCAGCAAGCCTGGATAACGTTGGCGTAACGGCGGCAAAATCTTTTGACACATTTCGTACATCGATCCTAGGCGACTGTTATCACGAACCAAGCTCAGTTGATCGCCGTGAAAGCGCCAAGTCGCCAACCGTTTTGGCAAATGGATTGAACCGGTCAGACTCGTTAGGCGAACAAGCCAGCGAAAATCGGCCGCCGAACTGACGTCAGTTTCAAAAAAACCTGCGGCTTTGGCTGATGTGGTCCGAATCAGAAGCTGGGTCAAAGAAAAGTAAACGCTGCGACCGGTAAAATGGAGAAGACAGTCATAAGGGGGAGGCCGGTAGTTCACGGTGTGCCGCCTTATCGCAGGCAGAGAAGTGCGAACGGGCCCGGATTTTAACAGATTTCTGATCTTTCGTTTTGATAATCGTGCAGCCATGTCTTGAGGCAGCAATTCGCGACCATCCTGGTTGATGAACAAACAATCGCAAACCGCGACCCCGGCATCCAGGCAACGCCCGAGAGCCTCAATCATTTCAGCGAAAAACTGCGGTGCCATTGTATCGTCGATTGGGGCGATATATAGAAGGTCACCGGTCGCGAGTTCCAGCCCGCGATTGAGCGCGGCATAGAGACCTTCTCGTGGAACTTGATGCAGCCGAAAGCGCGGATCGGTCCCGGCGATGGATTGAAAAAAATCCCAGCTGCCGTCGGTGGAATGACTGTCCAGAACGATCGCTTCCCAATCGGAAAAGGTTTGCTTGCGCAACGAATCAACTCGGGGCTCGAGGAATTTTCGGGCGTTGAGCGATGGCAGCAAAATGGAAACCTTTACTGTCTTCGCCGTCATGTGAATCGACCCTACGACACTGAGATCCGCTGACCGTGCGGATGGCTTGCTACGATAAGGCCGTCTTTCATTTCATGAACCCAATCGCAAGCGTCGGCAATGAAGCGATTATGGGTGACGAGCAGGAGTGCCCTCTCTTTTTCGCGCACGATATTTGCCAGCAATTCAAAAGCGCGTTGCGAATTATCGGTGTCGAGATTTCCGGTTGGCTCGTCGGCGAGGATGACTTGAGGATCGTTGGCCAAAGCGCGGGCAATCGCCACGCGTTGTTGTTCGCCGCCCGAAAGGTGGCGACTTTGACGACGAAGTTTATTGCCTAACGCGACAGCGTTTAATAAATCGGCGGCGCGATCCGCCATTTCCTCTTCACTCAACTTCCCGAGTCGGCGCATTGGAATCATGACGTTTTCGTGGGCGGTAAAATCCTCCATCAAGAAGTGGAATTGAAAAATGAACCCGATTAGTTCGTTGCGTCGACGGGCAAGGTCTTCATCGCTCAAATGGGAAATCTGGGTTGAGCCGATTTGAACCGAGCCGCCATCGGGTTCATCGAGTAGGCCGAGGATGTAAAGGAGCGTGCTCTTGCCGCAACCGGACGGACCGACCACTGCGTGCAAACTGCCTGCTTCCACATTGAGGGAAACACCACGCAATGCGTGAACTCGTTCCTCCTCCTGTCCGAGGTAACGTTCGAGACCGCGGCAGCTGAGGGAAATATCGCCTTTCATAAACTAGATCCGCGGAGGGTGTCGACCGGCGCGAGCTCAGCAGCTCGTTTGGCTGGAACGTAACTGGCGATAAAAACGGAGATAATGGCGAGAAGCGTGGCCCAAAAATAATGGCGCCAGTCCCAAACCACTAAAAAATGATTAGCGTAGAGCAATCCGCGGATGTGGATCGGCATTTTGGAAATGGCCAAAGTGAGCAACGCTCCGAGAATGCAACCAAATATTGAACCGACCGCCGCAATGAGAGCGCCTTGCCAGAGAAAAATGGCTGAGATGTCTACTCTCCGATAACCCATCGAACGCAGGATCGCGATCTCGCGAATTTTCGAGAGGACTGACATCGTCAGGACATTGAAGATTCCGAAACCGGCGAGCAGAATGATCAGCGATACCGTAATCGCCGCTGATATTCGAAGCGTGGCGAAAATCTGGAGGTTGCCTTCCTCACGGTCCTGCCAGCTTTGGGCACTGTGCTGAAAAAGGTTTTCAAACTGGGTGGCCAAAATCGGTGCCCGATCTGGATCGCGCAGTTTATAAATGATCATCGACGCTTGATACGGTTTCTTGAGCAAACGCTGGGCAACACGAGCGTGGGCGTAAATGCGGGATTGATCGATTGCCGCAACACCGCTGCGAGAAATAGCCGCCACTGTAAACCGGGAATATTCGCCCCCGGGCGAAAGGAGCTGGATCGAATCGCCAATGCCGACCTGGAGCAAGTCGGCCAGCCGATAACCGACAATCAAACTGCTCGTGTTATTGCGAAAATCCTCGAACCTGCCGTCAACGATTTGGTTGGCCAGGTCGGTTGCGCGCAAGTGCGATATCGGGTCGATTCCGAAAATCTCAGCGGTTGTGCCTTCAAACCCGGCCCGCACACTAATTGAACCGCGCAGAACCGGCGAACAGGCGATCACGTTGGAGAATTGCCGGCTCACCCGCATGATCTCGCCGACGTTGGTGATGCCCTCGAAATAAGTTCGGCGCTGGGCGATGCCGGCCGGAGTCTTGGCCGACACAACCATGCCCTGATAACGAGGTTGAAAACGAGAACGTACCGTCAGGGCGCCATTGCTGCCGATCGTTGAGTTGATAAAAAACTGCATGAAGCCCTGGGTTTGCGCCTGGGTGCAAATGAAGATGCCGACGCCGAAAACCACGCCAACCAGACTTAACAGTAACGCGCGTCTGCGATGCGTCGCAAAACGCAGCGCAATGTAGAACGGCGCGGTCACGGCTTGGGATTGAAATCGACTCGGCGTTGTCGCACCGGTTGGCCGGTCCGAAGTTTGTCCTGGTCTGAAACCACCACGCGGTCGCCGGCCGACACGCCGCTCAACGCTTCGCTGAAGTCGAGCGTACGAAAACCGACTTTGATCGTCTTTTTTTGGACGATACCGCGTCTGACCAGCCAGGCTTGATCGACAATCAACGCGCGAGTCGGCAGGAGAAGCGCGTTCTCGTGCGCGCCGGTGATAATGTTCATTTCACCAGTCATTCCGGCCATCAAGTTGTCCGGCGGTTTCTCCATTTCGAGGATCACCGTGTAGCGTTGCGTATCCGGATCGGCGGCAGGTTGAACCGAAGAGACCATGGCCGGGAAGATGTTGTTGCGATAAGCATAAAGTTGCACTTTCGCTTTCATTCCTGGTTTCACTTCGCCGACATCCTCTTCGTTCACTTCGCCGCGCACGTACGTTTTCCGGGAAGAAATCGTGAATAGTTGGTTGCCTTCGTTCACCAACTCGCTGTCGATGGTCGAGACTGCGCTGAGCAGACCGTCCATCGGCGAGCGGATCTCCGAATTGCGCATTTGGGATTCCAATTTCTTTTGCGCGTCATCGAGCGCTTGAAGATTGCGGTCGCGTTCGATTCGTTCGTTGTCGCGCTGACCGCGCAGGCGGTTCACTTCACTTTTGGCTTTTTCGTAATCAACTGCCGGAACGTTTCCGGTTGAAACCACTTGTTCAAGCCGGCGCAGATTGTCTTCCGCTGCCTTGAGTGGTTCCTCGGATGGCAATGGCAGTTTTGCACGCTCGGTTGCGGCCTGAAGGTCGGCCCGGGCTTGTTTCAACTGTCGCGCGGTCGCTTCGTCGGCGATCGTGGCCAGCAACTGTCCCTTGGTGACGCTTTTGCCGATCGCGCCACGACCGGCGGAAAATTCCTCAGCCAGTTGAATGAACCCGGAATTCTGGGCGCGGACGTGCACCACAAACGCAGGCTCGATCCGGACTGTGCCGTAAACGGCCGAGATCGCGGTGCCGCGCTTGACCACGGCCACTTCCGCGACTGGCATGAAGAAGTAGTAGGCCACACCGCACGTGAGAATTAGCAGCACGACCGCGACCCACAATAGCCGCCTGGGTTCCGAAATTTTCAAGGACTGAGATTAACGCATATCTTCCGAAAATTGAAAATAGCGCCCGGTGGCCCGGTCCCAGTCGGCCAGGGCCACATTTTGCAGGTAACTGGCCTCCAGCAGTCCGCTCTGCGTCTTCAGCGAGCTGCTTTCAGCCACGCGATATTCGAGCTGAGAGGCCAGACCGCTTCCAAGGTTTTGTTGGACGGCTGCTGCCGCCTGTTCCGCGTTGTCGGCCCCGGCAATGAGCGCATTGTGACGCTCGGCAATTCCGATGAGCTGGTTACGAATGCGCGACAGCTGTTGGCCGACGTTCGTCTCCAGTTTTCTCAATTCAAGCTCGTTGATCTCTTTGGCCGTTCGCGCTCGGAGAACCGCGCCGCCTACTTTGCCATTGTCGATAACATGCCAGGTGTAAGCTGCGCCCTCGCGAATCTCCGAACCGGTAAAATCCTGGGTTCGACTGGTAGAGCCTTCGCGGTGAATTCCGCTCACCGGAATGTAATCGCCGGTCAAGCTGCCAGCGGCAGACGGATAATAACCGGCTGCGATAATGCGTTCGTCTTCATTCGCGGCGCGAACCAGCAACCGCGCGAGTTTGATATCGGTCCGTTGCTCCAGCGCAGTGTTTATCTCTTTATTAAGATCAACATTGACCGCCGCGTAAGTTAGCTCGCCTGTCGGCTCCGGAAGCGGCTGGTCGGACTTGAGATCTTTTGCCATCGCCTGACCAAGCTGCAATTGGGCTGCCGAATAGCCGCGTTGGGCGTCTTCAACCATCGGATCGAGGCCGCGCGCTTCGACCGTGGCAGTGGTGAATGCGCTTCGATCGACCAGCCCCGCTTGGTAACGGTCGCCTTGGCTGGCCACATTTTCCTCCAGGCGCAGCCGCTGTTTTTCGCGAAGGGATCGCAATTCTCGTTGATAAAGTGCGGAATAAAACGCGACGCGAGCAGTGTGGAGTTGGTCCTGCACCGCGAGATTGAGCTGTTGTTCCGCGATTAAAACTTCGATGTCGCCGCGTCGAAGCGAATGTGGAATGGCTGCGTCGATCAACGGTTGGGTCAGCGCGCCGCGCACAAATCCGAACAGCCGGACTTTTGTGCTGCCTGCACGATCGCCGCCTTGAACGCCGGCGGGCACATTCAACTTCACGCTTGGCCACATCACCGACCGGAAGACGAGCCGGCGGCCGGAGGCTTCTTCGAGTTTATGTTTTGCCTCCTGGATCGCGGGATTGTTTTCGAGTGTCGCTTTCAGCGTTTCATCAAGGGTCATTGCCGGCACCGTCGACAAGACCGATAACCATAAAATCGCGACGCTGAATCGAACTTTCATCGGCTGCTGATTTTGGCCGGCGGCCGCGCCACATCGACAGCTTGTTGCTCGTTCTTTTTCTTCAATTTGTTCGATGCGAAGTCGAGCGCTTCCGGTGTGCTGCCACAGGCACGGGCGAGGCGGGCCAGTGCGACATTGTGCAAATAAATCGCGCTCAACCGCGTGGTGCGGGTGCGCGTCACGTCGGCGGCGGCTTGCAAGATGTCGAGCTGAGTTCCCAGTCCGGCCGCGAGATTCGATTTGGTGATTTCAAGCGACTCGTCGGCGGTTTGGACGTTTTTCGTTTCCGACTGGAGAACGTTGTCGGCTTGTTGAAGATCAAGAAACGCGCTTCGTACTTCGGAAGCCACTGAACGCCGCGCCGCTTCGAGTGCTTGGGCCGCACCTTCTCGTCGAGCCCGCGTCGCCTGCATTCTTCCTTTGGTCGCGAAACCGTCGAACAAATGCCAGGTCCCATTTACGCCCACCAGATAGCCGTGGTTAAACTCCGGACCGACGTTCGGATCGCGTTCGCTGTAAACCTCGTATCCGGAAAAAAGCTGAACGTGCGGACGCAATTCGCTTTGATCGACCCGTAATTGATGATCTTCGATCGCGACATCGATCTCGCGCGCCCGGATCTCGGCCCGTTTCGCATCCGCGCGGCCAAGGCATTGATTCAAATCGGGGTGGAGCGCGGCGTATTGCAATTGTCCGGCGACTTCGAATCCGGCTTGCGCGGTTTGGGTTCGATAATCGATCCCGAAAAGTTCGCCTAACCGAAGATACGAATTGCCGAGCTCGGTTTTGGCGTTGGCCAGCTCGGGTTGTTCGTTGGCCAAAGCGACTTGAGCTCGCCGAACATTCAAATTCCCGACGATGCCCGCCTTCAATCGTTCGTCCTGCGTCTTCACCTCTTCATTCAGAACCTGCACCGAATTTTCGCGCACCCGGACCTTGGCGCGATTCAAAAGCACATCGTAAAAGCCGACCCGCACATCCATCGCCACCTTGTTCTGAACTTCTTCCAGGGCGCACCGTTGCTTTTCAATGTTCAGCTCGGCGATCGCGACCTGATTTGAAACCGCCCCGCCGGTATAAACGTTTTCCAGAGCCCGGACCGAAGCGTTGTAATCTTCCTCCCGCAGGTCGCTGCTGGTTTGGGTTTGGCGTTTGTCGGCGAAACCGGACGAAATCACGGAAGGCAGATAACCGGACCGCGCCTCGATCAGACCGCCCCGGGCAGCCTCCAATTTCTTGCGAGCGATGAGGATATCGGGGTTTTGGCTATCCGCCAGAGCCACCCCCTGATCGATCGTGTAGGTAGGTGGCTGGGCGAAGGTTATGCCGCCGAATCCAGCGGCAAAAATGGCCCCCAGAACCGAAATCACGCAGACGGCAGGTTTTGTCCTAACGAACATCCTCAAAAATGCTTGCATGCTAGCCCCGTCTACGGCAGTTTCCACGCCCAAATCGTGGTAGTGGTTTCTCCTCGGGTGAAACCTCACAGTCCACTAACCACCTTAACCTTAATGCCGTAAACCTGCTACATTGCATCTTGCCCCCGGCCCATGGCTGCGGGTAGGATTTCCCTTTCCCATGAGAAAAATACGAATCGCCATCGTTGGAGTGGGCAACTGTGCCAGCTCACTGGTTCAAGGCATCAATTTCTACCGCGGCTCTTCGACCAATGGCACCGCCGTGGGCCTCATGCATAAACAAATCGGCTCGTACCGCCCGGGTGACATCGAGGTGGTAGCTGCCTTCGATATCGACCGCCGAAAGGTCGGCCTCGATGTTTCCAAAGCGATCTTTTCGCCCCCGAATTGCACCCACGTTTTTTGCGACAAGGTCAGCCTGACCGGCGCGATTGTGAAGATGGGCGTGGTCATGGACAGCTTTGCCGACCACATGTCCGAGCACGATCCCCTCCGGACCTTTCTCCCTCTGGAAAAAGAATCCACTCGCGAACAAATCATTTCCGAGCTCAAGGATTCCGCCACCGAGATCATGGTCAATTATCTTCCGGTCGGTTCCGAAGAAGCAGTCAAGTTTTACGCGAGCTGCGCGCTGGAAGCCGGTGTCGGTTTCGTCAACAACATCCCGGTGTTTATCGCCAGTGATCCGGCCTGGGCGAAACGTTTTGCCGACAAAAATCTTCCGATAATCGGTGACGATATCAAATCACAGCTCGGCGCGACCGTGCTGCATCGCACCATTGTCGATCTCTTCCGGAAACGCGGCGTCAAAGTCATGCGCACTTATCAACTCAACACCGGCGGCAACACCGATTTTCTTAACATGCTGAGCCGGACCCGTCTCAGCTCGAAGAAAACTTCCAAGACCGAAGCCGTTCAATCAGTTATGAACGAGCGTCTCGCCGACGAAAACATTCACATCGGCCCGAGCGATTACGTTCCATGGCAGCTCGACAACAAGATTGCGTTTATCCGCATGGAAGGCCGCTTGTTCGGTGATGTTCCGATGGAACTCGACATCAAACTTTCGGTCGAAGATTCGCCGAACTCGGCTGGGATTGCGATCGACGCGATCCGCTGCTGCAAACTCGCGCTTGATCGCGGGATCGGTGGCGTCCTCAATTCGCCGTCTGCCTATTTTTCCAAGCATCCACCCGTCCAGATGAGTGACGACGAAGCTTACCGCTGCGTCGAACAATTCATCCGCGGCGAGCGCGATCGGTAG
>DATINV010000097.1:0-11097 GCA_035473775.1 Chthoniobacterales bacterium
CGGGCAATTCTTTTCGTAAAAGAATTCTTTGTCCACGCCGTTCGGATAACGCTTCATGGTCAAAGGCCGGTCTTTCAAGTGTGGCAACAAAACTGGCGCGATTTTGATGTAGTAATCGATTACCTGGCCTTTGGTGAACCCGACCTTTGGATAAAGGATCTTGTCAAGGTTCGAGACCGATAACTTTTTTCCTTTAACAACGAGCTCGGCTTTTTGCGACATTACGAAGACACGATACAGGTAGGGGCGATTGACTCAATCGCCCGCGGGCGGTTCGGTTAACCGCCCCTACTCTATGCGAAGAAGCGCTCGGGCGAGAGCATTGGCTGCGGTTTGCAGATCCGGGCAACGCAGTGCTCCCAACTTTCGTGTCCGCTCAGGATCTCGATTTCGACCCGCATAAAATAAATCGGAACTTTCAGGTCGGCTTTGACCAAGTGTGGCATGCGCACGGCATCCTTTTCCGTTGTCACGATCATCGACAAATCGCGACGGATACAACGATTGATAAAGCTGCGAACTTCAAACTCGGTGAAGTAATGGTGATCGATGAATCGGAGCGCGAGATTGACGTTTGCTCCGAGTTTCTTAAGCGCCCCTTCAAAACTCTCCGGTACCGCGATCGCGCAGATTGAACCGATGAACGCGCCGCGGAGCCGATCGAGCATGAGCCGCTCGCCGGTGTAAATGTTTTGGAGATAAAGAGGGCGATGCGCGCACTCAATAATCTCCGCGGTGCGATTATAGCGACGAATGCGCTCGATCAGCTGGTCGTTTGGCTCGCCGGTATTCTTGGTGATGAAAATGTAACTCGCGCGTCGCAAATTTCGCGGCGGCTCCCGTAACGTTCCGCGCGGAAGCAGAAATTCGTTTCCGAACGGCGCCTGACGATCCACCAATACGATGTCGAGACGATGCTTGAGGTGGAGATATTGCAATCCGTCATCGAGCAGCAGGGTGTCGACTTTCCAGTTATCGATCGCGTAGCGG
The DNA here is from genome assembly GCA_035473775.1 of Chthoniobacterales bacterium. GTDB lineage: Bacteria > Verrucomicrobiota > Verrucomicrobiia > Chthoniobacterales > UBA10450 > AV40. The sequence continues at coordinate 991 of DATINV010000097.1, forward strand.
CCGCTTTTGACGCGGTCCTTGTCGACCAAAACAATCACGTCCTTCAAATTGTGCGCGAGCATGTAAGGCTCGTCGCCCGCCGTTAGCGAGTCCAGGTGCAACGATTTTCCGTCGGATACGACACGTGGCGGATCAATCTGCTGGCCGAGAAGTCGTTCAAGCCAATTTCGTTTAGTTGGTTTCGGCTGACTTTTGTAACCGCGGCTGAGGATTGCGACGCGACGGCCACCGACTTGCAATGCCCGCGCGAATTTTTCAACGACCGGCGTTTTGCCGGTGCCGCCGACCGTTAGGTTGCCAATGCTAATAACCAAGCATCCGAGCGTGCGTTCGCGTAGAATTCTATTTCGATACAAATAAAGTCGGAGCTGAACGATGCGCTCGTAAACAAACGAGAGCGCATAAAGAACCCCGCGCAAAATCGCGGCCCGAAATCCGCGGCGCCGCCCGAGGACCACGTCGATGCCGAACTGCTCGAGATTTTCAAGTCTCCTACCCACAGGAATGTTTGATGTTCGATGTTTGATGTTGGATGCGGGCCCCGAAGTTATCGGCCGTCGTAACGACGATCTGTGCCGGTGTCGATTTCGTCGCGCGCTGCATCGAAACGCCGACCTTAGGTGCGTTGTGAAGCGTTAGCGCGCAGATGGTCGATCCGCTGCCGCTCAAGAATGCACCGAGCGCGCCGGCTTTTTCGGCCGCGTCGATCACGCGCGGCAAGAACGGAATGAGCTTCGCTCGAAATGGTTGATGAAGATGATCGACAAAAGCGCCGCGGAGGCTTTCGTAGTTACGCGAGGCAAACGCGGCTGCGATCGCAGCCGCGTTGCCGGCGCTTTCGACTGCCGCAGTACGCGAAATTTTAGCGGGAAGCATTCTTCTCGCTGCGCCCGTCTGAATTTCGAAATCGGGAATCAAGAGGACAAACTTTAGCTTCGAAGAAACTTCAAAGCGCTGCACATTTTCGCTCCGCACAACGGTGAATCCGCCAAGTGACGCCGGCGTAGCATTATCGGGATGTCCTTCAAGCTCGGCGGCCAATCGGGAGATGGAGAGTCGATCGAGTGGCCGGCCGGAGAGCTCGTTTAGCCCATGCAACACGGCGAGCCTAATCGTCGCGCTGCTGCCTAATCCGCGACAGCGAGAAATTTGCTCTTTCGCCGAGCAAGAGAAGGGGAATCGCGATCGTTTCGTTCGCTTGAAAAACAAGGTCGCTGCCTGCGCGACGATTTTCTCCTCGCTCACTCGATCTTTCGTTCGACGAATCGTGATCGAATTGTAAAGGCGTAGCGCGACACCCAGACAATCAAATCCGGGGCCGAGATTCGAGGTGCTTGCTGGAACGCGGATGGTGACGCTTTGAACGATGGACATCTTAATGGTAATGGCGATTCACTGAACCGATCCGAGCCGGATTAGCATTGCGGGCGATTGAGGTCAATCGCCCCTACCTGGCCAGGTAACAATGGGAAAAATTGAATGGATTGATCGCGCAACGCTGGACGCGTTCGAAGCCGACGGCACGAACGCGCACCGGCTTTGCACCATTAATTATGGCTGGGTCGAACGTTTTGGCGCCGACGTTTTGATTTCGTTCCGAACGGAACGCGCGCGTGAACGCTTAGTTGTAGAGTTGGGTGAATGGGCAAAATCCATCAACTTTGCGATCAGACGCGTGTTCGGCCGATTTTTGCCGAAGAAAAACGAGGAGCGCGAGATGCCGACACTTTTACTCGGCGCGGGCGATGAAAGTTTGCACACGGTTGCCAGGGAAAATCATCTCAAATTTGCGATCGATTTCGGCGCGGGCTACTCGGTCGGCTTGTTTGTCGATCAGCGCCAGAATCGTCGCTTCATTCGGGAGACCAAACCGAAGCGGCTACTGAATTGTTTCGCCTACACTTGCTCGTTCTCGGTTGCGGCCGCATCTGCCGGCGGCCAAACCATAAACGTCGATCTTTCGAAGAAGTCGCTGGCCCGCGGGCGCAAAAATTTTTCACTGAACGAATTATCGAGCGATCGGCACCAATTTATTGCTGACGATGTGCGTCCGGTCCTGCGGCGATTGGCGCGTCGCGGTGACAAGTTCGACGTGATCATTCTGGATCCGCCGACGTTCTCACGGACCAAAGGCGGCGCGGCATTTCATGTCGAAAAAGATTTTGAAGATCTGATTGCGACGTCGCTGGAAATTACCGCTCCGGGCGGGCATATTTTGCTTTCCACGAATTGCGAGACGTTGACCGAGTCGGCATTGGAAAGAATGGCGCGCTACGCCTTGAAGTTAACTAGACGCTCGGGGGCGTTTCATCGAGAACCCGCGCCGTCCGATTTTCCGCCCGGCACCGCGGCCCGCTCGATTTGGTTGACTTTAAATTGACCAAGGCCGCGTCGCGGACAATCGTTAATCAACATGAACGGACGACATGAAGATTTGGCCGAGCGCGGCCTGCGCTACACGCGACAGCATTTCGATGATATCGTAACGGAGACCGAAGCGTACGTTCGCGAAAACCCCGTGCAATCAATGGCTTACGCGTTGCTGGCGGGCTTCGTTTTGAACCGCCTTGGGATTGGAAGAATCGTCAGCGGTATTGTGCGACTCCTGCTTTTCGCGTTGAAGCCGGCAATTCTGATCTACGGAGCAGCGAAGTTGTACGAGGCGACGCAGGAAGAAGAGCGTTAGTCGCTACCCTTCGAGGGTAAAGCCGACTTTCATCGTCACTTGCCAGTCCGCGACCTTGCCCTCTTCGAGGTGCCCTCGCGTCTCAGTGATTTCGAACCAGCGCATATTGCGCACCGTTTTCTTTGCCCGACTAAGCGCGTTTTTCACTGCTTCTTCAATCCCTTTCGGCGACGAACCGACCAACTCGATCTTCTTGTAAATGTGATCTGCCATACTGAAAGGTTAACGGCGCGCCTCGGAATACAACAAGAAGATCAACGCTGATCCGGAGATCGCGTCCCGACCGCGCCGGTCAGGTGAAGGTAGGAGCGCTCCACGTTTTCTAAAAAGTGCTCTTGATCGTCGAGAAACAAGTCCTCCGTTTGGGCCAGAAGTTTGTCGCGATCCGGTGGAGCAGCGTTGAACTGTGACACCAAAGCCTGCGAATGTTCGAACTGACCGGCAAACCACCCATTTCCGGTTGTGATCGTTTGTCGTTGCTGTCCGTAGGCATGGAGATTTAGCACGACCAGAATTGTGATCAGTCCATATAGAACGGGACTGAGTCGAGCCCGACGTTCTGGATTCAGAAGACTAATCCATGCGCTAATCCCAAACAGAAACACCGAATGAACGGTCAAGGTGTAGTACCAAAAAGCGTGATCGCGAATGGAATAGAGTTGTGGATGACGGGCAATCATTACCGCCAGCAAACCAATCACCGTGAAGATCGAAAAGAGCGAGACTGCGACCAGCGTGAAATCAATTCGGCCGAATGCGTTCCGGTATTTCCAAGCGATCACGATGATTGCGACCAAAACAACCGCGGCCAGAATGGCAAACGGAACGCTGCCAAAGAAAAACGAAACTTGTTCTTGAAACATTCGCCAGGTTTTTGCCGGTAAAGTTGAATCGAGAAGGGCCGAGAGTGGCAGGTTTTGATAGGTAAAATCCGGCCAGTAGCCGTTAAGCGAATGAATGAGGCGGGGAGCGAAAACGCGATTGTAGAGAATCGTTGCGACAATTGCCGCGATATTGATGCCAACCACCTGAAGATATGCGCGCTGAACCGATTCGCGCCGCGTTCTGCCGATCAACCAAATCAACAACACGATAAAGGTTGTGCTGATCAGGTAAAAGAAGCCCTGGCGATCACAAAGCGCCATGACCAGGCCGAGAAAGAAAAGGGTCGCACAATCCATCGGAGCTACCTGGGGCTGGTCTTTCTTGAAGAGCGCAAACAGGTAAAATAAGAACGCGAGCAACGCGATGCAGAGAATTATTTTCGAAGAGCGATAAAGAATCGGAGTCGACGCCTGCACCACAATGCAGCTCAGAAACAGCGAGAGGAGGAGTGCGGTGGTAATCCGGTCGAGTCCGAAAACTCTTCGCGTGCCCCAAAAATAGATCGCGCTTACAGCGATTAACCCGAGAACGCCGCTCAACGGAACAAACACCAAAACATGCCGGTCGAGGAGCGTCGCGAATAGCCGGGCGTCGATAAAATCGAAGACATAGCTAAGCTCGCGCGCTTGATATGCGCCCCAATCGTTGATTTGGGGATCGAAAATCTGGGCGAAAAACGGGCGCTTCTGAAGATAGTTGAGAACGAACTCCATCGCTTCGCTATCGATGATCCCATGTCCCCAAAACGTGACCGCGTGGGCGATCAGCCCGATGGGCAAGGCAAACGCAAGCACCGTCAGGGCGCGTGTCGCCAATGGTGGAAGTTTTTGCCCGAATGGCATGAAGCGAATGCTGCCCGATTCGAAAAAGTCACGCAACTTTCCGTTGAGCGCATGTCAGGCGATGGTTAGCCTAAACTCTTCCTCATGAAGATCGACGATAGTGCCAGCCCGGCGCGGACCAATATTGAGTCGCACTTGAAGGAGAAGCGTATCTTCAAACCGCCCAAGGACTTTTCGTCGACAGCGCGGATCAAGAATTTCGCCCAGTATCAGCGGATGTATCGGGAATCGATCAAGCACCCTGATAAATTCTGGTCCCGTGAAGCGAACGAGCTTGTCTGGCAAAAGCGCTGGCAGAGAGTTGTCGAGTGGAAAGCGCCGTTCGCGAAATGGTTTATCGGCGGAAAACTAAACCTTTCCGAGAATTGCCTGGACCGACATTTGACCACTCATCGCCGCAATAAGGCGGCGATTTTGTGGGAAGGCGAACCCGGCGAACGGCGAACCTTGACTTACCAACAGTTGCACCGCGAGGTGTGCCGTTTCGCGAACGTCCTCAAGCGAAACAAGATCGGCAAAGGCGATCGCGTCATCATTTACATGCCGACAACGCCGGAAGTAGCGATCGCAATGCTCGCCTGCGCCCGCATCGGCGCGGTCCATTCTGTCGTCTTCGGCGGATTTAGCGCCGACAGCATCCGCGACCGAATCGCGGACAGCGGCGCGATCGCGTTGATCACGGCGGATGGAAGTTTCCGTCGTGGCGGAATTGTTCCGTTGAAGAAAAACGTCGACGACGCGCTCCGCACTCCCGCAGGCGCGGGATCAATCCGGCGGGTAATTGTTTTTCAGCGCGCAAATATTGAAATCCACATGGAGGAAGGCCGCGACGTTTGGTGGCATCGGGAATTGGAATACGTGGATGACGATTGTCCGCCGACCCCGGTCGACAGCGAACATCCGCTTTACATTCTTTACACCAGCGGCTCGACCGGAAAACCGAAGGGAATTTTGCACACCACCGGCGGTTACTTGGTCGGGATTTATTGCACGACGAAGTACGTTTTCGATCTTCGCGATGAAGACATTTACTGGTGCACGGCCGACGTCGGTTGGGTGACGGGCCACAGTTACGTTGTTTACGGTCCGCTCGCGAACGGCGCGACCACGTTCATGTACGAAGGCGCCCCGAACTGGCCGGAGCCGGACCGGTTCTGGCGAATTATCGCCCAAAACAAGATCAACATTCTCTATACCGCGCCGACCGCGATTCGCGCGTTTATTCGCTGGGGCGATCAATGGGTGAAGAAACACGATCTCTCATCGCTGCGGTTGCTCGGCACCGTCGGTGAACCGATCAATCCCGAGGCCTGGATGTGGTACCATAAAACGATCGGCGGCGGACGTTGTCCCGTCGTCGACACCTGGTGGCAAACGGAAACCGGCGCGATCATGATCACGCCATTGCCGGGCGCGATTCCGACCAAACCGGGCAGCGCGACCCTCCCGTTTTTCGGGGTCGACGCAGCGGTGGTCGATTCTAACGGAAAAGAAGTCGGCGCGAACGTCGGCGGAAAATTAATCATTCGCCGGCCGTGGCCATCGATGTTGCGCACGATCTACGGGGACAAGGAGCGTTACAAAAAACAGTATTGGAGCGAATACCCTGGCAATTATCTCACTGGTGACGGCGCGCGGCGCGACGAGGACGATTATTTTTGGATCGTTGGCCGGATCGACGACGTGTTGAATGTCGCGGGTCACCGGCTCGGCACATCGGAAATCGAAAGTGCGTTGGTGAGCCACGCGCGTGTCGCCGAGGCCGCCGTCGTCGGGCGACCCGACGAATTGAAAGGGCAGGGCGTAGTCGCATTCGTGACATTGAAAGCGGGAGTCGAAGCGACCAATGCGTTGAAAAGCGAATTGCGGGATCACGTTGGTACTCATATCGGCTCGATCGCCAAACCAGACGAAGTGCGTTTTGCCGAAGCGTTGCCGAAGACCCGCAGTGGCAAAATCATGCGGCGACTCTTAAAGGAGATAGCGAGCGGAGCCAAAGTGACTGGCGATACGACTACGCTGGAAGATTTCACCGTGTTGGCGAAGTTGGCCGGATCCGAGGAATAAATCGTGAACTTCATTCTCACAGGTCTGCGCGAGATTGGGCTGAAAGTCCGGCGGCAACGAACCCGGATGGTGCTTCGCCACGAGAAACGATTGCTCCAGAAAAGCGAGATCGCCCTTGGCCGCGAAGGAACATCTCAGGCGGCCCATTTTCCTGAGCTGCGCAACGAAATCATCGCCCTCAAGAAATTGGAGCAGGAACAAAAGGAAGTCGCGCTCCGGATAGCGCAGATCGAAGAAGGAATCAAAAACATCGAAGCGCAAAGGCAGACGAACGCGAAAGAACAAACCGACGCCATGTCGAAGTTGGAGGTGGAGAAAAAGCCCATCCTGCAGCGTCGCAACGACGCTAAGAACGCCACCGAACTGTGCGAGCGGGAAGTGAACGCGGTCGAAGCCAGGATTCGAGTTAACGACGCCGCAGATCAGATGTTATTAAAAAAACTATCGGAGTTGCAGGCGATCACTCCTCCACCGGGCGATTTGGAAACGCAGCTGGCCGGCATTGGTTCGCGACGGGCCCGTTTGCCTGATGAACGGGCCGAACTGGTGCGGGCGCGGCTTGGAAGCGCGGAGGCTTGCCGGCTGGCGAGGGAGAAACTCGCGGCCGCTGATGAGGAATTATCGGCCATCGAGAAAAATATCGCAAAGGTTCGAGGCGACTATGAAGCGCGCGATAAAGCATTGGCCGAAAACATCAAAAGTCAGCAGGATGCTGTTCGCGAAGCGAAACAACACCACCAAGTTGTCGAAGAGCGAAAAAATCCCGCTTACTTGAACATCGGGCGTCATCTCGCGGTGCAGGGAATCGCGCCCCCAAACGCTCCACATTTGCTCGAGCACGTTCGAAAACATCACGCTTCAGTGGATCACTATCAGAAGCACAGGGCCGAACTCGCTCTTCTGTCGAGCCAGATCGATAAACAGGAACTCCGGCAATTTTACTTCAGCGTCGTTTCGGTAATTGCACTAATGGCGATCATTTTACCGCTGGTCGCGAAATCGCCCCGCAAGCGGGAGTGGTTGCCGCAACAAACCGAAAGCATTCTGTCGATTAATGTTGATCAGTTTGAACACGCCGATTCGCTCAAGCGATGGGAGAAAGACCAGCCCGATGCTTATCAGGCTGTCTGGAATGGATTGATCGGCCCCGCCGCGCGCACACCAGTTTTAAATCTGTCCCGCGACGCGGTCCGAATCACCCGGGCGACGACCATCTCGGACAACTCCAGCGTCCGCGAATTCATTTTAATCGAAACTCGCGGCGACGTTTCCAACGTGGTGCGGACCGTGCAAGGCGATAAGGAATTTCAAAAACGCACGATCAGCGGATTGTCAGTTTGGGAGAAACCAGACCTCGCCCTGGCGCGCGTTGGGCCGGAAACGCTTGCGATCGGCGCTTCAAGCGAAGTGGATCAGCTCGTCCGGGTCCGGCTTGGAATCGACGTGGATCTGAAAATCAGCGGGCAGTTGTTCGATCGATTCGAAGCCCTGGACCGAGAGAGCGCGCTTCGCCTAATCTCGCGAAATCCGGCTGAGCTTCCGCGCATGTTTCACCCGATTTTCGCGCCCGAGCTGCTCGAAAGCACCCAGCTACTCGGGCTGGCCTTGAATTTGCAGAGCCCGGTCAAAGCGCGGTTGCTCTTGAAAATGAAATCGCCCGAAGCCGCATCGGAGTTTGCCCGTAACCTGCACAACGAGCCGCAAAAGTGGCTGCGCCTGCAGGATTCGAGTTTAATGCTTTATACACAGCCGCCGGATGTGTCCCGACAAGCCGCGGATCTGGAAATTCACTTCAATATGCCGGATGAGGCTGCTCAACTCCTGTTGCAGCGTATCGCCAAAACAGATGTTGCCGGCACAGTCGCTGGCGGCGGCAATTGAGGCGTGAATCGGGGCCGATTGCGCGCGTAGCCGATTTGCGGTTATAATCCACGCCCAATGTTTCGACGCACCCTTTTTGTAATCGCTTTCACGGCAACGATGTCGACCCTGCGAACAGGGTTCGCCGCAAATCCCGAGCTCGTCGACATCGCTACGGTCGATCCGACGATTATTATCGATCTGCGTTACGCAACGGAACAAAATGTGACCGGGCACGCGTTGTATCCTCGCGGGACCAAAGCTCTCATCTTGCCCAGCGTGGCGCAGCAATTGGCCGGCGCGCAAAAATACCTTCGCCAATTTCGTTACCGCCTGAAAATCTGGGACGCCTATCGCTCAAAAGAAGCGCAAGAGCTGCTCTGGAAATACGCGGCGAAAGATCAATACGTCGCGAATCCGGAAAAAGGTTTCGGCTCGATGCATTCCTACGGCGTTTCAGTTGATGCGACCATGGTCGACGATTGGAGTCAGGACGTGGCCATGCCGACCAAGTTCGACCAGTTTACTCCGCAGGCGATGATGGGTTACACCGGGCGCGATCCTTCAGTGAAGCAGCATCTGACGTTGCTCCAACTCGCGATGGCGCATAACAATTTCTACGGGCTGCGCGTTGAGTGGTGGCATTTCACTACCGCCGATTGGAAGAAGTACGTGCCGTATTGGGAAGATCCGACAATGTCGCAGGCGGAAAAGCCCGCTTCTCCGCCGAAGGGCTGATCGTTTTCGTCAAATGATCGATGCCCTTCTGCGCGATTTTCGGCAGCCAGAATACATCCATGTTCTGCTCAATCCGTTGCCAGTCTACGGCCTCGCTATGGGCCTGGTCGGGTTGATCGTGGCGTTTTTTCTGCGCAGTCGCCCGGCCCAGATCGCGACCCTTATCATCGTTTTGATCAGTGCGGCTTCGGCGTGGCCGGTCTACGAATTCGGCCAACAAGCGAAGGACCGGGTGCTCTCGATGGAAGGTGAAGTTGGCGATGCATGGCTGGAGGAACATCAGGATCGCGCTGAGGATCTTATATGGCTTTTTTACGCGCTAGCAGTTTTGAGCGCGGTCGCGCTAATTGCTCCCCATAAATGGCCCCGATCAGCCGGTCCAACCCTGATTGCAGTGATTTTGCTCGGTCTCGGCACTCTCGGGGCCGGCGGTTATATCGCCTACGCCGGTGGCAAGATTCGTCATCGCGAATTCCGCAACGTTCCGCCACCAGAACGGAAACCGGGCGAAGCGCATTAGGATCGAGATCGACAGCTAACCATCGCTGTGAGCACTGAACTCGAGCGCGCAGAGCAAAAAGTCGAAACGCGGAGCGAATCGCTCCGGAAACCGCTCGGCCTTTTCGATCTCGTCCTCACCCAAATTCTTTTTGTGGTCGGTTCCAGCTGGGTTGGCGCGGCCGCGAAGCTCGGGCAGGCTCACCTTTTTTTTTGGTTGCTAGCGATTTTGCTTTTCTACATTCCCCAGGCTGCGGTCGTCATTTACTTGAGCAACCGGATGCCGTTCGAGGGCGGTATCTATCAATGGGCCAAGCTCGGCTTCAATGAATTCGCCGGATTCATTACCGCGTGGAATCTGTGGTTGCTCTCCATCACGGTGATTGCGCTCGGTGGAATGTTCGTCACCACAAACATTTCATACGCTCTCGGCGCTTCCTGGATGCCGAACAATAAATGGTGCGTTTCATTGATTAGCTCCGCTTTGGTCGTCGGCCTGGGCTGGGCTTGTGTACGCGGGCTCGCGTTAGG
>DATINV010000098.1:0-9474 GCA_035473775.1 Chthoniobacterales bacterium
CACACGCTCCATCGCGAAACCAAATAAACTTTCATGCAACCCAAGACCGCCAAACGCCGTTCCGCATTTCGTCGGGCCAATCGCGCCATGCCGCGTCGCCGGATCGATATCAATATCGAAGCGATTGATTACAAAAATCCCAATTTGTTGAAGAAGTTCGTGACTGAGAGCGGCAAAGTCCTCCCCCGCCGCGTCACCGGCATGCCGGCCCATCTCCATCGCAAGATCACCCGGGAGATCAAACGCAGCCGCTCCGTGCTGCTGATGAAATAGCGCACGAGTCGCGCGCTCGAATTGGTGGAGAGGCGCTTGTGCCAAGCGCCTATTTATTTAGTTCGGCGTTTGACACAAACGCCGCTACAACGCGCTTGCATCATAAACAGCTACAGCTGCCGAATCCGGCACAGCTTAGCCAAAGGGTCCAGACGAATGCGCAAGCGACACGCAACAGCGCCACTGAAGTACCAAAGAACATCTTGCGCCACCAACTGATCGAGAGCCCAACAACGAAAGGAAGCCCACTCCCAATTACAATTATAGTTGCGATTAAATCAACGGTTCGGCTGCCAAATGATATTCCTCGCGTCAAAACGACAGCCAGCGTGGAACAGGCGAAAGACGCGATAACCGCAGCAGCCGACAATGCAAAAAGTTTTGTCTCACGTTGCATCACGGCGTTCACGCCTTCCGCGTCTTCTTGCCTTCGTCGATCAGTTTCCAAAACTCCCGGGTGCCGCCAAGGGCCTGGTCCTCGGAGCCCGGCAGCTTGCTGCGGAATAGGAAATCGCGAAACGTGTTCTTGTGCAGGACACGGTGAATGGTGACTCCTTCCCGCGTTTGCTCGAAGTAGATCCGGTAATCTTTGGCGCGATACCGATATAACTTTTTTCCTTCCCGCTCGATCACACCGAAATGCTTCGAATCGAGATGATCGAGGTCTTCTGGTAGAATTTGAAACTCGGCCAGAAGATCGAGCTGCATTTTCTTCGGCAACGCCGACATCTCCGCCGCGCTCAGTTCGTTGAAGATGATCTGAAACATCAGAAGAAAGTGACGAGTGACATGTGACGAGTGATGAGACTCTGCAAGTCGCTAATTCATTAAATCGTAATCGCTGCGAAACGCACAAACAACCCTCACCTGCCGCTTCGCGACGTCCTCTCCCTCAGGGAGGATTGCGGTGAGGGCAAAACTAAATAAAAATTCGTTTCACGCGCTGCCCTATCCGGGTCGTGATATCCCACGTAATCGTGCCCGCTTTGTCGGATAGCTCAACGCATGGAATTTCCGCGTCGCCCTGCTTTCCCATGAGCACAACTTCATCGCCAACTACGGCCTCCGGAAGGTTTGAAACATCGATCACCATTAAATCCATCGTCACCCGGCCGAGCAACGGGCAGCGTTTTCCGCGGACCAGCATTTCCGCGCGGACATTCGAAAGATGTCGCGGATAACCGTCGGCGTAACCGGCGGTCAACGTGGCGACCCGCATCGGCTTTGGTGTGATGAACGTTCGGCCGTAGGCGATCGACCAACCTTTCGGCACGTCTCGAATCAAACCGATCCGCGTTTTCCAGATCATCGCCGGTTTAAGCAGATTCTGAAATTCCGGAAGCGGTGAAATACCGTAGAGAATGATTCCGGCGCGAACGATTTCGTATGGGCGCTGGTTGAACGCAAGCGTGCCCGCGCTCTGCAGGACGTGGACTTTGTAATCGCCAGGAACCGTCGCCCGCAATTGATCGACAATTTTCCCAAAACGCAACAACTGATCCTTGGTGTATTCGGCATCCTCGTTTGAAACCGGCATGTGCGTCGAAACACTATGGACTTTGACGTTGGACAATGTTGTCACCCGTTTGAAAACATTCACTGCCTCGCTCTCCACAACGCCCATTCGACCGTTGCCGGTGTCGACCTTAAAATTAACCGAAACTTTGCCCTCACCGGCCGCTGCGCGGCTTTCTTGTCCCACAGGGAGAGGAGTAAGGTGAGGGTGCTGCTGAGCGATATTGTTAAATTCCGCTGCTTCTTCGAAACCAGAAACGGTTGGAATAATTCCGCGCGCGATGACGGTTCCTCGTTCATCGGGAAGCGTCGGACTAAGCGTGATAATCGGATGCTGCACTTTTTCGCGCAGTGCTAGCGCTTCCTCCAGATTAGCGACTCCAAAGAGCTGCACCTCATTCGCCAGCGTTTCAGCGACTCCCAGGGCGCCGTGGCCGTAAGCATTCGCTTTCACGACCGCGAGCATTTCCGCTTTGCCGATTCGCTCACGCGCGATTTTTGCGTTGTGGCGCAAAGCCGCGCGATCGATCTCAACCCAGCAACGATGGTTCGCTGTCATTTCTTTGGAATGGTGATGTGTGGCTCGCGCAAATACATCGGCTCAAGCGGCGGTTGGATGAATTGTCGTTTCATGTTCGTTGCAAGTTGAGCCAGCATTTTTGCAGCTGGATAACGAAGCTGCGCGCCCTCGAACTGCGACAGCTTCTCGGTAGCAAACATCGACATCTTGGGATCGATCTTACCTAACTTTTCGCGCAATTCAGCTTCGCTCATGAGGATTGGCCCGTCCGCCAGGTTCCGGTCGCACACCCGCGCGTAGAAAAACGAGTTACGGCGTGCGTCGCCAATCACGCAATACTCATCGGTGTCGCATCCAATGGCGCAAATCGATGGAAAACCGATCAGTCGCGCCTGCGACGCCGTTTGCAACCCAATCGCGGCCGAAATGGCGATTCGGGTTCCCGCATACGAGCCGGGGCCGAGACCGACCACGATTGTATCGGCGTTTCCAAATTGCTTTTGCACTTCAGCCAAATATTCGAACAACGGCCCCGAATTCTTTCGATCATTTGGCCAGTCGCGCGAAAATTCGATTTTGTCAGCTTGCAGTAGGGCAATACTTCCCTGCGCGCTGGAAAGTTCGAGGGCGAGAATTTTCATTTGGTCGTGATCGCGCGCTGGGCTTCCGATTTCGTCTCAAACGAAATCCATTGAGCGTTCTCCGGAATCAAATTCGGAAACCGATCTGCCCATTCAATGATCGAAACGCCGTCGCCAAAAAAATATTCGTCCAAGCCAAGTCGCCCGGCGGCCGGATAATCTTCGATTCGAAAGAAATCGAAGTGATAAATGGGCAGCTGCCGTCCCGAATATTCGTGAATCAAAGTAAAGGTCGGACTGGTTGCGATCGTTGTTGCGCCCAGTCCGGCAGCGAGACCTTTGACGAATTGCGTTTTTCCGCTGCCGAGCTCTCCGGTGAGCGCCAACACATCGCCGGGTTTGATCGTTCTCGCGAACTGGCGACCAACCGATTCCGTTTCCTCGACACTATTGGAAATGAACGTAGCCACGGCGAAGAAGTTGAGAAGTTGAGTTGTTGAGACGTTGAGTCAGAGAACCAATTCGTGTGAGACGTACCCTTGGGAATTTCTTTCGCCAGCCGCGTTCGAATCTCACACGGTGATGCGGCGAGATGGCGAAAAGGAGCTCGTAGTCTTCGCCGTCAGAGATGGCGCTGTTGATTGTCGCGCCCGGTGTAAGCGGCAAACTATTCTTGTCGATCTTGAATCCGAGCTTGCTCGCTCTCGCCAGTCGCGGGAGATCAGCTCCGAGGCCATCGCTCAAATCCATCATCGCGTGGAGGCGAAAATTCCTGGTGAGCCAACGCGATTCATGAATTCGGGGAATAAATCGGAGGTGTTTCCCGCGTAGCGACCCGCCGAGGCGGCCGGTAACAAAAAGATCGTCCCCGCGTTTGCCGCCGGCTCGCGAAATCCGACGGTTCCGTTCCACAAAGCCTGAAACACTGACCGAAATTATGGCCGGTCCGCGCGTGGCGCTGGTTTCGCCGCCCGCAATTACGACGTCAAAGCGCGCCGCCGCGCGTCTCAAGCCGCGGTAGAGTTTTTTTACCCACGACGTCGATCTGGTGGCGGGAACGATCAACGTCACGAGCGCAAATTGCGGAACGCCTGAAATCGCGGCGAAGTCGCTCAACGGCCGCATCATCGCCTTCCACCCCACGCGCGCGGCATCAGCATTCGGTTGAAAATGAACCTTCTCAACGACGCAATCGGTTTTGAGCACGAGCAGATCTTTCGCGCCACGAAAGTCTAATACCGCGCAATCGTCCCCGATCAGCTTCCGCGACGCCGGCAGTTTGCGCAGCAATGACGAGATCAACGCGTCTTCACCGACCTCGCCCAGGCGAGCCCGTCCTTTGGCGGACCGGCCGCGTTTCATTTTTGAACCAGTTCGGGAAAGGCGAGGAAAACCAGTTGAGTCGAATTGAACAGAGCGTGCATCGCCATGGAAACAAGGATCGATCCGCTCCATTCGTAGGCAAGAGTGAAACAAGCCCCCAGGACAAACAAAGGCGCAGCCGACGGCAAATGGGTATGCGCCGCGGCGAAGAGCAGCGCATTAAAAATCAGGCCAACCGCGACGCCGAAATACCGGCGCAGAACACCGTAAATAAAAAAACGAAAAATGAACTCCTCGGAAATCGGCGCCACCACCACCGCCAAAACAATAATGGTGACCCGTTCCTGAATTGTCCGCGAGGTGTTGAAGAGATCGACGATCTCCTGTTTGCTTGACTCGCCGCCAAGAAAACTCTGGGTCAAAGCTTCGGCTACACCAATCAGCGGCGCCGCGGCCACCAACAGCACAATGGCGGTGCTCACTGTCCGCTTCAAACTAGCTTTCGAAAAACCACCCACCAGGTCGAGGTCGATCCCGCGCAGCTTCAAGAACGCCGCGATAAAGCACACTATGAACAAACTCAGAAGAAAATTCGCGACCAGGTCGCTGCCGTTTAGGTGGACCGGAACACTCCTTCCAAACGAGGCAATGATATTCAGCAGGAGAAACAAGATCAGCGCCATGGCCAGGAACGCTTCCGGCAAACTGAATGCTCTGAGCGACGGCGCAACCGCCGTTCCCTCGACTGTGAGCGACCGTCGGGCGCTGATCTGACGGATCAGGGTTAGATAAATCGCGAGTCCGGCAAAAACGAGCAGGGCAATGAAAATGTTTCCAAGCGCACTGGAAAAAGCACTGGCAAACATGTCGTCCGCGCTAGGGAGCGTAAAAACTCGGCAGAAAATAAGCCCGGCCACCTTCGAGCTGAGGCACGAGTTGTTTTGGAAGTTGCAGTTCGATCTTGGACTGGCCGCCAAATTCTCCAAACGCCCGGAACAATCGCGACAAACTGAAGGGCGGTCCGTATTTCACCACCGTGGCCTCAGGCGCGTTACCGAGTTGCTTGGCCTTGGCAAATGCATCTTCGATTTGACCGAGCCCGTCGATCAACTTGTGGCTAAGCGCGTCTTTTCCGGAAAGGATGCGCCCATCTGCAATGGTGTTTCGCAGCATGTCGGCCGGCAGATTGCGCTCCTTCGACACGATACCGAGAAATTTATCGTAAGTCTGCATCACGAAACTCTGGATCAATTCGCGCTCTTCCGGAGTCATCGGACGCGCGCCGTTCAAAATGTCCTTAAACTTGCCGCTTTTGAAAACAACCGAGGCCAGTCCGATTTTATTAAAGAGTTGCTCGTAATTCAGCGTCTGGATAATCACGCCGATGCTGCCGGTGATGGTCGTTTCGTTGGCCATTAAATACTTCCCGCCACAGGCGACGTAGTAACCGCCGGACGCCGCGAGTGAATCCATGTAAATCACGACCGGTTTGCGCGCCCGCGCCTTGGTCACAGCGTTGTAAATTTCATCCGCGGCCGTGACTTCGCCGCCTGGGGAATCGATCTCCAGGACAATCGCCTTGACGTGACTGTCCTCCCGGGCCTGTTCCAGCGCCAAACGCATATCTTCGACCATCGATTCGCTGACGCTTCCTGGAATCGAGCCACTGATCAGACCGCGCATAGTAATGAGCGCGATGCGATCAGGGACCACACGCGCACCGCGCTGCACGACGACTTCACGAAACCTAGGAATTGGTTCTTCCACCCGCACGGCAGTGGCGAAGCCGCGAAAGGCGAAGACCGCGAGGATGAAGTTGATGAACACGCTCGCGCAGAGCGCAACGAAGAGAAAAATACTAAGACAACCAAGTTTCCGATCAGCCATGAATGCGGGAGGGAAACTGGCGGAGAACAGGGGTGGGCACAAGCGGTTTTCCGACCGCACCGAGGGTCTGGGAAGCGCGTTACCAGAATGTCACGAACGGGGCGTTGCCGGGAATGTGGGATGCTCTAGGGTGTTGCTGGCAAGGAAGCTGCTCGGGGATATGGGGAATAGAGGGAATTATAGGAATTATATGAATAGCAGCGGACATCTGACAGTCAGCGAATCTGCCCGCCGGGTCAGGAAAGCCAAAGCCCACAGGCGCACCCGCGGTCGCCCACGCAATGCCAAAACCGGAGCGCAAGGCCGACACGAATACGACACAACTATGGCTGCCGCCGGCACCCTCACCCGCACCAAGGCGCTGCTTCTCGCCGCGCTCAAGGTGTGGGAGCTCAAACACCGGATTCACGACCAAGAATAAGCAACACCACCGTTGCGGTCGGTCGTTAGGCGCATCTTCAACCCGCATATTCGACATTGCGGGCCGGCTTTCATTCGGGACGAAAGTCAGTAATATTCCGGCAATTTTGCGCCCGTAGCTCAGCCGGATAGAGCAACGGATTTCTAATCCGTAGGCCGGGTGTTCGAGTCACCCCGGGCGCGCGTTTAAAAACATCGTGGCGAGGACTCTACTGGTAGATCTCAAATGCGACGCTTCCAAAAGGGGTGACGGCCCATTTTCGCCGCCAGAGATTTTGCAAACTGCAATGAGCCCGAAGATTGGTTGCGCTTAATTCGACCAGGGAATGCGGCGGTTGACCACGCGCGAGCAGACCATCACTGCGAATGAGCAGTCTACGCCAGGCCAGCGGAAGATAACCGCAATCCGCATGGAGTTTCACTCCGGTTTTCTTGGAAATGAGTCGGAGAAAAACTCCGTCCCGAACCAAATGATCAAGCGTGCGAGTCGCGGCGAAATAGAGCCCGAGGGCGATAAACAAAATTACTCCCGCTGCGATCGCCACCTTTTGTCGGCCACTGAATCTTCGCATTCATTGAACACTCGAATGAAACGATCCTAACAGCCGTCTATCCCACCATTTACGATGATTTAGCGAATGACCCGGATTATTTGCAAAACGATTACCTGCCTGGCAGTCGCCATTGTTCTCGACGGTTGCGCAATGAAGCTCGGAAAACAGCCGAGGCACGAAGTGCAGTCATTGTATTCCGCGCGATCCCCTGAATTTCAACAGGCCGCAGGATCCTTGCTCGGTCCGGAATTCGTCGGCGGCAACAGCATCAGCACCCTGGTCAATGGCGACGAGATTTTTCCGGCGATGTTGAGCGCGATTCGTTCCGCTAAGCGCTCAATCAACTTGGAGACTTACGTTTTTTGGGACGGCGAGATCGCCCAGAAATTTACCGCGGCGTTGTCCGAGCGCGCCCGCGCCGGCGTTGCAGTGAACCTGATCCTCGACGCCCAAGGCACCCAGAAAATGGGCACCGAAAACGCCGCGCAGTTGCGTAATGCCGGCGCCCAGATCGTCAAATACCACAGCGTTTTGTGGCCTGACCCGCGTCGATACAACAATCGCAGCCATCGCAAATTGTTAATCGTCGATGGCACCGTTGCTTTCATCGGCGGCGCAGGTATCGCAGATCTTTGGGCAGGCAACGCCGATTCATCCAAACATTGGCGCGACAATCATTACAAAGTTACGGGGCCGGTGGTCGCTCAATTGCAGGGAAGTTTTGTCAGTAACTGGCTCAAAACCCGTGGCGATGTGCTTCACGGCGACAAATATTTTCCGCCGCTCGAAGATAGTGGCTCATTGCAGGCCCAGGCAATCCGAAGCGGCGCGCATTATGAGAATCTCGACCTGATGTATTTGCTCGCGATCGCGTCGGCGAAGAAAAGTCTCCGCATCGAGAACGCTTACTTCCTCCCGGACGATCTTGTGCGCAAAGAATTAGTTGCCGCCGCAAAACGCGGCGCCCGGGTCGAAATAATCGTGCCGGGTAAGAAAATCGATCAAAAACTGGTGCGCTCTGCATCGCGGCGGCATTGGCCGGAATTGCTAAACGCCGGAATTAAAATCTACGAATACCAGCCAACGATGGTTCACGTAAAATTGATGATTGTGGACGACAAGTTTGTCTCCGTCGGTTCAGGCAATTTCGATAACCGGTCGATCCGCCTCAATGACGAAGCTAATCTCGACGTGCTCAGTGCTGACTTTGCCGCGCAACAGACAAACCTATTCGAGCTCGACAAGAAACGATCGCACGAAGTTTCGCCGAACGAAGTCGACGGCTTTCATCTCGGCGATCCATTCGAACACCTCGCAGGGTTGTTCTCTCCACAACTCTAATTTTTTTCCGCGGTCGAGAAGACCTTTACAATCTCGCGGGTCACGTTGGCTACCACTTCCGACTTCTTCTCATCCGAAAGCGACGGCGCTGTCGAATAAATCGCGACCAAGATTCGTGCGCCGTTCGGACGGTAAAGAACTGCGACGTCGTTCGTTTCACCCTGGTCGCTGCGGCCGGTTTTATCACCAACGCGCCATTCTTTTGGAACACCGGCGTGGACCAACGTCGCGCCCGTTTCGTTTTTTAAAAGCCAGTTTTGGAGCAAGTCTCGCGATTTCTCGGACAAGAGATCGGTCGTGAGAATTTTCACGAGATCGTCGACCATCGCCGCCGGCGAAGTGGTGTCACGTTCGTCGCCGGGCTTGGAAACGTTCAACTCGGGCTCCGTCCGATCGAGTCGCGTTGTATCATCACCGAGAGATCGCACAAATTTCGTTAAACCGCCGGGACCGCCGATCGCCTGCAATAAAAGATTTCCAGCGGTGTTATCGCTCTGCGCGATCGCCGCTTCGCCCAAAGCGCCGAGTTTCATTCCACCTTCAGCCACGTGCTGTTTCGTCACCGGCGCATAGGCGAGAATGTCTGCCCGGGTATAGGGAACAAAGCGATCCAGTTTTTCCTGTCCCCGGTCGACCCGCTGCAACACCGCCGTTGCCGCCAGCAGCTTGAATGTGCTGCACATGAGAAACCGTTCGTTCGAGTGATGTTCGATTCGCCTGTTGGTTGCAGAATCGATCGCGACAACGCCAATGCGGGCGCCCGTCTCAGCTTCGATCTGGACAATTCGATCCTCCGGCAGGGAATCAGCGGCTCTGGCTGAGAGACCACATCCGCACGCGAGCCAGACCAAAATAAACCTGCGCACGTGAACGACTACCAGCGATGAAAGGCCGGATGACCTTCTTTCACCGCGACGAAAACACCATGACAAGTCGCACAAACTTTTCCGCCACCGCTCAGTGTTCCTTCAATTGTTGCGCGGGCACCGTTCAGATCGACAACGTGCGCGGAAAGTGAAATCGGACCATTCGTTGGCGTCGGCCGCAACAGCTTGATGGA
>DATINV010000099.1:0-80792 GCA_035473775.1 Chthoniobacterales bacterium
GTCTGCTCCGCTCGGTCAGCGAGCTTGATTATCCAAGAGAACTGCTGCAGATCCAGGTGCTGGATGATTCGACCGACGACACCCGGGAAATCACCGCATCTTGTGTCGAAGAATTACGCCAACGGGGCTATGACGTTCAACTGATCCATCGAGTTGATCGGACGGGATTTAAGGCCGGCGCGCTCGCTGGTGGACTGGAATCGGCCGATGGCGACTTTGTTTGCATTCTTGATGCCGATTTTGTTGCGCCCCGGGATTTGCTTCAGCGAACGGTTCACTTTTTTACCGATCCGAAAGTTGGCATGATCCAGACCCGATGGGGCCACTTGAATCGTGGGTATTCATTGCTCACCCGCGTTCAGGCAATGTTTCTCGACGGCCACCTCGTGCTCGAACAGACTGCGCGCAGCCGCAGTGGACGCTTTTTCAATTTCAACGGCACCGCCGGACTGTGGAGGAAGTCGTGTATCAAAGAAGCTGGCGGTTGGCAGCACGACACGCTTTGTGAAGATCTCGATTTGAGTTATCGGGCTCAGCTCGCGGGCTGGAAATTCATTTTCCTTCCCGACGTGGTGACGCCGGCCGAGCTGCCGGTCGATATGAATGGGTTTAAGTCGCAGCAGCACCGCTGGACCAAAGGCTCGATTCAAACCTGTAAGAAACTTTTGCCGAGCATTTGGCGAAGCAAACTTCCGTTCGCGATCAAAGCCGAAGCGACCGGCCATTTGGTTTCAAACTTTGCCTATCTCTTGCTAGCTTGTCTTTGCGTTCTTTTACATCCGTCGACTGGCGGTCCGCAAAGCGGTTGGGTGCGCATGCTTTTGATCGATATCCCCATTTTTCTGACGGCCTCTGTTTCAGTCGCGGTGTTTTACGCTTGCGCACAACGCGAGTTGCATCCTCGCACTTGGATGAAACAAATGCTGCTACTCCCGTGCTTGCTGGCCCTTGGCATCGGCCTTTCGCTGAATAACGCCCGCGCTGTATTGGAGGCGATCTTTAACCACCAGTCTGATTTCACCCGAACTCCTAAGTACGGGATCGAGCGCAAATCGCAGTCCTGGCGCAGTTGCAAATATCGCGCCTTGCGATCAGCCCTGCCGTTCGCGGAGCTGGGGTTCGCGATTTATTTTAGCTATTTCGTATGGTACGCGGTGAGCAACGGACAGTTCTTGTCGGTACCGTTTCTGCTCATGTTCCAAGGGGGGTTCCTTTATGTGGCGCTATCGTCGCTTCTGCCTTGGTCTCCGAAGTTCAGCTTCGGGTCTTCTCGCTCGGCCGAACCAATTATCGCGTGACAAAAAGCGTTTCGTGAGTATTGAGGCGCGGATGTTTCGTTCCTCCGCCGTGGGATTGGCGCTCCTTTTGGTAACCGTGCCGGCCTATGCTAACAGCACTAGTATTCCCGCTCCTACGCTCAACACCCGGGTCATCATTAGTGTTCGTGATCAGAAACTGATGCTGATGGAAAACGGAGTGGTGGCCGCAACCTATCCGGTTTCGACGTCTAAATATGGCTTGGGCGATGCCTGGAACAGCCTCGCAACTCCGCTGGGTCTGTTGCAGGTCGCGCAGAAAATCGGTGACCACGCGCCGATCGGCGCCGTGTTTCATAATCGGCGCTGGACCGGTGAGGTTCTCCAGCCGAACACACCGGGTCGAGATCCGGTGATGACCCGCATCATTTGGTTGCGGGGCTTGGAACTCACGAACGCACACGCCTTTCCCCGTTGCATTTACATCCACGGCACCAACGAAGAAAAATTGCTCGGCCGTCCGGCCAGTTTCGGTTGTATTCGGATGAGATCGGTTGATGTCGCCTCGCTCTACAATCAGCTACCGTTGGGTAGCTCGGTGGAGATTCTTAATGATCGGCTGCCGAAAGCCGCCAACTTGGCGGATCCGGAAGTTTATGGATTCGATTCGCCCGCTTCTGCTTCGGGGTTGAGAAAAGATAAGAATTCTTCGCAGATCAAAGTCGCCTCGGGCGAACGGGCAGGATCCTAGTTCGCGACGAGACACCTTGACATTTTTGCTGTCTGCGCGACCGTCGTCGCCCGATTCAAATAAGAATGGCTAATACAAAATCAGCTGCCAAACGTTCCCGACAATCCCTCGCTCGGTCCGGTCAAAACCGAGGTGTTCGGACGCGACTTCGATCGCTTCAGAAGACGGTCCGAGGGACGGATAAGCCTAGCGCTGAGCAGATTCGCCGGTTGGTCTCCGCCCTGGATAAAGCGGTCAAGCGTGGTGTCATTCACCGTAACGCGGCGGATCGTCGCAAGGCCCGGTTGAACGCGCTCTCCCGTTAGTCGGTGTCCGCATTCCAGCAAGCGAGCCCGGATATAATTCGGCCGGTGCTGCGTCTGGCTTCGAGCGCAAGTTCTGGCAACATTGGTCCACAGGACTGGTTATGACGTCGCGGTCTCAACGTTCCAAACGGCCTCCGAATCTGATTATTTTCCTTCCCGACCAGCAGCGCGTTGACACCTTGGCCTGTTACGGAAACGGAAAAGTTCACGCGCCCAACTTGAATAAGTTGGCAGCTGACTCTGTGATTTTTCAGCGACCTTACGTGACCCAACCGGTCTGCTCTCCGTCGCGAGCCTCGCTCATGACCGGTTTATGGCCGCATACGACTGGTTGCACCAACAATGGATTTCCAGTCGACCATAAGGTAGCCATGTTGCCCCAGCTTCTGGGTGGCGAATATCGAGCCGGTTACATCGGGAAATGGCATTTGCGCGACCAACCTCCTACCCAACGCGGGTTTAGTGAATGGGTGTCGGTGGAAGGAGTCAGCGATTACAGCCGGTTTTTAATCCAGGAGGGGGCGGTGCCCGATCACAAGAATGGATCCTTCTCCGCATTGACGATTAGCGATCTGCCGTTGGAATTGTCCCAGGCTGATTTTCTTCAGCGATACGCCTGCGATTTCATCAAGCGCAACCAAAACGAGCCTTTCATTCTCGTGGTATCTTTTGTTGAGCCCCACTCGCCCTATAACGGACCGTTCAACGACGAGCATCAGTTCGCAGAGGAAGATCTCGAGGATTCGACATTTGCTTCGAAGCCGAACGCCGTTCCGTTGCGTTACCGGTTGCTCCACGAATGGCAAAACGATAAGGCGCTAAAGGACAAAGCCGTCCGCCAGTTTCGGTTTGGAATAACTCCAGCTGAGTCCGCGAGTCTGAGGCAAAAATATTTTGGGCTGATCACATTGGTCGACCGGAGCATCGGTCTGATTCTTTCCTGTCTCGAAAATTCGGGCCTGATGGAGCACACCGTCATCGCTCATACCAGCGATCATGGCGACTTGTTAGGCGATCACGGTCTTTTTGGTAAAGGTGTAATGTATGAGCAAGCGGTCTGCGTTCCTCTCCTCATCAGGCTTCCGGGCGGTCCGCGAAAAATGATAACGAGACGCGTCAGTCACATCGACTTTGTTCCAACCTTGATCGATTTGTTAGGGGGACACTCGACGGCTCAGTTGGCTGGAACGACCCTAACGCCATTAATTTTTGGTGAGAACGGCCAGCCGCGAAATGTCTTCATCGAGTGGAACCCGTACAAGAAAACGGAAAAGCGGCTTAAGGACGAAACGTCGCTTGCGCCGACCCGGATGGTGAACCGAGCGATCAGGGAATCGACTCGGACAGTGATCGCGCCGGACGGATGGAAGCTCAGTTTGCGAGATAACGATCTCTGCGAGCTTTACAATCTGCGAGAAGATCCGTCGGAGCAGCGCAATCTTTATTACACCGGCCAGTTCGGACAGGTCATCGAGCGTTGCACTGATGACATTCGCCGTTGGCAGAAAGAAACTTCCGACATCGTGGAGCTTCAATCGACCTAACCAGATCCATGTTAGCGAACGGCTTTTACAAGCGTTTGGACGATGTGCCGGAATCGGAGCTGGAGCTTGTCTGTTATGGCATTCCTCGCTCGGGTAGCACGTTGGTTTATCAGTTGATTAGCGGCATTTATCCGGAGGGAATCGCTAAGACCCATCGGTATTGTCCGTATCGGGTGAAGACCACGGTTTCATTTCGCGATTTTCGCGATGTGGTCGTGTCGCTTTGGCGAAGAAGTAATCCGACAAAGGTGGACCGCGGAATGACGGAGGAAGATATCGAAAAATTTACCGCCACCTGCCGGCAACGGATCGAAGAACTGGACCGGTACTTTGAGCGCGGCGGAATTTGTCCGCTCCGCTACGAAGATTTTGCGCCGAATCCGGCCCTCGTTTTCTCCGCGCTGGAGCGAAGATTCGGAATTATTGTTGCGCCGGAAAAGGCGGCCGGATTGATTGCCCAATATTCGATCGAGAAAAACGCGGCGATTGCTCAGAAGCTCGGCAATTTCAAGAGCATCGACCCAGCGTCGCAAATTCACGGCAACCACATCTTTCGAGGAGAAATTGGGGGCTGGCGACAATTCGTGACCGGCGATGCCGCCAAGCGCCTGGAAAAATTGTTAGAAGAGCCGCTGCGACGCTACGGCTACGAAGTCAGCCCGCAATAGATCAGAGCTTGCCGTTAATAACGACTTTGCCGTTGTGGCATTGAAACCATTTCGGCAGCTCGATGTCGGTCTTAACGATACTCTCGTAACAATTTTGGTTAATCGTCCCCTTGTGCGTACTTTCTCCAAACACCGCAAAATTGTCTTTCGTTACGTACAATCGAAGCTCTGGCGGCTTTGGAATATCGTCTTTTAGATGGTCCATTAATTTGGCGGACGCGATTTCGGCCGGCATCTGCGAAAACAGATAACGAAGCACTTTCACTCGAAGGAGCTGATGGATCCAGATCTGGTTCCAGCCGCGACGCTCGAGATAAATATCGCCGGAGGAATTCTTTCGTTCTCCGGGAAAGAGAGTCTCGTCGGCCCGGCGGAGCAACGCTTTGCATCGACAGAACAAGACTCCGCTCGCATCGGGCAAAATGTGCGTATCGCCCATGAGTGTTCGGATTTTTTCAAGCGCCAGCTCGATTGGATATTTGTCGTCCACGCACCAGTAGATCCACTCGTCGTCGTCGAGGTCGGCGATCAATTGCAATGTCGTCGCACGAATCTCCGACGGAGTTTTGACGTACTCGTGGCGGCTGCTTGTTGGTCCTGAAATTTCCTGATAGGGGATCCGGAACACGAACGGATGGTCGGGCCAAAGCTCCTCATATTTGAGGATCATGTGGTCGGTCAGAGCTCGATATCGATCACAGGTTAGAACGATCGCCTTCATTATTGGTCAGAGGTGGACTTTAAATATCGCGGTTCGCGTGTCCAAGTCGTTCCTGCGCTCGTCTGCGTTCCCAGGCGGACGGACTTAAATCGCCTTTGCATCTCACTCAGGTCGGCTAGATTTCCGGTGATGATTCCGGCGCTTATTCTAATTTTGTCGGCCGTCGCCTATCGGATCGCGGCTGGTCTTCTAATTCATTCCGGGAGTGCGTTGTGGCTTTCTAACTTCGCACCCATGGCTGCAATCGCACTTTGCGGTGCGGCCTATTTTCCGGCGAAATTTAAATTCGTGGTGCCGCTCGGGGCGCTTTTCGTGTCGGATTTGGTTTTGAATTACATTTACGCGGCTCCGCTTCTGCAACCGCAGATGGTCGGACACTATCTGGGACTTGTTCTCGTCGGGTTACTTGGCTGGGCGTTGCAAAATCGTGCCTCACTCAAAACGCTCCTTCCGGCTTCAATTCTCGGCTCAACAATTTTTTATGCCGTCACAAACGTGTTCTCGTGGCTGAGCGATCCCGGCTATGCCAAGAATTTCGCCGGATTGATTCAAGCGCTGACAGTCGGCCTTCCTCAATACAGTTCGACGCCGACCTGGATGTTTTTCCGTAACACCATCCTAAGCGATCTGTTTTTCACTCTGCTCTTCGTGGCATGCATTAATTTCGGGCGTCAAACCAGCAGGGTGCGCGCTGGTGCTGCTTTGCCTCGCGTCGCGTAAAATTCAATGCAGCGTCCCGAGCAACGCGACGAAGTCGAGATGCTCGCGCTGATGCTGTTGATTCGCCGTTTCGAGGAACGCGCGAGCCAGCAGTATCAGGCGCAGAAGATCGGCGGCTTTTGCCATCTCTACATCGGGCAGGAGGCCGTCGTGGTCGGCGCGGTCGCGGCGGTACGAGATGACGATTACATCATCACCGCATATCGGGACCATGGCCATGCGCTGGCCCGCGGAGTTAGCGCCGACGCCTGCATGGCAGAGCTCTTCGGCAAGTCGACCGGTTGCACGAAAGGACTCGGCGGCTCGATGCATTTCTTCGACAAGCAACGTCACATGTACGGGGGGCACGCGATTGTCGCAGCACACGTTCCACTGGCGGCTGGCCTGGCCTTTGCGTCCAAGTATCGCGAGGAAGATCGGGTCACGCTTTGCTTCTTTGGCGACGGCGCGATTAACCAGGGCTCGTTCCACGAAGCGCTCAATTTGATCGCGCTTTACAAGTTGCCGGTCATTTTGATCTGCGAAAACAATCTCTTCGCCATGGGCACCTCGGTGACGAGATCCACCTCGTTAAAGCAAATCGTCGATCGCGCAGAAGGTTACGATATTCCGGGCGACATCGTGGACGGGATGAACTTTCGCGAAGTTCGCGACAAAATCGCCGAGGTCGCGGCGTCGATCCGCAAAGATCCGCATCCGGCGTTCCTGGAAGTGCGGACCTATCGTTATCGGGGACATTCGATGTCAGATCCGGCCAGCTATCGAACGAAAGAGGAACTCGAAAAATATCGGCTGGACGATCCGATCATCCGGTTGCGGGCGCAGCTAACGCGCGAGGGCAAGTTGACCAACGAGCAATTCGACGCGCTCGACAAAAAAGCGAAACAAGCTGCGCTCGATTCGGTGAAATTTGCCGAGCAAAGTCCGGAGCTGCCGGTGGAAGACGTTTATAAGTACGTTTACGACGAGGGCAACAAATCGTGAGGGAAATCACTTACCGTCAGGCCCTGAACGAGGCGCTCGCCGAGGAGCTCGCGCGCGACCCCAACGTTTTTCTGATGGGCGAGGAAGTTGCCGAATATCACGGCGCTTACAAAGTGAGCCAGGGTTTACTCGAACGGTTTGGCCCGAAGCGAATTATCGACACTCCCATCAGTGAGAACGGATTCGCCGGCCTGGGCGTCGGCGCCGCCATGACCGGCTTACGGCCGATCATTGAATTCATGACCTGGAGCTTTTCACTGGTCGCGTTCGATCAGGTCGTCAATAACGCGCCCAACATGTTCATGATGTCGGGCGGCCAATTTAATATTCCGATCACGTTTCGCGGACCGAACGGTCCGGCGCATCAACTCGCGGCGACCCATTCGCACGCGACTGAAAATTTGTATGCCAGCGTACCAGGTTTGAAAGTTTGCACGCCGGCAACGCCTCGTGACGCCAAAGGATTGCTGAAAACCGCAATCCGTGACGACAATCCGGTCCTCGTTCTAGAGGCGGAACTTCTTTACAGCTCAAAGGGAATGGTAGAGCCACCGGATGAGGAATTGTTGATTCCGCTCGGTCAGGCTGAGGTGAAACGCGAAGGCAGCGATGTTTCGATTATTTGCTACGCCCAAACCGTGCCGCTTGCCCTGAACGTCGCGACCCAACTCGAAGAGGAGGACATTTCCGCTGAGATCCTCGATCTTCGCTCGATCAAACCTTTGGACGAGGAGGCGATCTACAATTCAGTCGCGAAGACGCACCGAGTTGTGATCGTGGAACAGGACCGGCCATTTTGCGGCGTTGGCGCGGAAGTCTGTTATCGCATCCAGAAGGATATTTTTGATGAGCTCGACGCACCGATCATCCGCGTTTCTCAAGAGGACGTCCCGATGCCTTACAACGAGAAGCTGGAGAAATTTGTTTTGCCAAATGCCGACAAGTTGATGGCTGCTGTCAAGAAAGTCTGTTACGCCTAACGAGCTATGCCGGAAATACAGATGCCGAAGCTCAGCGACACGATGACGGAGGGAACTCTGGTCGCGTGGAAAAAGAAGAAAGGCGACCAAGTTTCGGCCGGTGAAGTCATCGCTGAAATCGAAACCGACAAAGCGACTATGGAATGGGAATCGCCGGAGGACGGGACCTTGACCGAAATTTATGTTCAGGAAGGCGGCAAGGTGAACGTCGGGGACAAGATCGCGTTCATCGGTGAGGAAGGGGAAGCAGCGCCGAAAAAGAAGGAGACGAAAAAGGAAGAAAAACCGAAGGCGGAAGAGAAAAAAGAAAAGAAACCGCAGACTGAAGCTGAAAAACCTGCGCCGGCGAAAGCGCAAGAGAAAGAAACGGCGCCCCCGCAGGAAAAGAAGAAAGCGGTGGAGTCCGGCGCCTCGCCTGCAAAGAAAGAGCCGCCGGGGCGGCTGCCACCACAGTCATCGGAGGAAGCACGAGTAAAAGCATCGCCCGTCGCGCGCCGGGTCGCGGCTGAGCTCGGTATCGACCTCGCGAGTGTCAAAGGAACCGGCCCCGAAGGTCGCGTGACCGAATCAGATGTTCGCGCGGTTTCAAAAACAAAACGGTCGACTGTAGCGGCGGGCGTGTCGTCCGCACAAGAGCAGCCGGCACGGCTGCCACTACAGAAGAGAGAAGGTGAGACCCGCATTCAACTTTCTGGCATGCGTAAAGGAATCGCCGAGCGACTTGTTCAAAGTCTCGGTCCAGTTCCGCATTTTTATCTCACAATCGAAATCAACGCCGCGCCGTTAATGGCCGCGCGCGAAGAATTGAAATCAGCGGGCGAACAGAGCGATGCCGCGAAAATCACGGTGAATGATTTCGTGTTGAAGGCCGCGGTTATGGCCGCGGTCAAAGTTCCGCGCGCGAACGCGTCCTTCGACGGCGATGCAATCGTCCAATATGCCGACGTCGACCTTGGAATCGCGGTCGCGATCGAAGAAGGGTTGCTCACGCCGGTGGTCCGCGCTGCCCAAAACAAAACGCTCCGCGAGATCAGTGAAGCGGTGAAGGATTTGGCTCATCGCGCACGGAACAAGCGTATGAAGCCGGAAGAATTTCACGGCGGCTCGTTCACGGTTTCAAATCTCGGCGGAATGGGAATTGATTCTTTCAGCGCGGTAATCAATCCGCCGCAGGGATTCATTCTCGCCGTCGGCAAAGTGAACAAGGTTCCGGTGATCGACGATTGCGACCAAATCGTCGTCGGCCAACGGATGTCGATCACGATGAGCTGCGATCATCGAGTCGTCGATGGCGCTCTCGGGGCGGAGTATTTGAAAGAACTTCGCCACCTTCTCGAAAATCCCGCGCTGTTGCTTGTTTAGCGCGACGTTGTTTCCCAGCTCGTAAACGCGTCCAGCGTCTCGCGTGTTTTTTGGACGGCAAACGCCAGGATCGTGGCGTCGTCCAGGAAACCGAGGCCGGGAATCCAATCGGGAATCAGATCTAATGGATCGAGCACGTAAATGATTGCGCCGATGATCAAGACCAGGTTCGCGAACCTGATGTTCCGGTATTCGCCGCGATAGTAGGCGCGCATCAAACGCAACATTGCTTGCAAGTAGCCCCACAATTCTGCAAACGGCGCCTTGGGAATCGAGCTCATCTTGCGAGTGGCTTTTTGAACCAGATCACGCAACGCTTTCGGATCTTTGGCGTATGATTTTGCTCGCTCCAACGCCTTGGAAAAAACTCGATTACGCTTCGGATCTTTTGGCAATGCCAACCGTTTTCGTTTCACAACTCCCCCTAGAATATTTGCCACGCCAATCGGCGTCGTCAAAATGCGCTTATTTCCCAGGCCATGAAATCGTCAAGCGCTTCGCGGGTGCGCGCCACCGCAAACGACATAACTGTTGCGTCATCAACAAATCCAAGGAACGGAACTTCGTCGGGAATGAGGTCGAACGGATCGACGAAATAATTCAGCGCGGTAATTATCCACAGGAGTTCGTCCTGGGGAACGTTGCGATATTCGCCGCGACAATAAGCGCGGACCAAACGCAGCATCGCCTGCAAGTAGGGCCATGAATCGAGGAATGGCTCCTTCGGAACGGCGGCGGCTTTGCGGGCGGCTTCTTCGAACAAAACCCGCAAGCGTTCGGGATTGTTGGCGTGCGCCTTCGCGTTCGCCAACGCGCGAGCGAATGCTTCGCTCCTCAGCGCGGCTTTAGGTTGCGAAACGCGGAGCTCGACCTTGTCCGGAGCGGGTTTCTTCTGCGCCCGCGGCTTCGATTTTCCCCTGGCTTTTGTCATCGCGCGCTATCAAAGCACCACCTGCTCTCCCTGAGAAGGCGTTTGTCTTGAATTCTTTGGACTGTAAGGTCGACAACAGAATGGAAACTCCGCGCGAGGAGAACAACCTGAAAGCAGTCTCTTTTGTCGTGCACGCGACGCGGGGCGTGATTCGTGACCAAACAACTCGCAGGAAGGGCATGATTGTATGCCTGGCGCTTGCGGTCTTGATGCTGTTGGGGGGATTTACCGTTTTTCAAACGATGCTAAATCCGCGCGAGCATCCCTGGTTCGTTATCTTGTTCTGGGTTGTCTGTGTCTGGCTAACGTTCACGGCAATGCTGATCGCGATCTTTGATTTGCTGGTCATCAGAGTGGAAGCGCGGCGGGCGCAGCGAGCCTTGCGCGAAAAATTGGAATCGAGTTCGTCCGAAAAGTGAAGGATGGTTGGAAGACGCGCGAGGAGATGGAGAAAACTGAGCGCGCGACGTTGGCTCCGTTCGCGCAATGCTCGGGCGAGTCGCGCGGCCGAAAATATCCTGAGCAGAGTCATGCCTATCGCACCGAATTTCAGCGTGACCGCGCCCGGATCATTCATTCGCGCGCTTTCCGTCGACTTGAATACAAGACCCAGGTTTTTCTCAACGGCACTGGGGACCATTTACGCACGCGATTGACCCATTCGATCGAAGTCGCGTCGATCAGCCGGACCATCGCGCGTGCACTGTCGTTGAACGAAGACTTAGCGGAAGCGATTGCCCTGGCGCATGATCTCGGCCACACGCCGTTTGGACATTCCGGCGAAGAAATTCTCGCTGAGTGCATGCGTGATCACGGCGGCTTCGAGCACAATCGGCAAAGCTTGCGGGTGGTTGAGCTACTTGAGAACGCGTATCCCGATTTTCCGGGCCTGAATCTCACGTTCGAGGTCCGCGAAGGTTTGCAAAAGCACGAACGTAAGGGCGGATTCCCGTCGCTCGAAGCCCAGGTCGCCGATCTGGCGGACGAGATCACTTACTACAGCCACGATCTTGATGACGCGGTCGATTTTGAAATTCTGAGCGCGGCGCAATTGGCTGAGAATGAAGTTTGGAGAAAGAGCCAACAACATGTCCTGGCGCATTATCCGGACGCACGCGAGCCGGACCTGCACAAATTGATCATTCCAAACATCATCGACGTCCAGGTTCAGGACGTCGTGACCACGAGCGCGAAATCGATTGCCCAAGCGAACCCAAAAAATATCGACGAGGTGCGAAAACAATCGGCGAAGCTGATTCATTACAGCGACGATTTGGGCAAGGCGAACGCCGCTCTTCGAAAATTTCTTTATGCTAACGTTTACTATCATCCGCGCGTTGCGGAAGTGAACCAGCGCGCGGGCGAGATGCTGAAGAAGGTTTTCGAAAGTTATGTGACCGACCCGCGCCAGTTGGGCGATCTCGCGACCCGCCGGCTCGAGCAGGAAGGACTCCACCGCACGGTGTGCGATTACGTCGCTGGAATGACCGATCGCTACTTAATGGAAGAGTTCGCGCGGATCAGTAGGAGGTGATCAGGCGGCGCTGCCGATTTCGTCCTGCAAGAAAGTGATGAGCAATCGCAAGCGTTGGTTGACGGAAGATTCTTCTAGCATTCGCTGACGACGGAGCGGGTCTTCCACGAAGGTGGATGCGACGAGATCGGCAAGCATTTGCAAATCGCCGAGCTGGCCCAGGTAGCGGTCGACTTTTGGAGGAAGCTGGCGTCCTGCGCGTTTCAGTTTTCGGTAAAGCTCGAGAACTTTTTCGCCGAGCGCTTCGGTTTCAACGGTTGCCTTGTTCTCCGATTCGACGATGTCGATCTTCGCGACGGGAAATGGAGTTTCCTGTTCGAAGCTGGTGAAGCGCACTCGATGGAGGCCTTGGAGCACGAGATTCGAAGTGCCGTCGCCCCGACCGACACAGGCGCGGATCAAACCGACAGTGGCGAAATGAAAAAAATCCTCCGGCGCTTGCCACTCGGGGCAACTCGGCTTGATTAGCGTGACGCTGAACATTCGGTCACGTTGCAGCGCGTGTTCGAGCATTTCCTGATAACGCCGCTCGAAAATGTAAAGTGGGAGCAAGGCGTGGGGAAAGAGGACCGCGCCCGGCAATGGCATCACCGGAACTTCCTCAGGCAAGCTCACGTCCCCGTTTTTCATCCCTCGATGGTAATTTACCGCCCAAGCGCGGAACGCAAGACGGCGATCGAGAGTTGCCCTTCAACGTTGGGCCGTTCAAGTGCGGCGTAATTGAGGACCGAGCCGCATCGCGCCAGCAACAAACGCGAAATCCCGCCGAGTTTGCCGATGCCCATCGCGCTGATCGGCAGATGGACGTTTTTGCTGGTCATGAAATCGAGGAGGCGGGAGAGCGCGGCCGGCGAATCGGTCCGGGTAGCGACTTTGAAAATGTCTGCGCCCAGCGCTTTGGCCTGCTTTGCTTTGGCACACAAGCTGCGCGATGAGGGCGTGGATTTGAAATTATGGTACGACAAAATCCGACGAACCTTTCGCTTCTTCGCCTCCGCCAGGAGCGATCTGAAATCGCGGACCGAGCGCAACTCGACGTCG
The DNA here is from genome assembly GCA_035473775.1 of Chthoniobacterales bacterium. Lineage (GTDB taxonomy): Bacteria > Verrucomicrobiota > Verrucomicrobiia > Chthoniobacterales > UBA10450 > AV40. The sequence goes on from DATINV010000099.1 coordinate 12,798, forward strand.
AGGAATGTGGCTTGAGTCAGAAACCGCTGAAGCAACGCGTGTCTCGTTTCGAGAGAAAGATTTCCAATTCCGCCTTCCCGCGGATCGCGCGCGGTGATGATAAGCGGAACGGGCAGGCGACAAATTTTTTTCTCGCGGTAATTCGTAATCGGCAAAAGCGAATCGAGACGAAGCTCGAACAGGTCGGGCCGCTGTTTAGTTGCCGCGGCCGCATCAAGATCCGCAGACGACGCAATCACGGCGACCAGCTTAGCCTGCGGCGCTTTGACCCCTCTTCGCGTTGTCATATACTTATCGCTCCCAGTGTCAGAGGAGAGCGTTAACTGCTCCTTTGTAGCATGCTCGCGCGACGACAGGAATTAAACACGCAGCTGCAAGTAGTGATTGATGGCTTCTTGCTGGCCGCTTCGCTTTGGGTGGCGTGGGTCCTTCGTTATTACGGCACGTTCTGGTTCGATCTTAAAGATACGGTCGATGCGTTTCATAATTATCATTGGCTGTTCATCGTAATCATGCCGTTTGGACCGATCTTGCTCGATCTCCAGGGTTTCTATCAATCCCCGCTGAACAAGACGATGTGGCGATCGCTGGTGCAGATCGTGCGAGCAATGATTGCGCTGAGCATCATAGTCAGCGGTTGCGTGATTTTTCTTCGGTTCCCGCTGACCAATCGAAGCGTGCCATTGCTTTTTATTGTTATCGGCACACTTGCGCTCTTGATTAAGGAGCGTTTAATCGCCACAGAATTGCGCGGGCGTGCCGTCCGTGGGGTGCAACGCGAGCCAGTATTGCTAGCCGGTTTGCCGCAGGACCTGGCAGCACTCGAACGCACTTTCACTCCCGAACAACGATTGCTCATCGAAGTTGTAGCGCGGATCGACATCGAGCAGCAGCCGATCTCCGATTTAGTCGAAGCGATGCACAAGCACGCAGTGTCGCGGGTGATCTTCGCCGCCGGCCATAGCCGGTTGAATCGGGTGGAGGAGGCGATTAGCGCCTGTGAAGTCGAAGGCGTGCCGGCCTGGCTGGTCGCGGATTTTATCCAAACCTCGATTGCCAAGCCTGACTTCGATGCTTTCGCCGGCCGGCCCATGCTGGTCTTCCGTTCGACGCCTGAAGTTTCATGGGCGCTTTGGATCAAGCGGGGAATTGATTTCATCGGCGCATTGGTCGCCCTGATAATTTTCGCCATCCCGATGGCGATTGTCGCGCTGATGATCCGGCTGACATCGCATGGACCAGTGATTTTTCGTCAACGGCGGGCCGGCCGCTTCGGCAAACCATTCGTCATGTACAAATTTCGCTCGATGACGGACGACGCCGAAATGCGGCGAGCTGAGCTGGAACCGTTCAATCAAATGAGCGGGCCGGTGTTCAAGGTGGAAGCGGATCCGCGCATCACCCCTTTGGGCCACTGGCTGCGACGCACAAGCTTCGATGAATTACCGCAGCTCTGGAATGTCCTGGCCGGAAACATGAGTTTGGTTGGACCCCGGCCGTTGCCCGTTTACGAAGTGGAAAGATTTGAGAACACGGCGCAACGACGCCGTTTGAGCGTGAAGCCCGGCCTGACCTGTCTCTGGCAAATCAACGGACGCAATCAGGTCCGCGATTTCCGGGATTGGGTGCGACTCGACCTTGAGTACATCGATCGGTGGTCGCTGGCGCTGGATTTCAAGATCCTTCTCCGAACTATTCCGGCGGTAATCCTGGGCTTCGGGGCGAAGTAGCCGGTACTATATATAGAACAGGCTACTCTTGCGGCGCGTAGCGGGCGAGCATCCGCTCGACGTATTTGGCTAGGATGTCGAACTCGATATTCACCAATTCGCCCGCCTGCAAAACATCAATGTTGGTATGCCGTTTAGTGTGCGGAATTATCCAGATGGCGAAGCTTTTCGACAGAAGCTCCGCGATCGTCAGACTGATTCCATTGACGGCGACGGAGCCTTTGTAAGCTGCGTAATGAGCGAAGTCGGGCGGTAGTTCGATTTCAAGGCGATGGTCAGTCCCACTTCGTTCGAAGGAAATTACTTTGGAACTGCAATCGATGTGTCCTTGCACAAAGTGGCCGCCTAATGGCTCGCCCGCGAGGAGTGCCCGCTCTACGTTTACCAAACCGTCGCGACGAAGTTGTTTCAAGTTCGTGCGGTCCAGCGTTTCCTCGAGGAGATCGAACGTGAGTTGATCTTCGCGTCGAGAGCTAACGGTCAAACAACAACCATTTACCGCCACGCTGTCACCGGTGCGAGTCTCAGCTGCAATTCGAGGTGCCGCGACTTGAAGTTGAGTGCCGCGATCGGTCATCCGGATCCAAAGCACTTTGGCTACCTCCTGGATCAAACCGGTAAACATGGCGGCGATTTTAATGCCGGAAGCTCGTCCCGCCAACTCCAGACCGCGACATCTTGTTTGCGTGGGAGTCGGGTAAGTCTTAATTCCACCCAACTGTGGGCTCCCGATCATTTTCGAAATTGGTGATCTCCGTCGCCTTGATTGCGATCACGTGGGCGGTGTTCGGCCAAACCTTGCGCGACAACTTCGTGAATTACGATGATCCGCCTTATGTCAGTGAGAATCGCCAGATCCAAGCGGGGCTGAATTGGCCCAACGTCGTCTGGGCTTTTACTCATGTTCATTCTCACAACTGGCATCCGCTCACGACGCTTTCGCACATGTTCGATTGCCAGATCTTCGGTCTTCAACCCGGCGCGCATCATTTCGTTAACGTTGTATTGCACAGTGCGAGCGTGATTCTGCTTTTTCTTTTGCTCGAGCAAACAACCGCATCACTGTGGCGGAGCGCATTTGTGGCGGCGGTATTCGCGGTTCATCCGTTGCACGTCGAATCGGTGGCATGGATTTCCGAACGCAAGGACGTGCTCAGCGGTTTGTTTTTTATGCTGACTCTCCTGGCCTACGTGCATTACTCGCGAAAACCGGATGCAATCCGTTACTGCGCAATGTCGATTCTGTTCGTCTGCGGTTTGCTCTCGAAGCCGATGTTGGTCACGCTTCCGGCGGTTCTTTTGTTGTTGGATTATTGGCCGCTTGGAAGATTCAAGACGTCAGAAATCATCCGCCTACGCCAAGGCTACGGCGCGATTCGTCCAGCTTCCGCAGGCGAAGACATCGGGGATCAGAAGGGTTTAACATTTGCAGGACTAGTTATTGAGAAAACCCCGTTGTTTGTCTTGTCACTCGGTTCGGCAGTCGCAACGCTGATTGCGCAACGCGGCGGAATCCTTCAAATGGCACATCTGCCGTTGAGCTGGCGAATGGCCAACGCGGCCACGGTTTATCTGATCTATATCTGGCAAATGTTCTGGCCGGTGAACTTGGCGGTGATTTATCCGCATCCCGGTCAATTGCCATTTTGGAAAACGGCGCTGGCGACTGCGCTATTGATTATCGTGACGGTGCTTGCTTTTGTTTCGCGGAAGCAACGCTCTTATTTCATTACCGGCTGGTTTTGGTACTTGATCATGTTAGTGCCGGTCCTCGGATTGGTTCAGGTCGGCAGTCAGGCGCACGCGGATCGTTACACCTATTTGCCGCAACTCGGCCTTTACGTTGCAGTTGTTTGGGGCATTGCTGATCTTCTCCAACCGTTTCGTTACCGGCGGCAACTTTGTGCGGTCTTTGCACCGCTCATCATCGCGGTGCTGGGTTGGCGCGCCTGGGTTCAAACCGGCTATTGGCGCGACACGGAACGCTTGTGGAACCGAGCCCTCGCAGTCACCGGGCAAAACGATTTCGCTCATTTCGGACTCGGCGAATTTCTTCTGAAGATTCACCGATTAGATGAGGCCATTGCGCAGTTCAAAATCGTGCTGTCTACCCATCCGAACGAACCGGATATCAATTTTCAAATGGGTTATGCGTTAATGGAGAAAGGCGACACCGACGTGGCGATGGTCCATTTCGAACAAACCTTGAAAGCTAGACCGGGAGATCCCGATGCGGAGACAAACCTCGGCAACTTGCTGCTAAAGTCCGATCGGATTGAGGAAGCGGTGCAACATTATCGCAATGTGGTCCAACAGAGACCGTCAAGCGCATTGGCCCACTACAATCTTGCGGTCGGTCTTCATCGCCTGGGACGACTCCCGGAAGCAATTGCTCAATATAAAGAGACGCTCGCGCTCGATCCGAATTATCCCGATGCCGCCGGTTTTTTGTTGGAAGCGCAGGTGCAAAACGGGCCAGGCAAATGAGTTGGAGAAACGCTGAGGTGGTTACTTTGTCGTCGTGAGCATGACCGAATCCTGGCGAACGCGATTAGGCATTGCGGTTTTTCTGGTCGCGATCACGTGGGCTGTGTTTGGGCAGACGTTCCATCATCAGTTCATCAATTACGACGATCCCCTCTATGTCTACGACAACCCGCACGTGCGCGCGGGGCTGAGCTGGCAGGGAATCGGATGGGCGTTCACACATGTCCATTCTCAAAACTGGCATCCGCTTACGACGATTTCGCACATGCTCGATTGCCAGCTCTTCGGGGTCACTCCCGGTCCGCACCATTTAGTCAATGTGTTTTGGCACAGTCTCGCGACGCTGCTGCTTTTCATTTTCCTCACCCGAACCACTGGCGCTGTGTGGGCGAGCGCATTCGTCGCCGCTATTTTTGCGGTTCACCCATTGCGGGTCGAATCCGTCGCTTGGATCGCGGAGCGCAAAGACGTGTTGAGCGGTGCTTTCTTCATGATGACCCTGCTCGCTTATTGTCGCTGGGCTCGCGCACAAACGCTCGGTGGCTATTTAACAACAGCGATCCTTTTCGGCTGCGGTTTAATGTCGAAGCCGATGCTCGTGACAACCCCGGTTGTCCTGTTACTGCTCGATTACTGGCCGTTGAAGAGGTTCCAGAGGTCCCGCCTTGGCCAAGGCTGCGGCAGGCAAGCAGAGGTCGGAGGTAGGACCTCAGCAAACCTGATAGTTGAAAAGATTCCGTTGTTCGCATTGTCGGCCGGTTCAATTGTCGCAACCTTGTGGGCCCAAAATTTCGCGCTCGGCTCTACCGAATTTCTTCCGCTGAAATGGCGCATCACCAATGCCGTCTTCAGTTATTTCGAATACGTCCGGCAAATGTTTTGGCCGGTGAATTTGATTCCTTTTTATGTTCATCCGGAAAACCGGCTGGGGATTTGGCGGCTCGCAATTGCGATTGTTTTTCTAATTGCGGTAACGACGGTCGCGTTCGTTCGCCGGCGGCAAAACCCGTACCTGATCGTCGGCTGGCTTTGGTATCTGGTGATGTTGATTCCTGTGATCGGAATCGTGCAAGTCGGCTTGCAAGGTCACGCCGACCGTTACACGTATCTTCCGCAAGTCGGGCTTTACCTTGCTATCACCTGGCTCGTTTGCGATCTGATGAAAGATTGCCTGTCGCGCCGTAGCCATTTCGCGAAGGCGGAGTCCGCGCAGAAAAAGATTTTGGGCGTAGCAGGGACGCTCGTTGTTGGAACGTTGTCGATCTTGTCCGCCAAACAAACGAGTTATTGGCGCGATACCGAAACATTGTGGCGCCATACGCTCGCGGTGACGCCGGACAGTGACGTTGCGCACACCGGTCTGGGAGGAATTCTGTTTGTGCGCGGCCAAGTTGACGACGCGATTGAGCATTACGAGCAAGCGCTGCGTTTGCGCGACGGCAACGTGGCGGCGCATTTTGGATTGGCCCGCGCGTTGACGGCACGGCAAAAAATCGACGCGTCAATTTCTCATCTCCAAAGAGCTCTCGAAATTCAGCCTGATTACATCGCGGCCAGTAACGATCTCGGTGTGCTGCTGGCGAGCAAAGGCGAAATCAAAGAGGCGATCTTGGCCTGGCAGCGAACGTTGTCATTCGATCCGGACAATCCGGATGCGGCCAATAATATTGCGTGGGTGCGATCGACTGCATCCGATTCGGATTTGCGCGATGGCAAGGAAGCGCTCGAACTGGTCCGGCGCGCGGTTCGAAGTGGCGGCGAGAACCCGGTTGTCTTACGAACTCTGGCGGCGGCCCAAGCCGAGAATGGCGAATTTCGGGAAGCGATTGCGAGTTGCCGGCGCGGCGAAGAACTAGCGCAGAAAAATAATGACCAGGCGATGGTCGAAAGTTTGAGGCAATGCGCCGACTCGTTCCGCCGCCGCGAGGCCTTGCGCGGGACCCAAGTTTCACACTGAAATCGCCGCTGAGCCCTCCTCACGCCTGGGGTGGGGGGTCGAAAATTCTTTAATTTTTTTCTAGGCAGCCGCCGGGAAATCCGATAGAACCGCCGGAAAACGGGGACTGGCTCAGACAATGGGCCCGTTTGCCCGTTCAAAAAAATTCCAAAAAACTGAAAAAAAACCTTGTCAGCCTGACGACTTTTCAATAATCCCTAGCGCAAACCTAACCAAACCCATGGAGAAACCAATGACTAGAAACGTGCAAAAAACGTTGGGAATTCGCGTCGCTCTCGTAGCAGCCGCATTTCCATTAATCATCGCGATGAGCGCGCGTGCTCAAGATGCCACCGCGCCGGCACCGGCGACGACGACTGGATCAAATATCGCCCCGAATGCGGCCCCAGCCGCGACGGAAGCGACAGCTGAGCGCGTTGTCGTAACCGGTTCGAACATTCCGACTGCAGAAGAAGTCGGCCCGAACCCGGTTGATACATATCGCCGCGACGACATTACCCGACTGGGTGTGCGCACTGCCACCGACCTGATCCTGCGCCTTCCGGCGTCGACTGGATCAAACACCACTGAAAACAACACCAACGGTGGTGACGGCAGCACCCGTATCAGTCTTCGTGGTATCGACCCGAAAGAAACTCTTGTGTTGCAGGACGGCCGTCGTCTCGCTTATGCGGGCACCGCTTCCATCGACTTCAACCAGTTTCCGTTGGGTTTGATCGATCACATCGACATCCTGAAGGACGGCGCTTCGCCAATTTACGGCACCGAGGCTGTCGCCGGCGTAGTAAACGTGTTTTTGATTAAGCACTTCCGTGGGTTGGAGGTTTACGCCAGCTATGGCAACACGAATCTTGGTTTCGCGGGTGACCGGGGTGAAGAGACGGGCTACATGCTTGCAGGTACTGGTGACGACAAGACCAACATCGTCGTTTATGCCGGCATTTATAATTCCTCGGCGATCTATTCGCGCGATGTGAATATTTCGCACGATCCGGATAAGTCTGCCTACGGCAGCTTCGATGTCCGTTCCGGTAACTTGGCGGGACGCGTGACCGGGGCCTGGTTTCTCGGATTGGCCCAGCAGCCGTTCAAACTGAACTTGAAGACGCCGACTCCACACGCTTCGGCCAACCAGTTCACCGATACGCAGTACACTGCCCCGGGGTTGACACCTACCTCGGCGATTACGAGCGAGCGTTTCCTGTTCAACTTCGCCGATCTAACGCCCGACATTGCCGCGACCGATCGCGAGTATTTATATGGTTCGTTTGATCGCGACCTCTGCGACAAATACCTGACCGTAATGGCGGACTTTAAGTATTTCCGCCAATTCTGGGATGGTGGTTTGGCGCCGACACCGTTCACGCCTGATATCTGGACGGACACGGGTGGTTTTGCGCCGAGCTTCATTAGTGCAGCCAATCCGCTCGGCACGGTCGGGGCACACCCCTTCGGTATCAGCAGCGCGGGCATCAGCGTGCCGACACAGAACGCGTTCAATCCGTTCACGACTGGGGACTATACCTCGAATGGCGGCTTCAACGGCACTTTTCCGGTATTCTCGATCCCGAGCGCCGCGCCTCCGGGAACAGTGTTTACAACTGGCGTGCGTTACCGCTCGCTCGAAGCGGGCTTGCGCACGGTCAAGATCCAGACCGCCAACTACGTGTTTACCGGTGTCTTGAAGGGTAACTTGGGCGAATTCTCCAATGCCTGGGACCAACTCAAGACCTGGGAATGGGAATTCGGTTTCCGTTACAATGAAAGTAACCGGGTGGCCAACACCGGTGGAATCGTGAACAACAACGCCTTGCGGGCCTTCTTGCTGGATACCGATCCGGCTACGGCCTTCAATCCCTTCGGCAAGAACGTAAACAACAAGCGGACGATTAATCAGGTCTTCACGACGACCCACGATGTGGAAGAGTCGACGATTATGACTGAGGACTTCGCTCTCCGTGGCGATATGTTCAATCTGCCGGGCGGCGCGGTCCGCTTCGCGATCGGCGGTGCACACCTTGGCAACACCTTCCACGATCAGCCCGACCCGCTGACAGTTACCGGCCAAACAACCGGTTCGACTAACGGGCAGGCTACCAAAGGAAACCGCGATACGTGGTCGCTCTACTGGGAAGCTCGCGTCCCGGTTACCGGACCAACTTGGAACTTCCCAGGCGCCTACAGCTTGGAACTTGGCTACGCCGAGCGGTTTGAGAGCTATAGCGATTTCGGTCAAACCGAGCGTCCGAAGTTCGACGTTCGCTGGCAGCCGATTGATCAGTCTCTGACTCTGCGCGCGGCTTACATTGAAGCGTTCCACGCTCCAACGCTGTTTGAATTGTTTGGTGGCACCACGCAGACATTCCCGGCAGTTAAAGATACCTGCAGCACCTGCGGTACCGAGCCACAGGTTGAGCAGCACTTGCAGGGAAATCCGAATCTGAAGCCGGAAATAGCTTACGAGTATACCTACGGTGGTGTGATTACTCCGGGCAAATGGTGGGCTCCGTTGTCGGGCTTGACCGTGTCCGCTGACTACATCCACATCGACATCCGCGGTTTCACTACAACTCTCGATGCGCAATCACTAATCAACGCGACGAGCAGTATCGCACCAGATGCGAACGGAACCCAAACCTTGGGCGTGTCCCAGGTGCAACGTGCGGGCGGCGTCGGAACGCCGATCACCCTGTTGCTGACGCCGGAACAGAACCTCGGCTTGGAAGTGCTGAGTGCTTGGGACTTCGAAGTAGTTGAGATCTTCGAAACCAGCCGCTTGGGCCACGGCGATTGGGGAACGTTCACCGCCACGTGGAATGAAACCTATATGGCGGACGTTGACGTCGCGCTTCTGCCGGCGACGAAGGGCGTGCCTGCAAGCAAGCGCCGCACAGTGGTCGGCAAATTCGGCGGCGGCTTTCAAGGCACCAACGGTGGCGGTTCGTTCACCCATAATCGTTGGTACGCCAGCTTGTTCTACGACGGTCCGTCCGGCTCCTGGATGCAAGGCATCGATGGCGGTTTGGTTGTCCACTATATCGGCCAATACTGGGATGACCCTTCGCTCCAGCCCCATGGGCACACATTCGCTGGTGGCAATCCGGCCAACGGACCGAGCGCAAATGGCAAGTTTCCCGGCTCACGCAAGGTTCGCGAGTGGGTTACGCTCGACCTGATCATCAACTACACCTTCAATCTACCACCGCCTGCGGCTCAATCCGAAGTTGCGGGTTACTCCAAGGATGGCGGCAAGAACGTGAAGATGAGTGGCAAGGACAAGAACGTGATGCCGGTTTCCACGGCTGAATACAATCCGTGCGGTTGGAGAGCCTGGCTCAACCAAACCACGCTCACGTTTGGTATCGATAACCTCTTCGACTCGGAGCCGCCATTCGTGGCCGGCGCATTTGAGAACGGTTACGACGAAAGCACCACGAACGCCAAAGGCCGTCTCTGGTACCTCGGTGTCAAGAAACGCTTCTAACCGATCAGCAATTTAGATTTCAGCGGCCGGGTTCCGAATGGGACCCGGCCGTTTGCTTTTACGCCGTGTTGTTAATTTGAAATCCCGCAGACGCCGCAACTAAGGGAAACCCCGCGCCACCTAATCACGGAGCGGCGAACCTTCTTCGAAGAGCTTAATGTTCGCCTGTAAGGTCTGAGCGAGTGCCGAGTTCCCCTCCGCTTCAGCGAGGGCCAGTCCGTTTTGGGCAGCTTTGATTGCTTCAGGAAACCGACCCGCCTCAGCATAAGCCGCCGCGGCGAGACGCCATATTCTGGCATTCTTTCCGCCGGACAATTGAATCGCCTTCTCGGCCGATTCGACGGCCTGCGTCCCGTTGCGGACCGCAGAGTCCGGAAACGTGGCGAAGACCCAAGCCAGATTGCATTGCGCTTCGAGATTGTTTGAATCAATGAGTAGGGTTCTTTTCCACTCGCCGATTGCTTCCCGCATCTGTCCTTTTTGTGACAAGACGATCGCCAGATTGTTATGCGCTTCCGGATAATTTGGATTCAATTTCAGAGCGATTCGGAGATGCCCAAGCGCCTCGTCGATTTTTCCGGTACGCAACAAAGCATTCGCGAGATTATTGTGTCCCTCCGGAAAGTTCGGATACAACTGAAGCTCGGTCTCGTAGTTGGAGACGGCGTCGGCCATTTGTCCGCGCTCCATCAGAATGTTCGCCAAATTAAAGTGAACGCGTGCCAACTTTGGATTGAGTTGAAGTGCCTTCTCCAAATACGCAAGCGCTTCGTCCAAACGTCCTTTTCGCGCGAGCGCTGCGCCCAAAACGCCCTGGGCGTCTGCGCTGCCCGCTCGGGCGTCGACGGCGCGTCGCGCGGCCGCAACAGCATCATCGATCCGTCCTTTTTCGAGGTAAGCATCCGAAAGATGCTCTTCTGCGTTTTCATTCTCGGGCGTTACCGCCGTAGCGTGTTCCCAAAGCGCCTCACTCGAACGCCAGTAGGATGTTTGAATGCGAGCAACCCAAGTGAATGCAACCAGCGCAGTAACGGAAATCGCAGTAAAAATCAGGTCCCGATATCGAATCGCGCCCAGCAAATCAGCAATTCCCCAGCTCATTGCTAATCCAAGCCCGATTTGAGGAAGATAGGTGTAACGATCAGCGTAGGCCTGATTGCCAACCTGGATAATACCCAGCACGGGGACCAGCATCCCCACGAACCAAAACCATCCTGCGATCAAATAGGGACAGCGGCGCCTGAGGATCCAGGCTGACCCGGAAATCGCGATGATTAGCGCGATTGAAAGAGCGATCGCGGACCCTGACAGTGTCTGCAGTGGGTGCGGATAAAAGCACGCCAGATCACGTGGGACAAATGTCTGCCGCAGATAGATCCCAATGCTGACGCAGGCGTTGGCAATTCGCGAGGACAGCGGCAAGTTCACCGCGTTCCGATCGGGATGTTGCGTTAAAAGCGCGACCACTGATGTAGCCGCCGACAAAACGACAAAAGGAATCTTTTCCAGGATCAACAGCAGCCAGCCGGAGAGGCGACGACCGCCAATGCTCGCAGTCGCGTCTCGGTAACGTCTCAACGGCCAATAGTCGACGAGCAAAAGAACAAACGGCAACGTCACCAGCATCGGTTTGGACATCAGCCCAAAAGCGAAGAGAACTGCGACTAAAAAGTATTTCCCAATTCCGGGTCGGCGGCTGTAAGCGACGTAAGCCGCTAACGTTAACATGAAGAACAATCCGCTTAAGACGTCTTTGCGTTCTGCGATCCACGCGACTGATTCAACGTGCAAGGGATGGACGGCAAAAATGCCCGCAACCGCCGCGCTTCGCCAGACGGCTCCGGTCATCGCTTGCAGCGTCAGAAACAGCACCAGCACTGACAAGGTATGCAGAATCGTGTTGGTAAGATGATGACCCCACGGCTGCACCCCGTATATGCGACAATCGAGCATATGCGACAGCATGGTTAGAGGATGCCAGTTGCCCGCCACTGGCTGAGTAAACGCCCGGCCTACCTGTTGCAGGGTAATTCCCTGCCTGATGTCGAAATTCCGGTAGACGTAGGCGCCGTCGTCGAAATTTACGAACTGGTGTGACAAGGTTTGTCCGAAGACGATCCAGGTCAGTGTTACCAATCCAATAGCAACAGCGACGATCTTCCAAAGCGGTATCGTTCGAGTTGTCATTTCCGAATCGATAGATTCTTCATCGCTTTTCGGTCAAAACAAGCGGACTTGAATCAGCGGTCGACTCCGGCGGTCGGTGCCGTTGCTTTATGCGCGGCCTTCAGTCAAAATCCCGCGGATCCGAAAACTTCTATGTTTGCGCGCACTCGATTGGTTGCTCCGCTGCTTTTCGGCTCAGGGTTCTGTGCGCTGATCTATCAGACGACGTGGCTTCGTGAATTCCGATTAATTTTTGGCTCATCTACGGCGGCGACGGCAGCCGTGATAGGCGTCTTCATGGCCGGGTTGGGCTTTGGGGGAATTATCTTGGGGCAACGCTCAGAGACCAAGGCGCAACCACTCGCTTTCTACGCAACTTTGGAATTGTTCATTGCGGTCAGCGCGGGCATTTCTCCGTTGCTCATTTTTGCGGCCCGACACCTCTACATCGCTCTCGGAGGAACCGAAGCTTTGGGACTGCCCTTCGGGACCCTGTTTCGCTTGATTCTGGCGGCGTTGATTATGGGAACGCCAACCTTTCTTATGGGTGGAACTTTACCCGCGGCCGCTCGCGCCGTCGTTGGCCAGACAGATGTTGAGCGGCGGTCGATCGGCGCTTTGTATGGCGCCAATACTCTTGGCGCGGTCGCAGGCGTGGCGGTTGGCACGTTTTATTGTTTTGAAAATCTTGGTAATCAACTGACGCTTTGGCTCGCGGCGGCAGTCAACGTTGCGATTGCACTGGCTGGTTTTCGTCTTTCGAAGGTGATGGCAAGCCGCAAGATTGCGCGAGAATCACCTTCCAAGCCGCTGTCTGAAGAAGCGCCGGTTTTGGCAAGTCTGAAGTTCGTCTTGATCGCAGCCGGGATCGTCGGTTTCGCGTTTTTCTTGATGGAGCTTGTATGGTACCGAATGTTGGCGCCGCTTTTGGGTGGGTCGACATTTTCTTTCGGTCTGATTCTTGCCGTTGCTTTGCTCGGAATCGGCCTCGGCGGGATCGCATATGGATTTTTCGGGTTGCAGCGCTCTGCATCCTTACAGTTCTTCGCAGTCACCTGCGCGGCGGAAGCATTCTTCATTGCCTTGCCTTATGCGTTCGGGGATCGGATTGCGATGGTGGCCATGCTCCTTCGACCACTAGGCACGATAGGGTTCCATGGTCACATCATGGCTTGGACCGCATTATGTTCGTTCGTCGTTTTGCCGGCCGCATTTGTCTCAGGTCTGCAATTTCCGCTCTTGATTGCTCTACTCGGCAAGGGCAAAAAGCTGGTCGGTTCGCAAACTGGCGCTACCTACGCCTGGAATACAATTGGAGCATTGGCCGGTTCGTTGGCGGGTGGTTTCGGGTTCATCCCAAAGTTTTCAGCGCCGGGGGTCTGGAGAATGGTGATCGTGCTGCTTTGTGTGCTGTCGCTTACTGCCACGCTGCTTGCTCTCCGTGAGCGCGGCCACTGGAGAGCAATCATTGCTCCGGTCGTAACGGCGTTCTTCGCGGTATCGATGTTGGCAGCCACTGGCCCGACGGCGTTTTGGCGTCACAGCCAGATCGGCACGGGTCACCTCACACAATTTCAAGGGTCGGCCAACGACATGCGTGAACTCATCCAAAAATTTCGGCGCGAAACCATTTGGGAAGCGGATGGAATCGAGAGCAGTGTTGCTTTGTCCAGCGGTGATGGATTGGCATTCATTGTCAATGGGCGTGCCGACGGCAACGCGAAACGTGATGCCGGGACCCAGGTTATGCTCGGCTTAATCGGCGCGGCAGTGCATCCCGAACCAATAAAGGCGTTAGTCATAGGATTGGGCACGGGAAGTACGGCGGGCTGGCTCGCCGCGGTGCCGAGTATCGTCAAAGTTGACGCTATTGAGCTCGAACCCGCCGTTTTGAAAGTGGCAGAGCGATGCGCCCCAGTTAATCACGATGCCATTCTTAATCCAAAACTGCATGTCACCATCGGGGATGCACGGGAAGTTCTTCTAACCGCCCGTGAAAAATACGATCTTATTGTTTCCGAGCCGTCAAACCCCTACCGGGCCGGAATCGCGGGACTCTTTACCGAAGGATATTATCAATCAGTCGACCGGTGTTTGCAGCCGGGCGGAATATTTCTTCAATGGGTCCAAGCCTACGATATCGACGATCCAACGATTCAAAGTATTTACCGAACGCTAGGATCAGTGTTTCCGACGATCGAGACGTGGCAGACCCAGACTGGCGATCTTGCCCTAATGGCATCTCGTTCACCCGTGCACTATGGAGTGGAGGCATTGCGAGCTCGGCTTGCTCAGGAACCTTTCCAGAGTGCTCTGCGGGTTTCGTGGCAAGCGACAGGGGTGGAAGATTTTCTCGGACATTACGTCGGTAACAATGTCCTAGCTGATACACTGCAGCATCTCTCACCCGTCCCGATTAATACTGACGATCGGACCGTAATTGAATTCTCGTTAGTCCGATCTTTGAATCAAGCGAACGGCTTCCAGATCGCAAACCTTCGAGCGAGCGCTCACGATGCGCATGTTGATCGTCCTCAGAATATCGATGGAGAAGTCGATTGGTCCTTGGTTGATGAATCTCGCCTTTCCATGTTTGGACCGTTGAGTCGAGCCGAGCAAAGCCAAATGAGCTGGACTGCGCCGCAACGAGCTCGTGCGGCGTCGTTCGCGAGTTATTCAGACGGAGATCTCCCCGACGCTTTACGAAGTTGGCGAGCGCAGGATCAGGAACCGAAGACCGTGACTCAGTTGATGATGATTGGAGAGTGCTTGGCAGAACAAGGCGATAGCGCCGCGCTTTCTTATATCGATAAGATCCGGGAATCTTTTCCATGGGACGCTGATGCCATTCATGCTGAACTTCTGTGGCGGCAACGAAGACCAGAAGAGGCGGCAGAAACTCTGGAGAAGCTATTTCGCGCTTTATCGGATAATCCGTGGCCGAACCGTGAATTGATTAATCGTTCGCTTACCCGGGCCGAATCACTCGCGAGGTCGGACCGCTCCGGAGTTGTAGCCGGTTTTCTTTACGACGCTTTAAGTAAACCGTTCTCGGTCTTTAACAACGAAAGCGATCGAATGGCCACCAGGTTGGCGATTGGTATTTATGCGGATGGTGGTCGCTCCGGCGAAAAGACATTGGCCGCAATCGAGTCTTATGAGCCGCATATTGTTTGGCGACGGCAATTCCTCCAGTTGCGAAAAGATTGCTACATAGCCTTAAATAGCCCGCGGGCCGAACAGGCCCGTCGTGACCTCGACGAATTTATGCGACACGAAGCAGCGAGCGATGACGTATCCACCCTGACCAAGGAAATCCAAGCCCGGACGATGAGCGGGGCCAGTCAGGAGCGAACCGAAACCGGCCAATAAACAAGCGCAACTTTCAACCTGGCGCTCCGGGCGACGCATTACTTGTGATCATCGTTTCCTTTCTACCACTAATCTTCGACACCTGATGCAAAGGCGTAGCCTGGGCTGGCTTAATATCCTTTTATTGGTCGTGCCGGTGGTTGCCGTTACGGTTTGTGTTTATCAGCCGGTTTGGCATGGCGGATTCATCTGGGATGACGATCGCTACGTTACAAACAATCCGCTGCTCACTGCCTCAGACGGGTTGCGCCGAATTTGGTTTTCACTAGACGCGCCGTCCCAATATTTTCCGCTTTCTTATACGCTCCTGCGTTTCGAACACGCCTGGTGGGGCCTGAATCCGGCTGGGTATCATTGGGTCAACATTCTTCTGCACGTCGCGAATGCGCTCCTCGTCTGGCGAGTGCTGGTGCGTCTTCAAGTGCCGGGATCATGGCTGGCCGCGGCAATCTTCGCGTTGCACCCCGTCCAAGTCGAATCAGTCGCGTGGATTTCCGAAGTGAAGAATCTCCTGATGGGATTCTTTTTTCTGCTGACTCTTTTGGCATGGATTGAATACGTCGATTCGCAAACCCAACGCCGAAGAATCATCTATCTCGCGGCTCTTCTATTTTATTTCCTCGCGCTCGCCGCGAAATCCACTGCCTGTACGTTGCCAGCGGCTTTAGTCTTGATCCTTTGGTTGAGAAAGAAGCCGATCGACCGCCGCGCAATTTTCGAAATTATTCCCTTTCTCGTTCTCGCCCTTGGCGCCGGACTGATCGCAGTTTGGTGGGAGAAATATCATCAAGGCACGCGGGTCCTGGTTTCACTCGCGCCCATGGAGCGACTGCTGATCGCGAGCCGCGCGGTGTGGTTTTATCTGAGCAAGATTTTCTGGCCCTCAAATCTGACCTTCATTTATCCGCAATGGAAGATCGACCCTTCTGATGCGTCGGCTTACTTCTGGTTGGTCGCAACCAGCGCGCTCATCCTGGTCGTTTACTTTTCGAAACGGTTTTTTGGTCGCGGTATCGAAGTCGGATTTCTATTTTTTGTTGCTACGTTGTCCCCGCTGCTCGGCTTCATCATGCTCTACACGTTTCGCTACACTTTCGTCGCGGACCATTATCAATACCTGGCGTGCCTCGGACCGATCGCGCTTGCGTCGGCCGGTTTTACCAAATCCCTCGAGCGGATGGGAAATGCACAGTGGATTAGGTGGACGACTGCTTTGGCAGCAATTGCCTGTCTCAGCGTGTTAACATTTCGACAAAGCGCGACGTATCACGACCTCGAGACGCTTTGGAGAGCCACGATTGCAAAGGATCCAAGCTCGTGGATGGCCTACAATAATCTGGGCGTTGTTGAGGTCGAAAAAGGCAACCTCGATGATGCCATTGCTAACTATCAACGATCTCTTCAACTTCATCCTGAGTATCCGGAAGCGCTTTATAATCTCGGAAGCGCGTTACTCCAGAAAGGTGAAGCGGACAAAGCGGTCGAGCTATGCGAGCAAGCGCTAAAGCTTCAACCGAACGACGTGGACGCGCATGTTGTTCTCGGCAATGCGCTAATGGCGAAACAGGATATTGATCGCGCAATCAGTCATTATCACGAGGCGTTAAAGCTTCAGCCAGACGATTCCAACGCTCATCATAACTTGGGCGTTGCTTTGCAGCAGCAAGGCAAAAATGACGAAGCGGCCCGCGAATTTGAAAAAGCGGGAGAGGGGCGGTCGAACCGAAAGCAGTAAGTGCTCAAGCCCAGTAATGGGCGTGGTGCTTTCGATAATATTCGAGTGTCTTACTTAACCCATTTTCCAACGTCATTTTTGGTGACCAATCCAACAGACGTTCGATCTTTCGGAAATCGGCGTAGTAATCTCCGATATCAATCGTCTTTCGATCTTCGGGGAAGGGAACCAGCTCGTAACGTCCGCCGCCGTTGATCCGAACAAGCAATTCGGCCAGTTGCTTTAAGTTCACATGTTCGCGACCTCCAAGATTGAAAATTTGGCCGTTGGAACGATCGCTCGCGGCAGCGCTCAACAGCGCTTCAATCACGTCGGTCACAAAATTGAAATCGCGTCGCTGTTCTCCGGTTCCGAAGACGTAGATCGGTTTTTGTTCTACTAATTGCCGGATCCAAATCCCGAGAAAGGTTTGCCGGGCGTCCTTCACCCGCATGCCCGGACCGTAAGTGTTAGTTAATCGCAAGGCGCAGGCGCGAATTCCATAAACGTCACTGTAAAGCAGGTGATACCATTCGCCGGCAAGCTTGTTGATTCCATTTACGTCGACCGGATTGATCGGGTGATTTTCGTCGACTGGAAGTTGCTTCGGTCGGCCGTAAACCTGCCGGGTGCTAGCAAAAACAATCTTCAAGTCGCGATTGTGCAGACGGCAAGCTTCCAGAATTTGCAATTGGGCTGCGGCGTTGATGTTCAAGTCAGTCAATGGATCGGTCATCGAATCAAGGTGGCTGGTTTGGCCGGCGAGATTGAAGAGGAACTGCCGATCCTTAATTAGCGCCGACATCGCTGCCGCATCCCGAACATCGGTAAGATCTACCGTCACCCGATCCCGAATGTCGGAAATATTGAAAGGATTACCGCCATACTCAGGGATCAGACTGTCAACCAGGGTGACTTTCGCGCCGAGAGCCACCAGGCGTCGCGCCAAGGCACTCCCGATGAACCCAAGGCCGCCGGTGACGAGGACATCGGCGCCGGCGAAGATATCATGGTCCCGAGGCACCCTTGAATTGTAGGGTGCGAACGAAAAGATTTCCTATAACTTTCCACGGTTTTTTTGGCACAATCGGGGCTGCAATGGTCCAGGAAACAACTCCCGAGTTATCGCTGGTGATTCCGGTTTACAACGGCAGTCGCACGATTGGACCGCTGGTTGAGCAAATCACCAGGGTCTTTGCTTCGACATCGTTCGAAGTGGTTTTAGTCAACGACGGTTCCGAAGACAACAGCGAAGCGGTCTGTGCCGGGCTCGCTGAAGAGTATCCGCAGACGGTCGTGTTTGTGCATTTGAGCCGGAATTTCGGCGAGCACAACGCCGTGCTCGCCGGATTCATGCAAAGCCGCGGTCGTTACGCCGCAGTCCTTGACGATGACGGTCAAAATCCCCCGGAAGAAGTGAAACGGATGTTGGAGGACTTGAAACACAAGAATTACGACGTCGTCTACGGTCACTACATCGAAAAAAAACATTCGGCGTTCAGAAACTTCGGAAGTTGGTTCAACGGCCGGATCGCGACGATCATGCTGCATAAGCCTAAAGACCTTTATCTTTCGAGTTTTAAGGTGATGAATCGATTTGTAGTCAACGAGATCATCAAATATCGCGGACCCTATCCCTACACCGACGGTCTGATCTATCGGGTAACGCGAAACATCGGCCAACTCCCGGTCGAGCACCGGGTAAGCGCGAGCGGGCCGTCGCGGTATACGTTTCGAAGGTTGGTCCGGCTATGGCTCAACATGTTCTTGAATTTTTCGATCAAGCCCCTCCGACTCTCGATCTACGTTGGATTGATCACATCCTGCTTGAGCGTAGTCGCATTGATTGGAATTTTGATCGACCGGCTTTGGATCACGCCGAACGTGACTCTTGGAATTCCCACCGTGTTGGGGACCATCGTCCTTCTCGCGGGCATTCAGCTGATGATTCTCGGATTGGTTGGTGAATATCTCGGTCGGCTCTATCTCGATCAAACTGGCACTCCGCAGTACGTCCTTCGTTATACGATTCGCTCAGGAAGCAAAGACGGTCCGTCGCCGTCACCATGATTTCGGGTCATACTCGTGTTGCCCGTTGACCTTCGTCGCGCCTGGCCCGTGGCGACGGCAGCCCTGGTCTTACTAATTCTTGCGTTTGTCCCGCTTGAGCCGGTTCGGATTATCGCCCGCTACGTCCTGGTCGCCTATTTGCCCGGGCTCGCAATTTGGAAGCGGGTCAGAACAGAATCAGCATCGCTTGTCGATATCGTCCTTTATCCATCGTTGCTGTCGATGTTGCCATTTGCCTGGGTGAGTTTTGTCGCAGCGGCGCTCGGCTCGGGCTTGGTCGCAGCTGGCTGGATAGCAATTGCTTTCTTCGTCGGAGGTTGGTTGTGGCCTGCGCGGGGCGGTGATATTCGCGAACAAAAAGGAGACCGGATTGCAATCGGCCTCAGTCTCATTCTGACCGCTCTTCTGCTAGCTATTCCATTTGCGGTCAATTCTTTTCAGGCTGTCGCCTGGGATGCGCTTCTGCACGCGTCCATCGTCTCTCGAATTCTCTCCGGGGTAATTCCACCAGATTCGCCATGGATGGCGGGACAGCCCGTGAATTATTACTGGCTCTATCATTTTTATGTAGCGCTGTTACAGCGCCTCACCGGCTTGTCGACGTTCCAAGTCTTCGCAATGCTAAATCTGCATGCGTTGGTCCTTCTGGCGCTCGCAGGCTATCGGGTCGCAAGTCGTCTGACCGCTAACGTGTTTGGCCGAATTTCTGCAGCCTGGCTGCTAATATTCGGGCTTAACGCATTTGGGTGGATCATTTTTCTTTCGTATGGATCTCAAAATCCCGACAAGTGGTACTCGCTAGTATCGTCTTTCGCGATGGTTCGAGGCTACACCGTCTCACTTGGAAGTTTAATTCGTGAATTTTTAGATGGTTTTCCATTTCCTCTAAGCTTTGCCTTCGATGTTGCGTGGCTTGATGTAATTTTGGCACGCATTCAGGGTGAACGTCGCTTCGCGATTGGCGGCGGCTTTATTATTTTGGCAACTGCCCTCCATATTCATCCTCTAAGTGCAGTGTTCTTGCTGGGAGCTTCCCTCGTCGCTGTAGTGGTTCTTGTGTCGGTCGACCGCAATTCGCTGGTCGCTAACCATCGTCATCTCCTCACGGATATTGGTTGGACTTCGTTTGCGGCGGTCGCCGTCACGCTGCCGTATGCCTGGAACATTATGCACGCCAAGACCGGGATCCCATTATCGGTGCAGCTGAATTCCGATTTCCTGGCTAGTCAAGGTTGGAGCATTCTGGCGGCGGTCGGATTGATTGGAGTGCTCGTCGCCCCGGCGGTCTGGCTCGTTATTCGCCAGAAAGAGCCCGCAACCTTGTTCCTACTTTTTTTCGCGGGAGCAACCACTGTTATTGCTTTGGTGATACACGTTTCTCTGGAAGCAGAGTACAAGGTCATTTACTTGCTTGCCTTCGGTCTCGCCCCCCTGGTCGCTGTGAGTTGGAACTTCTGGAAGCGGTCCACCTTAACGCGCCTCGCTTTTTGTTTAGGACTGGCGGTATGTGTTCCAACAAACGCAATCCAGAGTTACTGTTTCATAACTCAGCCACCGCGCGAAGCGAGGGATCCGGCAAGATCTCGATTGCTTTCGTGGATCCGCGAACAAACTCCCGTCGATGCGATATTAGTGGAGTATCCTTGGTGGGTGGAATACCAGAACTCCGATGCAACGTTTCTCTATCTGGACCGTTATTTCTTCGACATCGGTGTTTACGGCAACCGACGTCAGTTGATTGGCTATAAGGGCATGCTTGAACAATGGGGATATCGCGATATCGACCTGCGAGAAAAGTTGTCTCTAAAACTTATGGCAGGCGTTCATTTGGACTCCTCGGATGTTGCCTATCTCAGTTCGCTCCGCGCGCCGATCATCGTGGTGACGAATTTATCGCAAGTAGGGGAACAGGGGTTCGACCGCGCGGGTTACACTCCCATTTATGAAGACGGCGATTTGCGGGCATATCGTGTGGTCTTGGCGAAACCGTGATGCTGCAAAAAAAACCGCTGTCACGCTGGCGATCGCCTACCCGGTTGGTGTTGTTCTTTTTAATCCTGCTGACGTTCTCCGGCGTGGCCTTCCAAACGCAACGACGGATCGTGCTCGATGTCACCGAACCAAGCAGCGCGAAATTCCTGGATCACTTCTATCCATCTGAGAATGGAGTGCGCTGGACCGAGCGTCGATCAGCAATTTGGTTGCCGGGCTTGGGCGGCGGGAATCTTTCCTGGCGCATTGGCGTAACGCTGAGTGGATCGCGTCCCGAAATGTTTGCGACACCCGCGCACGTCGTAGTGCGCGTAAGCGGCGCAACGGTTGCGGAATTCGACGCCCGAAACCAGGAACAGGACTACGAATGGGAAATCCGGCCCTGGCAGTTAGGCCTTAATGGCGACCTGTTATTGGAAATTGATTCCAGCACGTTTCGACCTTCGTCGGACGATGAAGCTGAACTTGGAGTTCGGGTCGCTCGGATTTGGCTGACGCGCTCGGATGGTATTGCGTTTCCTCCAGTCCGAGGATTTCTTCTAACGCTAACTCTCGTCGGATGTTTCACGGCCCTCCTCCAAATGTCGTCGAGCGCAGGATTGATACGGATCCCGCGGAGTGCACTCGTACAATTCATCGACCCGCTGCGAAATCGTTGGGCATGGTTCCTCGTTGTCGTGTGGTTGGCGGTCATCGTGCTGCAGGGCTGCAACCATTACGAAGCATCATGGTGGCTCCAAACGATCACGTTCGGTTTATTGCTCACCACTATTTTGATCTGGGCAATTGCGCGCATCTTATCTGGATCACTCACGCCGGAACAAGCCTTCGCTCTCGTGGCCATTTTTATAATCGCCGCGCTGGTTCGCATTCCGTTTGATCTCGGCCGCGGGTACGAAGGGGACATCGCCAGTTATGGAAAACAAGGCGACATCGCCACCTACATTGCGCTCACGTGGAAGACGGTTAGCTATGGAATTCAATCGGCGTATGTGCAGGTAAGCGAATCGCCGCCATCCGACAATCCGCCAGTCCTACTCTATCCGTTTTGGTTTCTTGGTTGGTTGTACGAACAGTTGATCTCGCCCTTGTTCGGGCGCACCCATTTGGGCGATCCAGCCATGCTCCGGTTCATGCTGCGATTACCGGGGCTCGTCTCGGATTTGCTGGCCGGCGCCCTTGTTTTTCGTGCGTTGCGACAGCGGGAATCGGTTTCCTTTAAGACTGCTCTCTTTGCGACAGGCGCGTATTTGCTCAATCCCGCGCTGATTTGTGATTCGGCTTACTGGGGACAAACCGCGGCGGTGCACGCCTTATTCATGTTACTTTCAGTAATGGCGACTGATCGTCGCGCCTATGGGTGGGCTGGAGTTTCTCTGGCAACGGCGATCTTAACTAAGCCGCAGGCCATCGCGATCGCGCCCTTGATCCTGCTGTTTGCGTCTCGCGACCGCGGGTTACTACGTTTGACCGCCGCCGGGGCAGCCGCTGCGTTGCTCATAACAATGCCATTCATCATAGCGGGAAATAGCGCCGATGTGTTGCATCAGTATACGAAGGTGACGCAGTACCATCCGTTTATCGCAGTGAACGCTCATAACTTTTGGTGGTTTATTACCGGCGGCCGTGGCTGGCTAAGTGATGCCACCGCTATTGGGCCGATCACGTTCCGCCAGGCGGGCTTTTTGCTTTTTGGATGCGCGACGTTGCTTTCGTTGATTCTGGTTTGGCGCAATCGCCAAATGATATTTTTGATCGCCGCCTATCAATGCCTTGCTTTCTTTATGCTGAACACTCAGATTCACGAGAACCATTCGCTTGCAATGTTCGCTCCGCTGATCATCGCGGCCGCATTCGATCGAGCGGCTTGGTGGTTTTACTGCGCGTTTATGTTCACGGTGTTGGCTAACATGACGCTACACGATCCGCGCCTGTTTGCCTGGCTAGGATATCCCAGTAATGAGATTTACGGAGGACCGGCGCTGGCTTTGCCGCGGTGGTTGAACGCTGCGTTTCAGACAGTGTTATTTGCAGGGCTCTCATTGCGACTTGTCACTGCTTCGACAGCGGGATTGCGTGCAGAATCCTCAAGCCTGGAAGCTACGTAGGCTGCAAATAGTGCAAGTTGCAGAATATGAAACGATGTTTCGCGTCGAGGAGACGCACTGGTGGTATCGCGCGTTACATCAGCTGATTTTCCAAACCCTGGAAGCTGAGCTGCCCGATTGGCGTAATAAAGCGATTCTCGACGCCGGTTGCGGCACAGGCGCAATTTTGCAACGCCTCGGCAATCCGGGCAAGAATGCCGGTGTCGACTTGGCCCCCGAAGCAATTGCATTCTGCCGTGAGCGCGGCCTCAACAACGCTCAGCAGGGAAATATCTTGGCATTGCCTTTTGTCGATGCCTCGTTCGATGCGGTAATTTCTTCCAGTGTTCTCTATCACGCATGGGTGGGCGACGTTGCCGCCGCCGTTCGTGAAATGCGCCGAGTCCTTCGCCCCAACGGCTTGCTGATCATTAATGTTCCCGCCTTTCGTTTTCTACACAGCGCGCACGACGACGCTGTTATGACGGCGCGCCGGTTTAGAAAACCAGAACTGCGGAAGTTACTGCGCGATCAGAACTTTACGATCAATCGGTTGACCTATTGGACGAGCTTGCTTTTTCCGTTGGCGGTCGTAGCGCGCACACTCGGAGTTTCACAGATGGGCCGCGACTTTGAAGCGAAAGAACTGTCCTTTTCTCAACGTGTGTTCGCGCAAGTGATGTCGCTCGAACTTCGTTTGCTGCGCGGAGGCTCGTTTCCCTTTGGAGTAGCGTTATTAGCCACTGCCCGAAAGTAGGTCAGTCACCGCCCGGCCAATCCACTCGGGCGACTCGTGACTTCGGAAAAGTTTGAGTCCGGGGAAACAGATATGTCCCGTCAGAAAAGCGATGGAAATGAATGTCTTCGCGGTTTTCCCAAACGGTTTCGTCGATTTCCAGGACGGTGGTAATTTGTCCGCCGCGTTCGGCCAGATCTTTCAAGACATCGTTGATCGCGTAACCGGGGCCTGTTTCCCAGGCCGATCGCCAAACGATCCAACGGGCGTGATCGACCCCAAAGACGAATTCCGGAAGGCCCATTTCGCGGGCGCGTTCATATACTGGGTAACTTTGCAGAATGCCCATCGCCTGCCGTAGGCGCGTGTAAAAGTAAGTTGGTTCCATCCCGTAGTTCACGATCAGGACGTCATCAGGCTTTGCGTTTTGCTGTAGGAACTTACAGGTCTTCTCCACCGTTCCGGGATTTTCGCACCACAAGTCGCGGACAAACAGATACAGGCCACTTCCGAGAAAACGATCGACAATTCTCGCCGGCACGTGCGCTCCGACTGAATATTTTCCTAAGTGAATAAATCCGCTCGGATTCCATGATACCCAGGGCGTGAGCTGGGCCAGTTTTGTAAAAGCGAATACGAACATCAAAGCAGCCCAGATCAGTATCTTTCCGCGGGATAATTTGACGATTGCGATTGCGGCAGCCATCGCCGCCAATGGAAGAACCGCGGACGCGTAGCGCATTCCAGCTAGCCAGAGACTGTCGCTGGATTGCGTTACAACAGTTCCAAATCCGTAAACAACTACTGTCGCGAGCACGCTGAGGAGAATCGACGCCTCATTTTCCTGCAGGAGCTTGCAGGAAACCGGAGGAGTTGTCGTATCGTCAGCGCTTGCCACCGGCTCTCGCTTTCCCAAACATAACCAGAGGGCGCCCATGACTAGTAGGATTGCGCTACCGATGAGCGGCGTTACCGATGTCGTTTCAATGGTTGCTTGAACAGCTCGTTCGATGACCTCGCCGACTGATGCCGGCATGGTTGTGTTCAGCTCGGAGCCGCTTGAAGAAAGCGAGGAGAGCGCGAGCCAAGGCAAAGTAAGCAGGGCGACTGCGGGCGCGGCAAACAAAATCCAGCGACGCTGAGCTTTTAATGGAGGATAAATGAAGCTTAGACCGCCGAGGGCCACGACCGGAGCGAGCCCATACGGATGTGAGTGAAAAAGAAGAGTAGCGGCGAGAACAAAGGAGACGCAACCGCGCGCGGATCTCATATTGAAGAACGCCCAAAAAAGCCAGACGACCAGCAGCATGTTGAGCGAGCAATAACGGCATTGCCTCGCGTAAAGTAAGAATTGAACTGAAAGCGTGAGGAGGGCACAGGCCGAGAATGCGGTCAGACGATTCTGGGTCAGGCGCCAGAGAAAAAAATAGACGAACAAGATTGAAAACCAGCTGGCGACCGCGAAAGGAAACCGCGCGGCAAAAGTATTTTGGCCGAAGACGATGAACGAACCGGCTGCCAGATAATACTGGATCCACGGATGAGTCACCATCACGAGATTGCGATCGAGTCGCGCACCATGGTCCGAATCGAGAAAAGCAGAACCATCCCACGCTTTGGGCACGCCGAACTTCAAGATGTTCACGGCGAGCGCAGCAGTGTCACCCTCATCTTCCCAAAGGTAATCCAGGCCGAGATTCGTGAATAGGAACACCGCGCTCACCACTGCGATAATTGCCGCAGGCCAGTGCAAATGCAGCCAGCGCAAGTGGAAGAATGAAGTAGGCAGAATTCGTGTTCGAATTGTCAGAGCGATCTCCCTAGAGCTTCATCCTCTGATCGATCAGATCAGCCAAGAGACCTATGAACAACGTCTGAATGCCGGTCAACGTCATCGTAATGGAGAGGCCACCCAAATGATGCTGTTGGCTGTAATCAATTGTGCCCTTCACGATACCGAGCAGAATCAGCAACAACGCTGGCGGCACAAAAACATTCAGCGGTTTGAAGCAAGCACAAATTCGAATGATCAAAATCACAAAGTTGATGAAGTCTCGGATTGGATGAATCGAGGATTTGCCGAGACGCTTGCGGTAGTTAATTGGCAGAAACTGGACTCGGTAATGGTTTGTCAGCATTGCCAGGGTGATTGTCGTTGTGAACGAAAACCCGTCCGGATACATCGCTAGAAAACGTAGCGCGATGTCT
Organism: Chthoniobacterales bacterium; assembly: GCA_035473775.1. Classification (GTDB taxonomy): domain Bacteria; phylum Verrucomicrobiota; class Verrucomicrobiia; order Chthoniobacterales; family UBA10450; genus AV40. The sequence continues at coordinate 38,801 of DATINV010000099.1, forward strand.
TTGCGAAAAATCCGCAAGCCGGAATTCAAATCCGGAATTTTTTGGCCGCTCAGATACTCCGCTAGTTGAGTGATGATCCATTTTCCGACGCGACGGAGAAATGGAATGTGCACATCCTCGCCGGTGCGCGCCCCGACGATCATGTCGAATTTTTCAATGTCAGTCGCCAAACGCGGGATCTCCTCGAGCGGGTAAGTCCCGTCCGCATCCGCGATTAGAATCAGGTCGTTCTTCGCTATTCGAAGTCCATCTTTAAGCGATGCTCCGTATCCGCGGGTGGTGTCGTGCTCGATTAAGACAACCGGCAGGGTTCGCGCAATCTCCGCGGTGCGGTCGCGCGAGCCATCGTTGATCACGATGATTTCCATTTCCCGGAACAGACCGTGGTGCTTCTCGATTGCAGCGACGGTGTCAGCCAGGCTTACCTCTTCGTTGCACGCGGGAATCAATACGCTTACGGAACTCTGGACGGCGTTCATCGAGCGGAGCCTGACTGGTATCGAAATCAGAAATTTTGGTCAAGAAAACGCCGCGCCGGCGGAGCCCGCTCGACAGGAATTGCAGTGCTTGATAGTTCTTCAAATGTAATCTTCAGGCCGTGCGTCGCCGATTATTGATTTTGATGCTGTTGTCCGTGGCCCTGAAATTCTGGCTGATTGCGGGGCAGCCGGTGGTGGCACACGCCAATGCATCTTTTGACGATCGGCTGTTTCTGGCGCTGGCCGAACAAATCGTGAAAGGCCGTTGGCTTGGCCCGTACAGTCAATTCACTTTGATGAAGGGGCCGATGTACTCGATCTTCGTCGCGGCCGCCTATATTGCACACCTCCCTCTTCCAATAGCCCAACACCTTCTTTACTTGTCCGGATGCGCGCTACTGGTGCGGGCATTGCGCCCGTGCTTGAGCGCAAATTGGCAAGCTCCGGTCCTGTTCACCCTGCTTTGGTGGCAGCCGATGAGCTACTTCGAGTTGGATGTTCTGCGTCAAAACATTTACACGCCGCTGACGCTTTTGGTTTTCGCGGGTTTGATTGCGCTCCAAACTCGACAGCAGTCGTCGTTTTATTTCCGATTGTTGTGGGGAGTCTTGCTTGGCGTCAGCGCAGGGGCCTTTTACCTTACGCGTGAAGAAGGAATTTGGATTATTCCCGGAGCAGCGCTGCTGATTGGATGGGCGGCGCTAAGTTCGTGGCGGTTGGGAAGACAATTTTGGCGCACGCTGGCGCAGATTTCGGTGGCACTTGTGTTTGCTATCGGAATCGTGAGCACAGTCTGCGCGCTGAATTACCGTTATTACGGCTGGTTCGGAACGGTCGAATTTCGTGCGCCCGAATTCATTTCCGCTTATGGCGCATTGCAGAGACCGATTGCTTCGGAGGAGATTCCTTACGTCCCGGTCACGAGGGATGTCCGTTTAAGATCGTACGAAGTCAGCCCGGCCTTTGCTGAATTGCGCTTGTGTTTGGAAGGCTCAGTTGGACAAGAGTGGGCCAACTATTCCGACTATCTGACCGGACGCCCTGGCAAAGAATTCCAAATCGGTGGCGGTTCGTTCATGTGGGCTTTGCGTGATTGTGTGGCTGCGTCGGGTCATGCCGAAAATGCGAGGGATGCATTACAATTCTATCGGGCAATCGGAGACGAAATTAATCGAGCGTGCGATGACGGGCGCGCTGGTCCATGTCGAACTCGTCGGGACACCATGCTGCCGCGCTCCAAGCCAGGCCAGATCCAACGTCTGATCCAAATTCTTCCGAGTTACACCGCCGATTTCCTTCTCTTTCGCGGATTCACCGCTTACCCGACTGAAAGTTGGGGCTCGTCCGATTTATTGGAGTTATTTCAACGGCTGACCCGCTGGCAACTTGCTCCTTCGAAGGAAGCTCCGGAGATCGCTCCGACTGTCTCGCAGATCGACCACTCTCGACTTGGCGTTTTGCAGTTTATTGGTCAGACGATTCGCTGGTTATGCATTGCTGTCGTTGCCACGGGAATTTTTGCCTGGTCGCTGGCGGGATACCGTCTCATTCGAGATCGGCGATTCAGTTATCTATTTTTGGTTTCGACGGCAGCGTTCGGCTCCGCCCTCGCTGTGCTTGCGGTAAACGTGCTTGTGCACGCGTGGGCGTTTAGAAATCAGGGGCCTACCGCTCTACACGAAGGATATCCGTTACTTGTCTTATTTGGAACAACAGCGTTGTTCGAATTAGTCGCAAGACGAGATCCACTCGGAAAGTAGGCAAAAACTCGGGCCAGGGTCACTGAGTAGGCCAATCGACCCGGAAGATTTTGGCGGGTTCAAGAGCAGTGTCCTGCGAAAATAGGTAAACGTCGCCGGCGAAGCGGTGGAAATGAATGTTTTCCCGATTTTCCCAACCGGTTTCCTTTAGGGTGGCCACCTCACTGACTTGTCCACCTTCTTGCGCGAGATGTTGCGCAACTTCAGGCCAGCGAATTCCCAGATAATCGTCCCAGTTAAACCGCCAAACAACCCAGCGAGCATGATCAACTCCAAAGACGTAATCAGGTAAGCCACGATTTCGGGCTGCCTCGTAGATCGCATCTTGCGTCATTATCTTCATCCCCTGTGGCAAACCGGTGTGAAAATAAAGCGGCTCCGACTCGTAGTTGGTGATAACCAGATCGCCGGGCGAGGCGTGTTGCCGAAGGAATTCAACAGACTGACCAAGTGTTCCAATATTTTTTTGAAATAAGTCACGCACGAACAAAAGATTTTCTGTCGGCAGGAAGGCATCAATCGCCTTCTTGGGCGCGTGCAGGTCTACCAGCAGCTTGTCCTCAGGATTTTTGTTAACCCAAAGTGCCCAGGGCGTGATCTGGTCAAACTTTGTGAGAGCGAACACAACCACGAGCGACACAAGAACAATGTTGTTGCGGCGGCTGACCTTGATGATCAATAGACTAGCGACGATCGCTAAGAGCGGAATAATTGCCGACGTATAACGAACCCCGGTCACCCAGATTGCCGCGCTGCGTTCAGTTGCGACAGCGCCAAGGGCGAGGGAAAGACTTACCGCGGCAATCACAACAAGAAGAGCGCGCTCAGCAGCCTGAAACCGTTGCGTGGTCGAACGGGCGATCAAAGCAAACAAACAAAGAGCAACTATTCCAACCAACGGCGTAACCGACGCGCACTCAACCAGGTATTGGATCAAGCGAAGAAAAAAATCGCGGACGGAGGGAACCAAGACGGTATTTTCGGTATAGCCGGTTCGGGCTTGAAAAAACCAAGGCGTCGTCAGCGCCAGGATCGCCGGCAGAGTTAGCCAGTACCACCTCCGTTGCGTGGAAAAATTTGAATCGACCAACGTTAAACCGCCGAGGGCGAGAACTGGAATAATCCCAATCGGATGAGTGTGAAAAAGAAGTATGGCGCAAATCCCGAACGCCACAGCTCGCCTGAGTGATCGCATCTGCAAGAAAAATTCGACCAACAAGCAGGTCAACAACGTTGCCAGGGTGTAGTAACGCGACTGACGACAGAAAAGAAGGAATTGGACGGAACCAATCATCAAGATGCTTCCACAGAGCGCGGCGCGACGATCTGCGGTCGCGGTCCAGATGAGGCGATAGACCAGGAGAATGGTTAACCATCCCGCCAACGCGAAAGGAAATCGCGCCGCAAACGTGCTCTCGCCGAAAAGGGCGAATGATGCTGCCGTGACGTAGTATTGCAGCCAGGGACTACTCACCATCACCAGGTCGCTGTTCACCCGCGCGCCGAAATCCGAGTCCATGAAAGTCTTTCCGTCCCAGGCTCGGGGAAGACCAAATTTATCGATGTTATGCGCTAGGACCGCGGTGTCCCCTTCATCGGCCCATAAGTAGCCAGATCCAAGATTCGTGAAGATGAGGACCCCGCCGATCACGGCCACAATTAAAAATCCGCAGTGGCGTCGCAAATCCGAACACATTTCGAGCGCATTCATTTCAGGTCGAGCTCGCAGTCGAAGGTGATTGACGCCGAATTGCGGCAATCAAAAATGTGCATGCGCTTACGACAAAGAAGGCGACCGCTAAATCGCGCAAACACAAAATCGGAAAAGGCAAAATTGGGTGCGCGCCAAAATCCCAGTTCCCCAGCAGCAACGCGCTTCCGGAAAAAAACGAATGCAAGGCATAGAGATATGCGCTGGTGAGCGAGATGGCGGGAATCGAAAAACGCCACCGAAGGAAGAACCAGAACGGAAGGGACCAGGCAAAATATTGGAAAGCCCAGTTATCACTGAATCCAAGCAGGATCACGTAACCCATTGCGATCGTAGCGCAGACTTCCTCGGGAGCGCGACGCTCCCTTCGTAGCCACATTAGGACGAGCATCGCCGCAATCGCGATATCCCAGCTCTGCTCGAGAACAAACAACGTTACGTGCAGCAGTTTCTCGGGCCAAACTTGGATAGGTGCAAAGGTTGAGAAAAGCAGAACACTCGGTCCCCATAATGGAACGCCGGTCGCCGTCTGCAAAACCAGACCGCGATATCCAAAGACGTTCTTCAGCACAATTTGATAATCCTGAATCAGTGCTGGGAGATAGGTTGATAGCGCGGTCGCCGCTGCGGCTAAGGTGAAAATTCCTCGACTGCGCCAAGTTCGGAACCAGATCATGAACGCGGGAAAGGCAAGTATCGTTGGCACCTTTATCCAAAGGCCCGCTCCGAAAGCCACTCCGCTCCAAGGTGTTCTCATTCGCGTGGCCACCCACATTGAAAGTAGAAGAACGAAAGCGATGGCCGTATCGGTGTTGCCATGATACGCGGAGATGATGATTGCAGCCGGGCTAAGCCAGTAAATTGCTGTCGCCAAGGACCGCGAGCGACCTGCCGGTAACAGTCGAAATAGCAACAGAGCATTTCCGACATCGAACAGGACGAACAGTCCCCTAAATGGAATTCGAAATGGGACGCGGACTGCGGTCGAAATCTGCAACATCAGCGACGCCGCTTCGCTGATGAATGGCGGATGATTCTCGAACGAATTGGCGTGGTAATATCCGATCAGGCCGCGATCATGGACTTGCTGCGCGTGATCCTCCCAATCGTCCATGTCTCCGGTGCCGTTCGTGAATCCGACGCAGTAGATTCGAAGCGCGGCGCCAATCACCATCGCGGTCCAAAAGGCAATTCTCCGCCCGTCTGGCCCGAAATCTTTTCCAATCATGAACTACGTCTTTCGGCGGTAAATCACGATGTGATCTGGCGCGGGCGTTATTCCGGTTGGCGGGCTGGTAAAATAATAATCCGTCCCGCTATCAAAAATGTTAATCAGGCCGATTTCTTCGTAATCGGCCGTACAATACCTGTCGGCCCATCGAAGAATTGTCAGATCGGAATCCCGGCCGGCTAACCAGGATTTGTTCACCACAATTAAAACAAGAAATCGAGGCCGGTTGGTTTCAATTTCGCGGATCATTTCCTCTTGCATCTGGTGAGCGTAAGGCTGCGGTTCCATTAGGGCGTAGGTGTAAATGTAGCCGGTAGCAGACAGCCGCTTTGAATAGAAATATATTTGCGGCTCGGAACCCAAAACCGCAATTTTGTCATCAGGATTTGACTGTTCCCGGATGTAATCGCCGATCTTGATCGACTCCGGAAAAGGATTTGTGCCGTTGATCAGAACATTGGCTTGAGCAAGTGGAAGTTCGAAAAAGAAATCTCGCTCCGACCATAGGGGATAAGCAAAACAGACTGCCACCACGGACAAAACAGCAAACCTGGCATTAGGAGCTTTCGTTCCGAGTTTATTGAACGCCGCGACAATCGCTGCGCCGCTCATTAATGACAGAGCGGGAAGAAAGAGAATAAAATAATGGGGACGAAAATAGAGTCCCGGGCACACGGCTAGCACCGCGAATATCGTGAACACAGTCAGAAAAACTGCGGATCGCCGAAGCGTGCGATCGACAGCTAGCGCGATTAATCCGACTAAACCAAGTATCCATATCGGCCACGCGGTTCCGATCACTCCAAAGAAATGTCCGGCAAAAATCTGCAAACCTTCACCAAGCGAGACCTGGCTCCCATATTGCGTCGCGTATTTGAAAGTCCAAAACCAGAATTTCTCGAACACGCCGGCATTCCATAAGAGAAACCCGGTAACCACGCCTGGGATCGCCGCACCGATGATGAACAGCAAACTGCGCAAAAGAATCTTCGTTAGGCCAATTCGCGCGCGCCAATCATGAATGGCTAAGTAGAGTAGGCCGAAGAGAACGAAGAACATTCCCGGCTGTTTCATCAAAAATGCGAGCCCGAAAAGAAAACCGCTCGCAAAAATGAGCCGGAACGATTGTCGGTCCAAAGATCGCAGCAACACCAAGCTCCCCGCGAGGGCAAAAAGAACGACAAAGTGCGTCGCGTGGCCCGCCGTTCCGAGCACATGCGGCATCAAGGAAAGCACCGCATAGCATGCTGAGGCCACTATTCCGCCAAACTTGCCTAGAAGGTTTCGACCGACGAAATAGACGAGTCCAACGGTAATGAGATTGGTCAGGGCCAATCCGATGTGAATCGCCGTAGCCGACTGGCCTAAAATGGACATGATCAAAGCATAGGCGGCAGTGGTGCCAGGAAGCTTCATGCTGTAGGCGAGTTTGTAAGGCGCTATCCCCAGCATCAGCAGCTGGCCGCCGTAGGCGTACTCCCCTTCATCACGTTCCAAAGGCAACCCGGACAGCCGAATCCTGGCCAGAAAGACGGCCACGACGGTGACGCTGAAAAGCAGCCACGCAGTCACACGCAGAGCAGGCTGATAAGAGGCGGAGTTCGGTTTCACGGCAAGGTAATCGCAATCCGAGTCTGCCTAATTCCGGGGCGTTGCCAATGGCAGTTCATAGCCGGGGGGTGGCATAAGCCATGCTTCTAGAAATTATAATTATTATGGTTACAATAAGCATCCGCCCTTATACGTTGCGCAAAGCCGGTGTCGTCGGTCTGGTCGTCTTCTGCCTCTCCTGCCTCTCTACCTTCGCCCAATCTAACTACATCACAGTTAAATCCACCCCCTACGACCGGCAAATGACCCGAATTCAACCGATTCTAGCCTCGTCTACCGGCCAAAGGGACCAGAACCTGTCGCTTGGCCTGGTAAATAACTGGATCGGGAATTTGCGCGCTATTCCATATGGATTCTCCATGGAGTGGAAGACTCCCGAAGAAGTCCGTTCGGGCGCATACGCGGACTGCAAAGGCAAAGCAGTGGCTCTTTACAAGACGATGCAATCCCAAGGCGCCGAGAATGTCCGCCTGGTGATTGGAAAACGCACTTGGACCAGCCGCAAGACACACGCCTGGCTCGAATGGGCAACGGCCAAAGGCACCTACATTCTTGATCCGACCATCAACTGGAGCGCCTGCCGGGCAGAGCGAACGGGCCGCAGTTCTTACATCCCGTTATATGCTTATGCTGGCGGACAAAAATTTCGGGCAGCGCCGGCCGGCGGTCTTCTGGCCAGCAATTCCAACGGGCTGTATGCGAGTCAACGCGTAGCGAGCCGCTTCTAATAGCAGGCCTTTCGGATGTCATACGGCCGGCCCTTGAGTGGGCCGGCCGTATTCTTTTGGACTGATTTTTGGGAGGGATCCGCTTTGGTGGGAAAAATCTCATTTGGGGGTCAAGATTTGTATTGCCAAAAAGCGGGTGGGCGAGGTATTATCCTTTTTGTAGCTATGGAAATTATGAGAGCACATCTATCTCGCTTTTATCGGGTCGGGGCCATTGTTTGCGGCGTTGTTCTGGTTACTGGGCTGCAGTCGTTCGCCCAGCAATCGCACGCTTACGCGCGTAATTTTGCGCGCGTTAGTGCTGGCGCACGCATTGATGACAATCTCGCGCAGGTCGCGTTGATCTCGGATCACCCGACTATTGGTTACACTCTTCCAGAGGGGACAAGCGAGCTCGTCCTCTCCCTGGCCAAGATCCAGAACTTCGATGTGATCTCGTTCGCGAATCGCGACAGTGTCGGCACGGTTTGGATTTCCACTTCGAATTCGAGATTGGCCACCGCCAGTTCTCAATGGCATCGAGTGGCGCAACAAAATCTCACTCCAAACATTACCAAAATAAAACTCGGCCCAACCGAAGCCAAGTATGTGAAGTTCACATTTAAGGTAACCAAGGCAGGTCGGATTGCTGACCTCGGTGTTTTCTCAACCGCAATTCCGAATTTGATGGTGGCCAACACGGCGTTGGCCGGTGGCTCGGAGGGAGCGGCCGACGGTAAAGACGCCAAAGATTACGCCGCGGGTAAAGATGCGAAGGAAGCAAAGGAAGTTGCTGAAGGCCCTCCGGCGGAAGGACCGCCTCCAACTTTGCCTGATCCGCCGCCGTTCGTATTCGTCCCTGAAGTCAGTCCCTAGATCGAACAACCTTTCAAAACACGAAACCCATTCATCTGATCGGTGGATGGGTTTTTTGTGTACGCGTCTAATTAAAGTTCGTCGCGCAGGATTTTGAAAATGTCGGTGTTGTCGATTGTGCCGTGTAAGGCTTCCGCTCCCCGTCCGGATCCGAACGCGACAACATCTTCAACGGTCGGCAGCGCGGAGGGCGCATAAAATGCCGCCGGCTGTGATTGCTCTTTTTGAGTTCCAGCACCAACCGACGCTTCGCGCTCATTTTCCGGTAATTTTGCGGCGCCGTATGATTGCGTTCCTTTCGGGCCGGTCGCCCAAGTCAGCCACGGTTGTCCGGCCGAATTTAATCCAAGCAGGGCAATTCCGCTGTCTTTGCGAAATGGAAATCCATTCGCGTGTAATCCGCCAATCGCAACGTCGCCGCATACGATGATGGTCGATCTCCCGCCGGCGTAGCGATGCGCAGTGGCGACAGCGCGATCAAATTCCGCCGTCTGCTTTAGCGCGTTTTCGGCATCATCCGCTTCGGCTGCTTCGCGCATCCGCGCGGCGTCGACCACGAGCACATAACCGCGCTGGTTGTATTGTAAAAGTTCGATCGCGCGCCGCACCGCATCGGATAGACTTGGCTCATCGTTCCAGTTTTGGTTTGGGTCGCGAGCGCTCTCATTGTCGCCAAATGCTCCAAACAATTTTGGGCGTCGCCAGGCAGGGATCGCTTCCAGATCGGCATGACTCCGAACGACATCAAAACCGTTGCCCCGAAGTTCGAGCAGAAGATCGCGGTGATCTTGGCGATGGCCATGTTTTGTCTCGGGTAGAAATTCCGCCGCGCTCGACCCGAGGCCGATGTCGATCTTGCCACCTTCCACGAATTGCTGCGCGATCTGTTCAGTGTCGCCGGCGTTATTTGAATGCGTATAAAACGCGGCGCAGGTTGGGTTCGTTAAATTCTTGTCGCTAATTAGGCCGATCGCTCGTCCTCGTTCACGGGCCAGTTCGACGATTGTCGGCAGCGCTTTGCCATTCGCGTCAATTGAAAGGGAACGATTGTTCACTTTAACGCCGGTCGCGAGCGCGGTCGCAGCCGCCGCCTGATCGGGGACGGCAAAATCTCGCGCGTAATTTTTGACCGAGGCGACCTGCGGCATGGAATCGACGGAGAGCCGATTGTCGGCTCCGCCAAGATAACCTCGCGTGAGCGCGATGCGCTCGGGAGCGAGGCCTTCACCGATAATAAGAATTATTCCAAAGGACCTTTGGACGACCCAATGCTGAAAGTAGAGCACGCCGAGGCCGGCGAACGCGATCAGGCACAAAAGGGCGAGTAGTTGGTTACGCCACTTCACGAGCGCGATGTAGAAGGGGCTCTGCTGATTGTCAAACTTGCTGATACAGGAAAGCCCTTGTCCGGGTTCCTAATCGTCGGCAGAGTGCGCCATGGCAGGCCCGGTCATGCTGATTATTCGCGACGGCTGGGGCATTAACCCGGATGGAAAGGCCAAGGCCAAGGAAAACGGGGATGCCACCCTTCTCGCCCGAACGCCTTTTCACGATCAGCTCTATCACGATTATCCCGGTAGCAAACTGAGCGCGAGCGGGCCAGATGTCGGTTTGCCGGAAGGTCAAATGGGCAATTCAGAAGTCGGCCATCTCAACCTCGGTGCCGGCCGAATTGTTTACCAAGACCTGACTCGGATAAACAAAGCGATTGCCGCTGGCGAATTGAAAACGAATCGCGTCGCGCAGGAAACGTTTGCGGCGGCGCGAGGACACCGGCTGCACTTGTTAGGCCTGGTTTCCGACGGCGGTGTCCACAGTCATTACGATCACATGATTGCGCTCGCGCACCAAGCGAAAGCTGCCGGGGTTGAGGAAATTTTTCTCCACGCGTTCACGGACGGGCGTGATTCGTCGCCAACCGGTGGCCGGGAATACTTAAAAATCTGCGAGGAAAAACTCCGCCCGAGTGGCGCCCAGATCGTGACGGTTGTCGGTCGCTACTTTGCCATGGATCGTGATCGCCGCTGGGACCGGACAAAAAAAGCGTGGGACGCAATTGTTCTCGGACGCGGTGAGGTTTGTAAAGACACGCCGGCCCAAGCGCTGGATCGGCATTACAAAGCCGGCAAAACAGACGAGTTCATGCCGCCACTCATTTTCGCGTATCCGAATGAGCAGCGTGTTCGCGATCGTGACGTGATTTTATTTTTTAACTTTCGCGCCGATCGCGCCCGCCAGCTGTCTCAGGCGTTTTTGTTCAAGGATTTCGATGGCTTCGACCGTGAAGTCTGGCCCCAAACAAGATTCACTTCGCTGACCCAGTATGATGTTCGCTATCCGTCTGCGTTCATTTTTCCGCCGCAAGAACTCAAAAATATTCTGGGCGAACTCGTGAGCCAAGCTGGCAAGAAGCAGCTCCGCATTGCCGAGACCGAAAAATACGCGCACGTGACTTATTTCTTTAACGGCGGCGTCGAAAAGCCGTTTCCGGGCGAAGAGCGCGTGCTTATTCCCTCGCCCAAGGTTGCGACCTACGATCTGAAGCCCGAGATGAGCGCTTTTGAGGTAACCGACGAATTGCTGAAACGGATAGACAAGGTCGATCTGATAATACTGAACTTTGCTAATGCCGACATGGTCGGTCACACCGGTGTGGTCGAGGCCGGGATCAAAGCGGTCGAAGCAGTCGATCAGTGTTGCGCCAAAATCATTCCCCGGCTGCTCGAGCTCGGCGGAAAAGCCATTCTCACCGCCGATCACGGCAACTGCGAGCTGATGCGAAATCCGGACGGCTCACCAAATACCGCGCATACCACAAACCTTGTTCAGTTCGTTTACGTGGCGAAGGATGCAAGGCAGTTCCGCTGTGAGGATGGGATCCTAGCCGATGTTGCGCCGACACTGTTGTTTTTGCTCGGAATGAAACAGCCGAAGGAAATGACCGGACGAAATCTGCTCATCCAACGTGATTAAGATCAAGAACCGCCGGCAGACACCTCTTCGAAACTAATATCTAGCGTTCGATTCAACACCCGCGTTCCGGTCCGGGCGATCCGTTCCAGAAATCGCAGCTGGTTTTCGGGGTTCACTTCATGCCAAATCGGTTTGCGCGCCAGAACCAGATCGTCTTCCGCTTCAATCAATGCGCCCCATCCAATTGGGATTTCCGGTTCCCGGAACAACTCGTTAGGCAAAACAAGAAAAAACAGATTCGCGCAATGGTAATGAATTAATGTTTCGAACTTGGTGCAATCAAAAAGCCGGTTCTGAAGCGCGCGAGTTTGACGGAGCATTTGTTTGTAGCCGCGATGATTGATCGCTTCGAAATTGTGGGAGTCGAACTCGGCAAAAAGCGAATCAGGGATGCGCAAAGCCGGATAATGCACCCGCAAGTTTCTTTCCAGGATCTCACGGCGTTGATGAACTTTTTCCAAACGACGGATTGTTTCGGAGACGCAGCCATTGTCGCGATGAAGGTCAACTCGCGCTTGTTTGCATTCGAAAATTGCAGTCACGCCTGGGCTCCTAGAGTTCGCGCGATACGCCGCCAGGTCTGCTCGATAACGACATCGCGGCAGAGTGACTTCCAAAGCGCAAATGGAATAGGCCTGGCGCTGGGCCCATATCAATGCCAGCCGCTTCAGCCGGTGGTGGGCCGCGGTTTCTCCGTTGCGACTTGTTACTCCTTGAGCCACTGCGCGAGCTCCCGCGCCCAGTAGGTGACAATAATGTCCGCGCCGGCGCGTTTGATCGACGTCATGATCTCCATGACGGCGGCACGTTCATCGAAGACTTTCTTTTCCGCCGCGGCCTTGACCATCGCGAATTCCCCGCTGACGTGATAGACCGCGGTGGGTTTGCCAAAGCGCTCGCGCGCCCGCCAGAGAATATCGAGATAGGGCAGGGCGGGCTTAATCATAATAATGTCGGCGCCCTCATCGATATCCAAAGCCACTTCGCGCAATGCTTCATCCGCGTTAGCGGTGTCCATTTGATACGTCCGGCGATCGCCGAATTGTGGCGGACTTTCGGCCGCGTCGCGAAATGGTCCGTAAAAAACCGACGCAAATTTCGCCGCGTAACTCATGATTCCGACGTCGATGAATCCGTTGGCATCGAGCGCTTCACGAACTGCGCCGATGCGACCGTCCATCATGTCGCTCGGCGCCACCATATCGGCGCCGGCTTGTGCGTGTGAGAGTGCGGTCTTGGCCAAAAGTTCGACGCTCTCATCGTTAAGGACATGAAAATGCTCGCCATCGATTCGCGTCACGCCGCAATGCCCGTGACTCATATACTCGCACAGACAGACGTCGGTGATCGTAGTTAGCCCAGGACATTTCTTTTTGATCGCGCGCAATGCTTTTTGAATCACGCTGTTTTCGGCGTAAGCGCCGCTCGCTTGTTCGTCCTTTTTGTCGGGGATTCCGAAAAGTAAAATCGCCTGCAGTCCAGTGTCCTCTGCTTGCTTCGCCTGGTCGACAACCTCGTTTACGGTGAACTGGGAAACGCCGGGCATGCTCGGAATCGCGCGCCGTTTTTCGATTTTGTCGCTGACGAAGAGTGGAAGAACGAAATCATGGGCAGTTAGATTCGTCTCGCGGACCAGATTTCTGAGCGCAGGCGAGCGCCGCATCCGGCGCGGACGATGGACTAAATTTCGCACGCGAGAAGAGTACGCAGACCGCGGCAACGAGCAAAGAGCAGACTTCCGGCGGTCATCCGCCGCCGCCAACGCTATGGCGGGACAAGCAGACCGCCGCTACAGTGGTTGGAATGGCTGATTATCTCTTAATAGACATCAGCAACTCGTTCACGAAACTCGCGTTCGCAACGCCGCGAAAAATTTCGAACCCAAAACGGATCGAAACACCCAGACTGACCAGCGTCGCCCTCAAACGCCTCATTCGAAATCGGACGATTGACCGGGTAGTGGTTTGTTCGGTCGTCCCGACAAAGAATGCAGCGGTTCGATCGGCTGCGAAACGATCGAAGATTTTGTGGTTAACACCGGACATTAAACTCGGCGTCGGAATTGATTACCCAAATCCCAGAGCGATTGGCGCGGATCGGCTCGCCAATGCTGCCGCGGTCGCAGCGCTTTATGGTTGTCCGGCAATCGTCGTCGATTTCGGAACTGCGGTGACGTTCGATATTGTTTCCAGGCAACGGAAATACATTGGGGGCGTGATCGCGCCCGGCTTGGAATCGATGACAAATTTTCTTTATCAACGCACCGCTTTGTTACCGAAGCTCTCGCTCAAGGAGCCAAAATCAGCGGTTGGCAGATCGACCCTGGAAGCGATGCGGGCCGGAGCTGTAATCGGCTACCGTGGATTGGTGCGGGAGATCATTGCTCGGATCAAAGCAGAGCGTTTTGCTAAGCAAAAGGTGCGAGTGATTGCCACTGGCGGCTATGCCGGCTTGATTGCGGCGCACCTGCGCGAAATCGACTCGGTTCATTCGAATTTGACCCTGGAAGGGCTGCGAATCGTGGCCAATTTGAACCGGTAGAACACCTTCGGCACGGGGCTCCGGCCAGACCCTCAAAAATATCTGGGGGGCGCACATTTTAGGCTTGTAATCGAAGCTTCAAAACGGTTTCATACTCCGAGGCCATGAAATTCCGGAAAATCGCGGCTATCGCCGTGCTCGTACTTGGGTCTTTGGCGGCGGACAATGTTGCTCCGTCGAAGGCGGAACTGGAAGGAATGTATGACAAGGCGTTTCGCGCTTTCGATTCGAGCAATTTCCCGGAGGCATTAAAACAACTCGACGCTATCGATACGCGTCAACCCGATCTGGCCGAGTCGCAAAATTTGCGCGGCGTGATTTACATGCGGCAGGGGATTTACGACAAAGCGGAAGCCGCGTTGCGTGAAGCGTTGCGAATCGATCCGAAATTCTGGAACGCGCGTTTCAATTTGGCCGAAATTCCGTTTTTGAGAAAAGATTGGGCCGATGCGCGCAATCGTTTTCAGGAATTGCTTTCCAGCAACGCTTCCGAACTGCAAGGGGAAGCGACTCAGCTCATCCAATACAAAATTCTCCTGACTTATTTGCTCGAAGGAAAGGAGAACATGGTCGATTCGATTCTGGCCAAGTTTGAACTTTCGCCGGACACGCCGGCAGTGCATTACGCTAATGCCGCGATCGCACTCCAACAAAAGAATACTCAAGAAGCGCGTGATTGGATGGCGCAGGCCGAAAAGAATTTTTCGCCTCAGCTCAATAAACTTTTCGCCGAATCGTTGTACGAAGTCGGCTGGTTGCAGAAACAAGCTGGCCAGCAGCGCGCGGCGCTCGAGTTGACCTCGGCTTCGGAGCGCTCGGCAAAATCAAAAGCGTTTGCCAAATCACGAGTTGAGCAGGCGCGCCAGGCGTTTCAGCAGCGCGACCTCACGTCGGCTTTGAAATTTGTGAACGACGCGGACGCGGCGGATCCGAACCAGGCCAGCATCTTCAATCTCCGCGGTGAGATTTTGATGGAGCAAAAGCAATTCGATCAGTCCGAGGCCGAATTCAAAAAAGCGTTGAAGACCGATCCGAAATTCCGCCAGGCGCAATTCAATCTGGCGTTGGTGCCACTGAAGAAAAAAGATTACACCACGGCGCGCGATCGCTTCGAAGCGCTTTTGGGCAAAACGCCCGGCGGAGACAAGAGTGAGGGCGCCCAGATCATCAAGTTCAACGTCTTCATGACTTTCTTGCTGGAGGGCAAAGAAAGCCGTGCCCAGAAGATGATGGAGCAATTCCAATTTACCGGCGACACACCGGCGCTTTATTACGCGCAAGCCGCCTGGGAGTTTAAACATAACAATCCAAACAAGGCGACGGACTGGATCACTTCCGCGAAGAAAATTTATTCGCCCGCTTTGAATCTGGTTTTTGCGGATTCATTTTACGATCTCGGCTGGTTGCAAAGCCCGGCTGTGGCCACTTCTCCGGCGCCCGCGGCCGAAGCGGCGACGGCGTTGGCGGAAGCTCAAACCGAAGCCAGCCCGGCGATCGAGCCAAGTCCGATTCCAGGAGCTGCGCTTGCCAAGAATAAGGCTGGTGCACCAGCGATTGCCGGAATGGAAGCAACCGCACCCAAGGCGGAGGAAAGTTTGGCCAGTGCCGCTGTGAAGGAAGCCACCTCCCGCGCGCCTCAATCGTTTGCTGCGGGAAGTCCAGCCAAGCCAGACGAAATTCCGACTGCTGCGGCGCCCACATTCTCTCCAGTAGTAGAGACGCCAGTCGCGGCAGCGAACGCTCCGGCTTCGGCAGCAGTTCCGAAAGAGCAGCCGGCGAAGACGGAGACAAGCAAAGCAACGTCTCAAGCTCCACTACAAGCAAAAGCTCCTGCAGTTGCTGAAGCGAAAGCGCCAGCCGCTAAGCCAGCCGAATCTGCGCCCGCAACCGTTCTCGCGCCCGCGCGAGTTGCCGAAGGTTCGCGAAGCAAGTTTGATGGACAGAGTCTGCTGGTTGGAGCGCTCGTGCTGACGGGAATTGGTCTGCTCGCCTGGGTGTTTGTCCCTGTTGTTCGCCGTCGCGGAATTCAGTTGCCCAATTTCCGTCGCCCGGCGCCTGCAACCGGTCCGCAATTGAGCGGTATGGAACTTGCAGCGTCGGCTTCGCCACAAAAGGAAATGAAGGTGATGCCGCGAGTGACTGGAGGTCCCAGACAAGTTTCGCTGAAACTGAAAGCGTCTGAGCCGTCGCTGCGTCGCGCGGTAGTACCGTTGAGCAAACCCGGCCGCGTATTTGGTAACGGTAATGGCAACGGCAATGGCGGGGCCGCGGTTGTGGAACCGGCGATCGAAGGCAACGGCAAACGTCATGTTGTGATGCCCGAGCCTGTGGTGGAAGAAGCGTTCGAGGCCGTCGGACCGGTCGTGGAATCCGTTGGACCGGTAATGGAATCGGTTGGGCCGGTCTTTGAACAAGGCGCGGTGACCGCAGCAGCAGCGCCTGTCGCCGAACCGGAATGGGTTTCACAACCAGTTGAAACCCCGACGTTCGATATGCCGCAGCCACTCGTTACCGAGCTCGAACCACTCGTTAGCGAGCCCGAACCAATCGTTGCCGAGCCTGAACCAATCGTTTTTGAGCCAGAACCGGTTACAATGCCAGAACCGGAACCACTGTTCGCGCAGATGCCAATTGTGGCCGAGCCGGAGGTTGAGCCGGTGGGTCAAGGACAACCCATTCCTCAGTTGACGCCTGTTGAGGAACCGTCGATCATTGAGGTCACCGAACCCGAACCGGCTGCAGTCGAGGCGTTTCGTCAACCAGGCGAACCGTTTATTTCGCCGGAACCGGTCATTGAAACACCAGTTTACGAACCAACCACACCAGTAATCATGCCTGAACCGATCCAAATCCCAACCGCTCAACGAGGTGGCTCACCTCAACCTGCCGGCGCCATGCAAACCGCCGTGCAACTCACCTTCGCTTTCGAGATTGCGTCGATGCAGCTGACTCCGTCCTTCAAGATGGGCGCTTTGCAATTGCGGCCCTCCTCGAAGGTTGTGACGATGCGCCTCGCCGGTTCTTCACCGCAGCCTGCGATGAATCTGCAGGTGACTTTCGAGATCGCTCGGATCCAGCCAGCCGGCGGGACTCTCGGCAGCGTTCGTCTGACCCCATCGCAACAGCAACGTCCGTCCGTTGTTGGCTCGCCCTCCTTCACGGTTGGCGGCCTTCATCTGGTTTCAGACTTTGCCGCCGCGCCGTTGCAACTAACGCCGTCCCAACAGGGTCAGGCGGCCGTGCACGTGGTCGCGCCGTTCCAGATCGCAACGGTTGAATTCTCACCATCGTTCGAAATTTCGTCGATCGTGCTGAACTCCAATTCGAAGCAAGTAATGGTGCAATTGCCGACCGCCGCAGGAACCGCAGTCGAAGGCGCTCCAATGTTCGAGATTTCGAACCTGCAACTCACCGGCAGTGGCGAAATCGGAATGATGCAGCTGAACCTGCTCGGCCAGGGTCCGCGCCGCGCCGCGTAACCATCGCTAACAAACTTTCGTCAGAGCGACTCGCCCGAGTCGCTCTGTTTGTGTACGGCCTTCGGCTATTTTCCTTTGCCGAACGAGCTGCGATTTAACGAGCGCAGCTCTTTCGGAAGAAATTCTCCGTCACGACGGATCAATTCCCCGTCGAAATAGATCTCACCGCCGCCGTAACTTTTCCGTTGGATACAGACCATGTCCCAATGCACCTGGCTTCGGTTGCCATTGTCGGCTTCTTCGTAGGCCTGGCCCGGCGTGAAATGAAACGAACCGGCGATTTTTTCGTCGAAAAGAATGTCCCGCATCGGCTCGAGCACATAAGGGTTAAATCCGAACGAAAACTCGCCGACGTAGCGCGCTCCCGCGTCGGAGTTGAGGATCTTGTTTAGTTTCTCGGTTTGGTTGCTCGTTGCCTTAACGACTTTACCGTTTCGGAAATCGAGACGGATCCCGTCAAAGGCGATGCTTTGATAAATCGTGGGCGCGTTGAACGTGACGTGCCCTTCCACAGAGTTCTTGACTGGTGCCGTGAAAACCTCGCCGTCCGGAATGTTTCGATCGCCGCCGCAAATGATTGCCGGAATTCCTTTGATGCTGAACCGCAGATTTGTTCCCGGTCCTTTAATTTGTACGCGATCGGCGCTTTCCATTAAGTTCTTCAACGCCTTCATGCCCGGCTGCAGTTTCTGGTAGTCGAGCGTGCAAACGTCGAAATAGAAATCTTCAAAGGCTTCGGTGCTCATTCCGGCCAGCTGGGCCATCGACGGAGACGGCCAGCGCAGAACACACCACTTCGTTTTCTTCACCCGCTGGTCCTGGACCGGCCGCATTTTCTTCGCCACCAGCTGCATTTTCGTGACTGGCACATCCGACAATTCGGTAATGTTATTGCTACCCCGAAGCGCGATATAGGCCTGCATCTTCTTCATTCGGGCAAGTTCGTGGGCGGCCGCAATATTCAATTGGCGATCGGACGCCTCCAATGCCAACTCGCGGCTGATTCGGTTACGCTGAACCTGGACGAATGGAATCGCGCCGGCTTTTCGAGCGGCGCGCACGAGCGCAATCGTCATTTCGTCCGGAACATCGAAGGCTTCAATCAAGACGTTCTCGTTCCGTTTGAGTCTGGTCGAATATTCGACCAATAATTTGGCGAGCTTATCGAAGCGGGCGTCATGCATAGGGTGGTACGATTCCATTCCGGGGCAGGGATGCAACCCTCAGCGCAGGTTGACTCGACTAGTCTAGTTCGTCCGACGAAATCTTGCCGCAAAAGCGCCGTCAAAATGATTCGTGAATGGAAGACATTTTCGTTGCTCCTCCAATTTAAAGCTCGGCATATCGCGGATCAGCGCTCGCGTGACCTCTTCATTTTCTTCGCGTTCAAGACTGCACGTGCTGTAAACGAGAATCCCAGCCGGTTTCAGCAACGCCGAAACCGCATGCGCGATTTCCAACTGGCGGTCTCGCATACGTCCAAATTCGGTTGGCTTTAATCGCCACCGGACATCCACCCGCCGGCGCATGACGCCGGTGTTGCTGCAGGGCGCGTCGATCAGGATTCGGTCGAAGGGAGCCAGCGAATGGATCGCCTCGGGCGTTTCTGTTTTTGTCCAGTCGTGTCGAAAGATCTCCGCGATCCGAGCACCGAGCCGGTCGACGTTTTCTTGAACGAGACTCAATCGATCTGCCTCACGGTCGCAAGCCAGGATCAAACCATCGTTTTGCATCAACTCGGCGAGATAGGCTGTTTTTCCGCCAGGTGCCGCGCATGCGTCGAGGATCTTCTCGCCGGGTTTTGGTTCCAATAATTCACACGCGATCGCTGTGCTCGGGTCCTGGATGTAACAGTCTCCCTGACTGAGCGCCTTATTTGGCGAAGAGAGCTCTACGAAGTTTGCAATGTTTGGGATCGAGCGAGCGTCGCGATATCGCTCCAGAAAATTCGGAAGATCGGTCTTCAGCCGATTGATGCGCGCGTAGATCGGCGGCGGCCGATTGTTCCATTCACACAATGCGGTGGTTGCCTCGTCCCCAAATTCTTTGCCCCAGCGTTCGATCAAGAATTTGGGGTGCGAAAATCGAATGTCCTGCGGCTGTGATCGTAGCTCTTGCCGCAAATCGGTTTCCTTTCGAATCGCCGATCGCAGGATTCCATTTATGATTGGTCGCTGCCGTTTTGTGACCAGGTGAACAGTCTCGTAGACGGCTGCATGCTCGGACGTCTTCGCAATAAACAATTGGTAAAGCCCTAGCCGCAAAACATCTCGAACATCGACATCTATTCGACGTGGCCGCAGTGAGGCGATCCAGAAATCAAGCAGGGTGAGGTTTCGTAGAACCCCGTAAAAAAGTTCGACCGCGAAGGCGCGATCGGTTGATTTCAACAGCGCATCGTCTAAGAGCCGCGAAATGACACGATCGGCAAAATACCGTCTCGTCCGCCAGATTTTCAGCGCGGCGAGGGCGACTCGGCGAGCTGAAAGCTGCGCCACGGTAGTTTTATCGCGGGATGGTGCTGGCGCGGCCCATCGAATGATAATGAAAGCCGAACTCGCCCATCGTCTCGGGATTTAAGAGATTCCGTCCGTCGAAAACGATTGGTGTGGTCATGCGTTTCTTGACCTCGGCGAAATCGATGTTGGCAAACTCCGGCCATTCCGTCGCAATCACCAGCGCTTCGGCCCCATCGACCGCGTCCAAGGCCGACTTTGCAAAATTCGCGTCCGCGACGGCTTTCAACTCGCGAGCTTTCTCCATTCCTTTTGGATCGTAAACGCTGACGTGCGCGCCTTCGCGTAGCATCGAGTCAACCAGCTCGACCGCAACAGATGAGCGAACGTCATCCGTATCAGGTTTAAAGGTCAGACCCCAAACTGCGATCCGTTTTTCACGCAATACCCACAACGTGTCGCGAATGAGTTTCAGGAAACGCTCCTTTTGCAATCCATTTATCCGCTGCACTTCCTTCAAGAGCGTGAATGGCACGCCAAGCTGATCGCTGATGTGGATGAAGGCGGCCACATCTTTGGGAAAGCAGGAGCCGCCGTAACCGATGCCGGCGTTCAGGAATTGTCGTCCGATTCGCCGATCCATTCCGATTCCATCGGCGACCTTCTCGACGTCCGCCCCGCTAACTTGGCAGATCGCGGAAATGGCGTTGATGTAGGAAATCTTCAGCGCCAAAAAAGAATTGGCCGCGTGCTTGATCAGTTCTGCGCTGTTGATGTCGGTGACCAATATTGGCGCCATGAAGGGCTCATACACTTTCTTCATCAGGTCCACCGCATTCTGACTTTGCGCGCCGATAACAATTCGGTCCGGATGCATCAAATCGTGAATGGCGCAGCCCTCGCGGAGAAATTCGGGATTGCTAACGACATCAAACTTCGCGCCGTGGCGGTTGTAGCGTTTGATCGTCTCAGCGACGCGTTCGCCGGTCTTCACCGGCACAGTGCTTTTGTCGACGATTACTCGATAGTCACTCAATACGTCGGCAATTTCGCGGGAAACTTTTTCGATGAAGCTGAGATCGACTTCTCCGTTAGGCTGAGGCGGCGTTGGGACGGCAATGAAAACGATTTGTGAATTGTCCACTCCTTCGCGAATGCTGCTGCTAAAGCGCAGACGATGGGCCGAGACATTGCGGTGGATGATCTGTTCCAGGCCAGGTTCGTAAATTGGAATGCGGCCTGCCTGCAAGGTTTTGACTTTGGCTTCGTCGTTGTCGACGCAAACCACGTTGTGCCCGACGTCGGCAAAACAAGCGCCGGTAACAAGACCTACATAGCCCGAACCGATGATCGAAATATCCATGAATGAAGAATGTTGCTAGCGGCTCAACCTAGCACAGTCCCAGGGGATGTTCATTGCCCCTGGCTTCCCGGATCGAAGTTCAAATCAAATCCAAATTTGGGAAAAGCCTTGAGGCTGAAAGTCAGCAGAATGCCGTATTCCTTTTTGTTTCCGGTGTTGTCTCGAACGACCGCGCCAACGGACGCCACCCAATTCGTTAGGTCGCGATAAATGGCGTAACGCTGTTCCTGGAAAATGCCGACGGTTCCTTCGTATTGCTCCTGAAATCCGAAGCCCCAGTTGTCACTGACCCGGTAATATCCTCCGACCACAAAGAGACTGCTATGCTGGAAAAACGGATTGTCGTTCAGGTAGCGATGGCCCGCGTTGATTTGCAGATTGGCCGCCGGTTGAACGGAAAGGGTTGTGTTGACTTCAGTGAAACCGGAACTGAAGGCTGGAACCTGCGAATCAATCGAGAGCGAAGCCCAGGGCAACGGAGTGAAGCGCAGTTTGTTAAAAAAATTCGAGTAGGTGCGGCGGTCGTATGGATCGTCGAAGTTAACGTCGAAGAACGTGTCCAATTCCAGCCAGGTCACGGTGACGTCATCACGTCGCGTTTCCAAGCGATTGCGAATTCCATTGCGCCAGATCGTCCAGCTCGCAATCGAGTCGATCGTGGTAAACTGCGGGAAATCGATTGGACGTAACTGCGTCGACGGCTCAAACCGATCAAACTGCAAAATCGAAGAAGGGTCGAGTCCGTCTTCATGGACATATGAGAAATCCGAATACGGTTGGATGACATGAAGCAATCCATCCAACCCGAGGGTGCGGTTCGCGACGTCGTCCCAGGCGCGAGACAACTTGAAGGAGGCTTCGACGCCGGCGTCGTAAACGGTCCGCACTCCACTGCCGGCATCAATGATCGGATTTGCCGGGGTCGGGTCTTGAGGAATAAAATTTGGAATCAACGGATCCTGGCTGGTCGGAAATAAGGTGTTCCCGAGGTCGCGAGTCTTATCATAGTAGGTCGCCCGGAAGCCCGCGCGCGGCACCACGGACAGCCAGCCAAAGTAGGTGTTCGGATAAAGTAGCTGGTGAAACGTGTCGACTCGGGTCGCCCCGTAATCTTCAAAGCCGGAACCCTCCGCAAAACTGCGATGTAATTCGCCGAAGCTGCTCTCGCCTTCGTAATAAATCGGACCGCCGAATAAAGCATGACGTTTGATATCGAGCACGACTTCTGGCAGACGCTCGGTTTGTTCGAAGAAATCGTTAGCTTGAAACCGCGCGGTAGCGGTAATCGTGTAGAACGGATCGGTTTTGGCCAAGGCGATGACGTTGTCGGGGTTGGGATCAATTCGAAATTCGCTTTGATAGAAGTCCTGCATCAAGAACGCGTCACTTAATTTGGTCACATTGACGATCCCGTAGATATCTTTAGTGACCTGCGTCGTGTCCTGCACAGTCACCCGGTAGCGATTAGGGTCGAGCAGGGGGCGCTTGATTGCGGTCGGATTGATGTCCGGATTTTGGTCATCGGCGTAGTAAGTTTTGAGTTTGAGATTGCTGGACTTGTCCTTCCCGTAGTCAACGTCCGAATCGAAACCAATCGCGACCCCGCGACGTCCGCGATAATCCAGCCGAAGCCGTCCCTTAATGTCATCCGTGATCGGAAAGGTAACTTGAGTGAGGAGCGAAGGTCCCCAGGAACTCAAATCGGCGGGCGCGATCGAAAAACTAAATGCATCATTGAGGGACTGATAAAGGTATGGCCACCAAAAGACCGGAACTTTGCCGATGTAAAAGGTCACGTTTTGAAACACGACGTGGTCGTTTTCATAAACACGGACCGTTCGCGCATGGAGGTGAAAATCCGGTCGCGGAGAATCGTCCGTCGTAAAAGTCGCGTCCTGCACGTGATAGACGTTGGCCGAACTTTCGTTGACGTTCTGCCCGCTGAGAAAATACGGGTGATATTCCGTTCGCACGTCGCTGGTGCGGATTTGTTTGGTGTCGACGTTATAAATACCTTCGTCGGCGACGTAGAGACTTACATCGCGATAAATTCGGACATTTCCCCGGACTAATACTTCGTGGGTGCGGGAGTTATATTGAGCAAAGTCGCCATAAATATCGGTATCGCCAATGTGGATCGCGACGTTGTCCCGGGCGGTGGCGACCCCGTTATCGTAAGTCGTTTCGCCGCTGGAAGTAATCTCAACCGGGTCGTGTTGGGACGTACTGTTATTCGCCGCTCTTGCCAAGCCGGCCGCCCAAAACAAAAAAAAGACCCCCCAGACCAGCATTCGCATGGCGGACGCCGAACGTACTGTGTTGGCCCCCTCGTTGCAAAGGCAAAAGGAGGTAGGGCGCGGCCTGTTTAAGTCGATAATCGCAGCCCCGCCGCTTGCTGGTTTAGGCCGCACGCTAAAACGATCGCACTCGAGCCACTCCTGCTTGCTGTCTCGGACAACCGAAGCCCTGCGTCCGTGGAGCCATGTGCCATTGGAGGAAGTTGTCCTTTTACCAGAGCTTGGCCGGCGATAATCACCTGCCAAAGGGCACTGGCTCCCACACTTTCGCCGATCGCCGGTTTGGGAGTGTAAACGGGCGAATGCGGCATCTGTTTCTTGATCGCATCCCGCTCCGCTAGATCGACGAAAGTGCCGTTCGCACTGGCGACGATACAACCGTTTTGGTCGCGAAGGTCCCATAGAATCCGTTCAACTACCTCACCCGCGTTTCGTTGATGCGCGAAATTTCCACCGGCATTTATTGCGTCGACTTGGAGGGCTCCTTCGCGACCAAGTAACACAGCGCCCGCGCCTTCGCTCAGGATTGTGCCGTGCGGCCGATCCAAAAAAACTTCAATCGGCGGTGATGATCTGGTCAACCGCCATTTGCTATACGCATCGCAAAGTACCCAGTCCGCTTCTTCGGCGGCGACGACCAGACAGTAATCAACAGCGTTCGTTTCTAGAAGATCGCTCGCCATTTTGATTCCGAGGATTCCAACCGCTCCGTCGCCGACAATTGTATAACTCGCACCCTCAACTCCGAGAATTGCGGCGAGGTGGCTGGCCGGAGCGTTAAATACCGTCTCGGGAAAAAGGAGAGGACTGGCGGACTGCGCGCCAGATTCGACAATGCCATGATAAAACCGTTTCGTGTAAATCACGCCGCCGTTCGAAACTGCGAAGATCAGCGCGAGTTTCGCCACGTCGATCTTAAGGCCCATCGACGTCGCCTCCGCGATCGCGTCGAGTCCAGCTGCCGCCGCGAAGCGTGAAATCGCGCTGGCTCGGCGGAGTCTCGAATGAGGCGGCAGATTGCGCACCGCTTCGGCCGGAACCAAAAACGCCTGGTACGTTTCGTTGCCTTCGTCGCGAGAAATTGTTTGCGCTGGCGATTCATCTCCGTGCAGCAAACGGTTCCAAACTTTGTCAACGCCACGTCCGAGCGGCGTGATCCAGCCCATCCCCGAGATGCGAGAGCTCATGCCGCCACTTTCCGGATCAGAACCGATGCATTCGTGCCGCCAAACCCAAACGAATTGGAAAGAACGATGTCGATCTTCGCGTCGCGCGATTCGTTGGCGACGATATTGAGAACCAGGCCGGGATCCGACGCGCGAAAATTAATGTTCGGCGGCAAGAATTGCGATTGCAGCGCAAGCAAACAAACGACCGCTTCGATCGCCCCGGCCGCGCCTAGAGAATGACCAATCATACTCTTGGTCGAACTGACCGGAACGTTTCCGAACAATTCTGAAATCGCCTTGCCCTCGGCCGCATCATTGAATGGCGTCGCGGTTCCATGGGCGTTGATGTAGTCCACTTTGTCTGGCGAGCAGTTAGCGCTTTGCAGCGCCAGTTCCATTGCGCGTCTTGGTCCGCTTCCGGATGGGTCGGGCTGCGTCAGATGATGATTATCGGTCGAAATTCCGTAGCCGAGGATTTCACCGATGATCTTCGCGCCTCGTTCCTTTGCGCTTTCCAAATTTTCCAGTGCCAGCACGGCTGCGCCTTCGCCCAGAACCATGCCGGTGCGGTCGCGGTCGAATGGTCTGCATTTTTCCGGTGTTGCGGCTTGTAGCGAATCGAACCCGACAAAAACTAATTCCGAGAGCGCATCATATCCACCGGTCAGCACTCGCTGGCATTTTCCCGATCGGACGGATTCGAACGCTCGACCGATCGCATTGGTTCCGGACGCGCAAGCATTCGCAATCACGAAACAGGGAGAGGAGATCTCGAATACTTTCAGCGCGTCAAGGACAGGTTTTTGGGGTGGGTAATTCGCGATCCATTCCGGCGAACGGCGCAGGTTCTGGTGCCGGTGTAGGGCGCGATAATAATCTTCGCCGAACGACATCCCGCCGCTAGTCGTGCCGATCACCGTCACTTCCGGTTTGAATTCGGGATCGCGGTCGAAGAGTTCCGTCATGGCTGCGATCATCATGTGCGAGGCCCGGTGCAGCCGCGCATTTTTGCGGCTATTCTCTCGGTTAGCGAGGAGACGCTGGTCGGGGATTTGGGCGGCGGTTTTGCAGCGGCAGCTGGCGACGTCGAAGCGGGAAACGGCGGCTATGCAATCAGTGGCGTTACGGAGGGCTTGGAGGGTCTCGGCGAGGCCAAAACCCAGGGGACTGACGATTCCGGCGGCCACGACGGCTACGCGGCAGTTCTTACTTGTTCCGTTAAAGGCGTTACAACTCGACATGTCGCCCGTAGTTCGCCTGCGATTTTTGATTGCTTTCCAAATCGAAGCAATCTACACAATGACCCCGAAAGGAGAAAACAGCAGCTCGGAAGGTCCGCCGATTGTCACATAGAAAATAATCAGCGGCAATTTGATGTTCAACAGTGGGCACCAGCGTCCTGGCGGCGTTTTCCAGATTAGACTCAATGGCAACCAAATTATACGTGGGAAATCTCCCATTTAATACCACCGAAAACGAACTTCAGGAGCTTTTTTCACAAGCCGGCGCCGTGCAGGAAGTCATGCTGATGCAGGACAAATTCACCGGCAAATCGCGCGGCTTCGCCTTTGTGACGATGGGCTCCGATGCAGATGCGCAAAAGGCGATCGCGGAGATCAATGGCAAGACCATGGAAGGTCGGGCCTTGACCGTGAACGAAGCGCGTCCACGCGAAGCGCGGCCGCCCGGCGGGGGTGGCGGTGGTTATGGTGGGGATCGGCGTCGTGATGGCGGCGGCGGTCAACGTCGCGGACGTTAGTTCGTACCGTTTATAGATTTTAAAAAAGCGGTCGCTTCGGCGGCCGCTTTTTGTTTTGCACGGCCGGCGCCCGACCGGACCGCGAATCATTTACGGATATAAGCTTTAAAAAATCACGGAGGGCTCCACTATGGCTGACAGATCAGACGCACAACACAAAGAAGACATAGAAGTTCCACCAATCCCGAAGGAGACCGCGGGCGCAGTGGCCGGGGCGGCCCTGGGAAGTGTCATGGGACTTCCTGGTGCGGTGGTGGGTGGAATCGTCGGCGCCATTGCTGGCAAAGCGGCTGGCGAAGGACGATTGAAGCCGGCAGTCAAGAAGGCCACCGCGCGCGTGTTTAAACCCGCGCCTAAGCCCGTCAAAAAAGCAGCGCGCAAGGTCGTAGCGAAAAGAAATCCAGCCCGAGGCGCAACCAAATCGCGGAAGCGCAAACCAACCAAGCGCGCCAAAGCGAAGCCGCGACGAAAATCGCCATCAGCGCGACGCACGACAAAACGCCGTCGTCGTTAAGCGACTGAGCTGCGTAAGGCTGAGCTTATACGCGGAAAAAGTGGGCAGGGCTGGATTCGAACCAGCGAAGGCGTAAAGCCAGCAGATTTACAGTCTGCCCCGTTTGGCCACTTCGGTACCTACCCGCGACGGTTCTGGGGTCTTGATCTCTAGCTGAAAAACTGCGCGATGCAATTTACTACGTAGTGCTGCGCTTCGCGCGGAATTTCCGGATAAATCGGCAGGGCTAAACTCTCGCGGGCTGCGCGTTCCGCTTCCGGAAAATCGCCGGCCTTGTAGCCCAGATATTCGAAACAAGGCTGCTCGTGCAGCGCCAGTGGATAATAAATCGCAGTTTCAACTTCTCGATCGGCCAGATGCCGGCGCAATTCGTCCCGGCGGGTCGATCGGATTACGTATTGGTGGTAAATGTGATGATTCGTTAGGCCGCTCTGGGCATAGAGTTCTACCGGAAGGTCAATTTTATTGTCTAATCCTAGGCCCTGAAATTCTTTGGTGTAGAAGCTGGCCGCTTCGCGCCGCGCTGCCGACCAACTGTCGAGATGCGGCAGTTTTACGTTCAGAATCGCCGCCTGGATTTCGTCCATTCGAAAATTGCCGCCGACAAAGTCGTGTCGATATTGTGCCCCCATTCCGTGATTGCGACATCGTCGAAGGCGCTCGGCGAATTGCTCGTTGCGGCCAACCACCAGACCGGCGTCGCCCGCGGCGCCGAGATTCTTGGAGGGATAGAAACTGAAGCAACCGACATCGCCCATTGTTCCCGCTTTGGCAGACCCGTTTGCCAGCGGAAATTCGGCGCCGATCGCTTGCGCGGCGTCTTCAATCAGAATCAAATTGTGCTCGCGCGCAACGGCGAGCATTTCGTTCATGTCGCAACACAAACCAAAGAGATGAGCGGGAACTAGAGCGGCAATAATCTGCCGATTTTCGTTTACCAATTTGCCCTCCACGGTACGGCAATATTTTTCGACATAACGTCGCAACGCTTTGGCGGAGATGTCGTAAGTGTTCGGCTCGATGTCGATAAACACCGGGGTTGCGCCCACCCGCGCGATGCAGCCGGCGGTCGCGAAAAACGAATAGGCGGTTGTAATAATCGCGTCGCCGGGGCCGATTTCGTGCGCCATCAAGACTGCGAGAAGGGCATCGGTGCCGGATGAAACACCGACGGCGTAGGGGGAGCCGCAATAGGCTGCCGCGGCTTTCTCAAATTCGATCAATTTTGGGCCAAGGATGAAGCGTTGGCTCGACAACACCAGATCCGTCGCGGCGCGAATCTCTTCCGACAGGGCGCGGTATTGCTCACTGAGGTCCAAAAGCCGGACTCGCATCGGTTTAGCTTGTCAGTTCCGCTCGAACGATCAATCCGAACTTTGGCTCCCCAGCCGTCCGATTGACCGATAACTTACGCTCAGCTACTCTTGGCAGCATGTCTCTCTTGCGCGGACTATTCTGGCTCGCTCTCTTTGTCTTCTTCACATTTTGCTTCGTGGTTCTATTTGAATACGGCACGCACGATTTCATGACCGGTTTTCAAAAGGAATCCAATCGAATCAAGACGTTCGTCATGACGCAGGTTGGCAAAGAAAAGAAGCAGGAGAAAAAGTAGTTAGTCGACGAACTCAATTTCCGCCGGCTTGTCGACGTAACCGGCTTCCCGAGCGTCTCCTAGGAATCTACGAATCGCGGCCCGCCCTTTGTCCCCGTAATCGCGCGTAAAATCGTTTACATACATACCGATGAATTTGTCGGCTAGTTGCTCGTTCATGTCGCGGGCGTAAGGCATCGAATGGGCGACTGCTTCGTCGCGGTGCGCCAGCCCGTAATCGATGCTTTCGCGCATGATCTCAAGGAGATCGTGCCGAACGTCCGACGGAATATCTTTTCGAATCACGTTTCCACCGAGAGGAAGCGGGAGATTCGTTTCTTGTTTCCACCACTCACCCAGATCGACAATTTTTTCAAAGCCTGACTTTGCGTAGGTCAATTGCCCTTCGTGAATAATTAAGCCCGCGCCAGCTTGGCCTTTGCTGACGGCATCGAAAATTTGGTCGAACGGAACGACAACGTATTTGAAATCACCGAGATAAAGTTTCAAGGCCAGGAATGCGCTGGTCATTGTTCCGGGGACCGCGATTACCTGCTCGCGCAGCCAATTTCGGATTTCGGCATTTTCGGTTGGGATTTGGGATTTGGCGTTCGGGGCTTTCCTGACAAGGAGTGGGCCGTACCCGTCGCCCATGCTTGCTCCACAGGGAAGCAACGCGTATTTGTTGGCGATGTAGGCGTAAGCGTGAATTGAAACGGCCGAAATGTGCAACTCGCCGCGCATCGCGCGTTCATTCAGGGTTTGGATGTCTTCCAAACGGTGTTCGAAGCGATATCCGCGAAGATCGATCTTATTCTTCGCGATCGCGTAAAACATGAAGGCATCGTCCGGATCCGGAGAATGTCCGAGAGTGAAAATTTCCGGCGCGCGCCACATCGCCGCATGCTATCTGCCACCGCGACGGGCGCAACATCGGCTGACTTGATTGCTGTTTGCGTTGTCCAAATGCTTCCGATAGCGTCATTCACATGGCGAAGTCTGGACTCGGTAAAGGACTGAGCGCGTTAATCAGTTCTCAGCCGCGTTCGACAAGCTCCCACCACGGCGGGCAGGCAGGGCAAGCCGCACCGCCACATGAGATGGTCGACGTCGGCGAGCAAGTCAGCAAAGTCCGGCTCGCCAGTATCGTTCCCAGTCCTTTGCAGCCACGCAAGGATTTTGGCGAGGAAGCGTTGCGGGAGTTGGTCGATTCGATTCGACAGCACGGAATCATTCAACCGCTCATTGTCCGTAGAGTGAATGGCGGTACTCACGAACTGATCGCTGGCGAGCGCCGCTGGCGCGCAGCCCAGGAGGTTGGTTTAACCGAAGTCCCAGTCATCATTCGTCCGGCCACTGATTTGGAAGTGCTGGAGCTTTCGTTGATCGAAAACCTGCAACGGAGTGACCTCAACCCGATCGAAGAAGCGCACGGCTACGCGCGGTTGCGGGATGAGTTCGGAATGAAACAGGAGGAAATCTCGCACAAGGTTGGCCGCAGCCGTGCTGCGATCGCGAACGCGATGCGTTTGCTCGATCTCCATCCGCAACTTCAAACTTGGGTGGCGCAGGATTTACTTTCGGTTGGGCATGCCAAAGTTTTGCTTGGAGTAAAAGCGCCG
This sequence comes from Chthoniobacterales bacterium, assembly GCA_035473775.1. Lineage (GTDB taxonomy): Bacteria > Verrucomicrobiota > Verrucomicrobiia > Chthoniobacterales > UBA10450 > AV40. Next base: position 68,940 of record DATINV010000099.1, read on the forward strand.
GAAGAACAGCTGCAGCTGGGCGAGACGATTGTGCGCCGCAGTTCGAGCGTGCGACAGACCGAACGACTCGTCACACGGTTCCTGGGTGGTTGGAAAAAACGTCGGGGCAGTCCGCGGGTTGTCGTCAGCTCCGCGGCGATTGGCGATTTACAGGACAAACTTCGTCAGCATTTCGGCACGAATGTCACCATTCATCACACTCCTAAGCGGGGCCGAATCGAAATTGAATATTATGGTGACGACGATCTCCAACGTATCTTGAACATCGTCGGTTTGAACGCCGTCGAGCGTTAATTGCTCGAATGTCGCTTTCGTTTCGGGCTATTACTTTGGCCTTCGGTTGTCTGTTGCTTGCGAATTCCTGCGCAAAGACTCCGGCAAAGAAAATTTGGACGGAGTTTTCGGGCGATAAATCCTTGGCGCATGTTCAAGCCCTGGTGGATCTCGGGCCGCGGCCACCCGGCTCAGACGCAATCGTTCGGGCACGCGCCTACATTGAAGAGCAGCTCGAGTCCTTGGGCTGGAATGTGACCGAACAGGCGTTTTCGGACCAGACTCCACGGGGCGAGGTGAAGTTTGTAAATCTCGTTGCCAGGTTCGGGACCGCATCGAAACCATCATTTTTGCTTTGCTCGCACTACGATACAAAGATTTTTGATTCCTTTAAGTTTGTCGGCGCGAATGACGGCGGATCCAGCACCGGCCTCCTTTTGGAATTGGCCAGAGTTCTGGCATTAGATCCGCGGTTGGCCCAAAAAATCGAACTGGCTTTCTTCGACGGTGAAGAAGCCGTCGAAAATTTTAGTCAGACTGACGGAATTTACGGCAGTCGCCATTTCGCGCAGGAACTTGGGAAAGATGGATCGGCCAAATCGTTCCGCGGCGGGATTTTGTTCGATATGGTCGGCGACAGTTCGTTGGACGTTACCTTGCCGCCGAATTCTCCCAGCAAAATTACTGCCGGTATCTTTGCCTCAGCGGATGCCCTCAAATTTCGAAATTATTTCACATACTTCGATCAAGACATTACGGACGATCACAGTCCGTTGAACGCGATTGGTATCCCAGTGATCGACCTGATCGATTTTCATTATCCGCCCTGGCACACTGCCGAGGACACGATGGACAAACTCAGTCCACAGAGTTTGCAAATTGTCGGCTCGGTTGCGGCGTATTATGTCTCGGAACTGGCGTTCAAATGAAACGTCCGGTGGCGTTTTGGATCGCGATTGGGGTCGGATGCGCTGCCGGACTGGGGTGCGCACAAGCGTTGGTGCGTTCAATAACTATTCGCGATCAACTCGGAGAGCTCTTGGGCCGCGGGCATCTCCTGGCGGTGGTCGATGGCAATGGGATTTACCAAGCGGACCTCGACCGGTTAGACGCGGAATCGGATTACGTTGCCGGAGTTGAAGAGAGTGAGCCGGCGAAGGTAAAACGCGAAGCCGCGCTGACAGGATTGGTTGCCAACAGCGTGGCCGAGGCGCGCGGGTTGCGGGAGAACGTTCCGGAGCCAGCGCTAACGGGCGAACTCAATCTCCTGCGCTTTCAGTTTTCCGACGACAAGACTTGGCGATCCGTGTTGAAGAAAAGCGGTCTCTCGCCGGCTTCGATCGCAAGAATGTTGAAGAACAATTTCAAGGCCCGCGAATGGCTTGCCAAGAAAATTGCTACGGAAGTTTCGGTGACCGATGCCGAGTGCCGTCAATTTTATGAGTCGCATCGAGAACAGTTTTTTTCGCCGGAACTGCGCAATGTGGGTCATCTTTTTTTGGCAGCGCCGCCCGAAACGCCGCCGGATGTGGTCGAGACGAAACGGGCTGCGATCGAAGCGCTGTCCGCGCGCCTGGGTGCTGGCGAAAATTTCGCCGAACTAGCGGCGCAGAATTCCGAAGATGAGGCGACAAAGTTGCGCGGCGGCGAACTTGGTTATTTCTCTACCAAACGAATGCCGCCTGATTTTGTCGAGGCCGCGACCAAGCTGCGCCCTGGCGAAATCAGCAAGCCGGTTCAAACACGACTCGGTTTCCACATCCTAAAGTTAATCGACGTCCGGGGGCCCAGGCAGCAGACTTTCGGCGAGGTTCGCGGAGACATCGCGATCGATCTGGCGAACCAGAAACGCGAAGTAGTCGCTGAGAGATTACTGGTCGATCTTCCTCGGAATGTTGATTATTTGAGGCCGTTTTAGGCGAAGTTCTGGATTGCACCGGGGCAGTTTTCACCGCAGGCTGAAGAGGCGGCCGGAGCTACGGAAAGGCCAGCCTTCACATGGCGCGTCGAACCAGAAAAAACGTTGGGGTGCTCGGACTTGGCATTATCGGAAGCCGGGTCGCGGAAAATCTACGCGAACGCGGTTTCCATGTTTTCGTTTGGAACCGGAATCCACGTCCGGTCCCAAATTTCGTCGGAGCGCCGGCCGAGCTCGCCGAAATGTGCGACTACATCCAGATTTTCGTCTCGGACGACGACGCCTTGCTCGATGTTGTTCGGCAAATGTCGCCGGCGCTCGGCCCGCGCCACGTCGTCATTGCTCATCCCACGGTGGCTCCGCATTCAATGCGAACCGCAGCCGATTTGGTGGAAAGGCGCGGCGCGAGATTTGTCGAAGCGCCGTTTACGGGTAGCAAACTGGGCGCGGAAAAAGGCGAGCTGGTGTTTTACGTCGCGGGCGATGAAGTGGCATTGCGGGAAGCGCGCCCGATTTTGGAAGCCAGCTCGAAGGAAATTATCGAGATCGGCGAAATTGGACAAGCCACAGTGGTGAAACTCGCAACGAACATCGCGACTGCCACAGGCGTCCAGGCATTGGCCGAAGGATTGGCGCTTATTAACCACGCCGGAATCCCTCCGGAAAAATTTGTCGCCGCGTTACAGAACAACGCGAGTTATTCCAAAACGCTGGCAATGAAGCTGCCGAAAATGATCGAAAATAATTTCGAACCTCATTTTGCGCTCAAACACATGTTGAAGGACATGAAAATTGCCAGCCAGCTTGGCTTGTCCCACCATCTGGAACTTGCGGTCACGACCGCGGCCCGAGACCGGCTTCTCGAACAGGAACAGCGCGGTTATGCCGAAGAAGATTTTTCCGTTGTCGCGCGCAAATATTTTCCGGAGATGATTTTTCCCACGGTCGAACAGGATCTGGAACTCTTTGAAAAACCGCCACCGATCGAACCGGCGGCAACGATCTCGAGCATGGGCGAAGTTGCCGCGGCGGTCCAGGAAGCGGAGCTGACCCAGCCGATGGCCGAACCTCTCGCGCAAACCGCGCCAATTGCCGACCAGCTGGCGCCGACTGAACCGCCCCCAACCCAGCAATCACCATCGCCAGAGATCGTTCCAGCGGCTGAGCCACCAGCCGAGCAGCCGGCGCCTTCCGGTTCCCCAATGGATTTGATAGCCAAGCTGCTTCGCGGCGAAAGCGCGAGGCCAGACGGATCTTAATCACTTGCGCCAGGAGAATGACGGCGCAGACATCTACTGCCGATCGACCGTTTTTTGACCTTTCGCCGCGGGTGAAACTTCGGGTAGTCGGGGCTGATCGCAGCCGCTTCCTCAACGGCCAAATTACGAACGACATTCGCAAGGCGAACGCAAAAGTCGCAATCGAAGCGTGCGTTCTGAATGCGAAGGGTAAAATGGACGCGCATCTTTTCGTTCACCTGGACGGCGATTCCTTTCTGATTGATGCGGATCCTTTGCAGGCGCCGACTTTGCAGGCCCGCCTCGAGCGCTATGTCATTGCCGACGACGTCCAAATTGAAGACGTGACCGCGCAAATATCCATCTTTCACCTGATTGGTCCTGATGTGCCGACTCTTTCTGTTCCGAATCAGGTTGTTGCGGTTGACCGGTTTGGTGTTCCCGGAGCGGATATCTCGTGCGACGCAAGTTCACACGACATGATTGCGAGCGAACTAAAGAAGGAACGAAAGTTGTGCGAGCCGGATTGCGCGGAACGGTTACGAATCGAACGGGGAATCCCGCGTTGGGGGCGCGAGTTGACCGCGGAAATCATTCCGGTAGAAGCCAATCTCGAACTGCGCTGTATCGATTACGACAAAGGGTGTTACATCGGTCAGGAAACGATTTCACGAATGAAAATGTCGGGACAACGGAACAAACAACTTTGTGGCCTCGTTTCGTTAACCGGTGCCACGTTCGTTCCGGAAATGCGCTTAGTGGCCGGACCGGAAAACAAGGATGCAGGCTGGATCACCAGCATTACTCGAAGTGGCGACCGGGAAATTGCGCTTGGCTATGTTAAACGTGGCTTCAATTCCGTTGGAACGAAGCTGGAGGCGGTCTCAGGCCATAACGGTCGCGTTACCACTGAAGTGGTAGGGCTTCCATTTTCACACTGATCGGTCCTCGATATTACAGTGATGTAATTTCTTTTGCCTCTGTAATTTGCGCGATTTAGATGTTGTCTTTTAAAGATCGTCGCGTGTAAAGTCAGCGCCGAACCCCGTGATATCGCCCATGAATCAACGTTTGCTTGCCGAGATCGGCCGCACCCAGCGGCTTGAGATTATTAACTCCCTGAAACGGACTAAGGGAATGTCGGTCAACGAGTTGGTCGACAAAATGGGAATGAGCTACATGGGGATCAAGCAGCATTGCCTGACCTTGCAGCGAGACGGTTATCTCGATACTTGGCGGCGTCCGCAGAAAATGGGCCGGCCGGAGATGGTCTACCGGCTCACCCGTCGCAGCCACGATCTGTTTCCGGTCGACAGCAACGAGTTCACCGTAGAAATGCTGGCGTCAGCCAAGGAAATTTACGGGGCGAACGCAGCGGAAAAGCTGCTTTACAACGTTTTCGAGAAGCGGACCCGACTGTTGCAAGCCAAGGTGAAGGGCGACAACGTAGTCGAGCGCGCCAAATGGTTGGTCAAAGTGCGCGATAATGAAGGCTACATGGCGCAGTATCTCTCCTCCGAAAAAGAGGGCCCGCAGATCCTCGAGTGCCATTCGCCAATCATGAATTTGCTCGAAAAATATCCGATCATTGCGCGGTTGGAACAGGACATGTTCCAGGCGGTCCTCGGAACCGATGTTCGTCGCGAAGAGACGCACACCAGCGGCCTGTTCGAGTGCAATTTTTACTTCGCGGCCTGAGCGAAGTTGCCCGGTTTCTTTCCCAAGATTTCCCCTTTCGCAGCTGATTGATTTCGCGTTGATTGAGGGTCCATGGCTCGGGCTTTTCCTACCGCGGTAATAGAGAATTTGTCGCCGTTGATCGACGGCGGACGGTATCCGATCAAGCGGATTGTCGGGGAAGATCTCGCGGTCGAAGCGGACATTTTCAAAGACGGTCATGACGTCGTGGCCGCCGCGCTGAAGTGGCGCCTGGTGGGTGAACCGCGCTGGCATGAAACCGCCATGAGCTTTGTGGACAACGATCGCTGGCGGGGGGCATGTTCCTTCGACGGCGTCGGTCTTTACGAATACACCGTCGAAGCGTGGACCGACGCTTTTCGAAGTTGGCGCGACGAGTTCACGAAAAAATTCGAGGCCGGAATTCAGAATCTCACCGCGGAAGCGCTGGAAGGCGCGGACCTGATTGAATCAGCTTCCAAGCGCGCGCACGTCGCGGAAGACTCAGTTCGATTGCGCGAACTCTCCGAATGCATTCGCACCGCTGATAACGCGCAAATCAGCCAGCTTATAAACTCGGGCGAACTGACGGTCTTAATGTCGACTTATCCCGACCGTTCCTGGGCGACGTGGTACGCGCCGCCGCCGCGAGTTCTGGTCGAGCGCCGCGAAGCGCAAGTAGCTGCTTGGTATGAATTTTTCCCGCGGTCGGCCGAAGGTTTTGGCGATCGAGGATCAACTTTTCGCGATTGTTTGGCCCGCGTGGACGACGCGAAAGCCATGGGGTTCAACGTCATTTATTTTCCGCCGATCCATCCAATCGGACACACTAACCGCAAAGGTCGAAATAATTCGACAAGTTCGGAGCCGGGCGAGCCGGGCGTGCCATGGGCGATCGGTAGCGAGGAGGGTGGACACAAGGCGATCGAACCCGCTCTCGGTTCGCTGGAAGACTTTAAGTGGTTCAACGGAGAAGTGCGCAAACGCGGAATGGAGATCGCGCTCGACTTCGCGATCAACTGTTCGCCGGACCATCCTTATGTTCGCGAACATCCCGAATGGTTTTATCAGCGCCCGGATGGTTCGATTAAATTCGCCGAAAATCCGCCCAAGAAATACGAAGACATTTATCCCTTGAATTTTCGCTGCGAGACCTGGCCGGCACTTTGGGCCGAAATGGTCAGTGTTGTTCTCTTTTGGGCCGAGCACGGGGTGCGGACGTTCCGAGTCGACAATCCTCACACCAAACCGGTCGCCTTTTGGGAATATTTGATTGGACGGGTGCGCGATAAATTTCCGGACACGATTTTTCTGGCCGAAGCATTCACTCGGCCGAAAATGATGAAGGAATTGGCCAAGGCCGGATTCAGTCAGAGCTACACCTATTTCACGTGGCGAAATAGCAAAGAAGAGCTCACTGAATATCTGACCGAGCTGACCCAGACGGAAATGCGCGAATATTTCCGCGGAAATCTCTGGCCGAACACGCCGGATATTTTACCACCATATCTCCAGGAGGGTGGCCGCCCTGCCTTTATGATTCGCGAAGTCCTGGCCGCAACGCTTTCGCCGGTCTACGGGATCTATAGCGGATACGAGCTTTGCGAGAACGAACCTTTGCCGGGCCGCGAGGAATATCTTGATTCGGAAAAATATCAGTTCAAAAAGCGCGACTGGAACGCTCCCGGCAATATTAAGGATTGGATCACGCGATTAAACCAGATCCGGAAAACAAATCGCGCTCTCCAGTTCAAAGATAATTTGCGGTTCTACAACGCCGACAATGAAGCGATCATCTTCTACGGCAAGATGACCCCCGCGCGGGACAATATCATTCTGGTGGTGGTGAATCTGGATCCGCACGCCAAGCAGCATTCGTATGTCGATGTTCCGATCGATGAGTTTGGCTCGATGGAGGGCGACGTTTATCAAGTGCACGATTTGCTCAGCGACACCCGCTACATCTGGCACGGACGTCGCAATTACGTTGAGCTGGATCCGGAAATTCAGCCTGCTCATGTTTTTCGGGTCCGGCGATGGATTGAAGGTGATCGCTTTGCCTGAGCAACTTGCGTCCTTTGGGCCGGTTTAACCGATACCACTAGATTTGCATCCCGGGCAGCGGCGTTTATGATTAGAACACTTTTGGCATGAAGATCCTGCTACCGCTGATCGCCGCCGCGATTGGCACTCCATTGTTCGGGCAAACAGTCACTACGAGCGTCACTCCGGCGCCCGCGGTCGCTACCCCTGCGCTTACGGCAGCGCCGCCGCTCATTCCTACCAAATCGATTCTCGACACGCTTTTCGCGGCTGGACCGGTGATGATCCTGCTTTTCGCGCTCTCGGTTTTTTTCGTGATGTTGGTGATCGTTTATATAATGACGATCCGCCGCGGGGCGGTAGTTTCGAGCGGTTTCATGGCCACGGCCGATGCGCTCTTGCGCAAACGGGATTATCTCGGATTGCTCGCGGTCTCGAACCGTCATGGGGAAGCGATCGCGCGAGTTGTGCAGAAGGTGCTCGATTTTACGACAAAGAATCCGAATGCCGATTTCGGACAGGTGCGTGAGATCGCCGAAACGGAAGGAACTCGCGTCGCCGCAAGCCTGAACAATCGCGTCATCTATCTGGCCGATATCGGTATGATTGCACCATTGCTTGGCTTGCTCGGCACCGTACTGGGAATCATTCGCTCATTCGGCGCGCTCGGCGCGGATCTCGGCACCGCACGTTACGTTTTGCTCTCCAAGGGAATCAGCGAAGCGCTGGTAAACACTTGCGGCGGACTTGCCATTGGCATCCCGGCGATGATTTTCTATGCGTTCTTTCGCGGTAAATCGCAGAAACTTATTTCCGAGCTCGAATCGGCCACTACCCACGTGCTGGCATTGCTATCGTTGCAATACGACAGACGAGCTGAGCCGCGCGCTCCAGTCCTGATTGAAGACGAATTGTAACCTGGAAGCGAGTGCGTCATGAACCTGCGTGGCCACGCTCAGCTGCACCATCCCGGAATCCAACTCGCGCCCTTGGTCGACGTCTTGTTATTGCTGCTGATCTTCTTTCTCCTGACCTGGAATGCGGCCCGAAATGAAAATGAGCTCGATGTCAAAGTGCCAAAGGCTTCGGCCGCAAAGGACAAAAGCACGCCGGTTGGCGATGTCGTGGTGAATGTGAAATCGGATGGAAACGTCGTGGTCAATCGACGGACGTTGACTTCGACCGAGCTAACCGATTTGCTTAAGAATCTGGTCCAGTTGAATTCCGAGCAAGCGGTGATCATTCGTGGTGACGAAACCGGCGCTTACAAAAATATCATCGCCGTGCTGAACATCTGCACCGAAGCGGGAATCACCAACGTCGCTTTCGCGACTGCAAAATGAAAAATGCGCTCAGCGCCGCCGGTCTGATCGGACTGGCGATAGGGTTTTGTTTTGTCGAATCGCTCCATGCGCAGCAGCCGCCACGAGCGCCGGGTCCGCCACCGTCGCAGCCCGCTCAACAAGTGCCGCGCGCGGTGCCGGTCGAGGAATCTCCCGCTGCGCCGCCGTCAACGCCTGCGGCGCAGACTGACCAGCCCGAACGCAGGCAACTGGAGTATGCCAACGCTCTGTTCACCCGAAAGCTTTACGATCTCGCTGTACCCGAATATCAGAAGTATCTGGACAATTATCCCGGCGCGTCCGGTCGCGCGAACGCCTACTTTTCGTTAGGCGAATGCTACCGGAACCAGGGCAAGGCCTCGACCGCTCGCACAAATTTTCAGCGAGTGATCAACGATTATGGTGAGAGCGAATTTGCCGGACCGGCGGCCTATGCATTGGCCGAAATGGCCTTTACTCAAAAAAATTACGCGGACGCGCTGCCGCTTTTCCATCGTTCCGCCACGAAATCGAAGGAGCCCGCAGTGGCGTTGTCCGCTCACTATTTCGAAGCGCGTTGTCTGGAAGCTCTCGATCACAAAGACGAAGCCTGTGATATTTATCAACAGGTCGCCGAAGCGAAGAACCCGAATCCATATCGCGAAGACGCGCGCGAAACGGCGGCGCGTATTGCCAATGCCCGTGGACGCAAGGCGGACGCCCTTCGGCAATACGAAGCGCTTTCCAATGAGACTCAAAAACCCGCCCTGAAGGCGGAAGCGACCGTGCGCGCGGGCTTGCTCGCGCTCGAACTTGTCCAGTCCGAGAAGGACAAAGCAATGACAGAAAAGGCGATGGCGTTGCTGCAAAAAGGGCGCGCTCTACCGGAAGCTGGCAAATGGCGCGGTTTGGCCCAGGTCGGCGTTTTGAAGTTGGAATATCAAACCGGACAATTCGCGCAAGTGTTGACCGACTACAAAAAGCTTCAGCAGCAGCTTCCGGAAGACAGTCGAGCAGAAGCGATGTTATTCGTGGCCAACGGCCAGCGGCAACTTGGTCATTCCAAGGAAGCCGAGGGGATGTACCGCGAGATCATGGAGAAATTTCCAAATCGCGAAGAAGCCAAGGACGCAGCATTCGAACGACTACTAAATATTTACAATTCGGACCCGTCGACATTGCCGCCGGAAGTCGATGAATATCTTGCCACCAATCCGCCAGCTGAGCGCGCTGACCAGGCGAAACTGTTCAAGGCCGAGGCGCTTTACAAACAGCAGAACTTTCCGCGCGCTGCGCCGGTCTTCGCGGAACTGCGGGCTTCGCAGCTCGCGCCTAAACTCCGAGCGGAGGCGGCTTATCAACTTGGTTCGTGTTACCTCCAGATGAAAGATGTTCCGGGACTGATCGAGGCACTCGGTTATTTCGTTCAGGCGTTTCCAGATAATCCGCGGGCCTCTTCCGCGCTGGCCGTGCGAGCCGAAACCTACGAGAGCGACAAGAATTACGATGCCGCGCTGGCTGATTGGAATGCGATCCTGGGAAAATATCCTAACGCGCGTGAGCGCGAGGAAGCGTTGCAGCGGAAAGCCCTCATTCTTGGACAAGAGGAAAACAAAAAAGGGATGGTCGACGCGTTTCGTCAGCTGCTGAAGGAATTTCCAAAAAGTGCAGCCGTGCCGATGGCTCACTTTTATATCGGAAAGGCTTCGTTCGAATTGAAAGATTACAAAACCGCGGTGAACGAATTAAACGCGGCCCGTCAGCTTGATAAGAATCACTACTACCCTCAGGCAACGATTCTTATCATTTCCTGTTATTACTTTGGGTCGCATGATCGTAATGCGATTACTAAGGAGTCAGACGCGCTTCTCACTGCGAATCCAGACGCGCGGATCCCGGCCGAGATTTTGGAATGGCTCGGCACTGAATATTACAATCAGAAGAATTACGTGGCCGCGGAAAAATATCTCGGGATTTTGGGAAAGATCGACAATCCGCCCGTGAAGCCGGACTTCTGGTTTTACCTTGGCGACTCGGCCGCGCGACAGCAGAAATATGATGAAGCTGAGAATGCGCTCGGGAAATATTTGCAAGTTGCGAATGACCCCGCCGGCAAAGCGAAAGTATTGTTGAAGCTCGGTGATGTGAAAATTGCCGCCCATAAGCCGGATGATGCCCAAAAGATCGCGGAGCAAATCATGATCCTGCAACCGGAAGGGCAGGTGAACGCGCAGGCTCGGTTACTATCGGGCGACGTCCAATTTGAACGGGGTAAATTTGAAGAAGCGGGCAAAGCGTTCGAAAGCGTTGCGCTGTTGTATGATGATCCCGCGGTTACGCCCCGGGCGTTGAAGAAAGCGGCAACCGCATATCAGCGCGCCGGCATGACCGCCGAAGCGGACAAAGTGGTTAAGCAACTGCGCGAACGATACCCGAAGTATAGTGACGGGTGACGAGTGACGAGACGGCGAAACCATATCAGGCTGGCTGCAGATCTCGTCACAGGTCACATGTCACGCGTCACTATTCTTAGGCAATCGCCAGAGTTTCGATCGGCAGCGGCGCGAGAAATTTTTTTGACTCGTCGATTTCTAAAATCGGCCGGGCCAGATGCGCGGCCAGAAGGCTGGTATCGGGCAATGAGGCGATCCCGATGTGCGCCCGAATTTCGCATTTCTCGAGTTTTCCCAAAATGCGTGACGCTTTGGCAATCAATTGACGATTGTCGGTAAACTGAACGGTGCAGACACCAGGCGCGGTCGCTTCCACAAATGGCGAGAGCATGAACGCATGCTGCAGCAAAATTTCGGCAATTACATTTTCCTGGGTGCGTTCGCGAGTGCGGATCACGACCTGCAAACAGCGCGCCAGAGCCTGACTCGGAGTCATGCCTTTGGCAACGCCCGCTTCTTCGGCGGCATCATTCAACTCGATGATGGCAACTTTCTTGTGAGTGGGATCGATCAGACCAACCGGCTGGGCCCGCAATTTCGGATGATGCCGAATCGCCGCCTGCAAATAAAAGTTGGGAAGATAAAGGGTCGCAAACATTATGATGAAGTGACTTGTGACAAGTGACCTGTGACCAATGATTTGACGTAGGATCGTTGAACTCGAAATCGGAGATCGCTCGGTGCGTTTTGATTTTCGAGATCCGGAAGCGTCCACGAATTTTCGAGAACGATTTTCAACTGGGCGCTGCTGACCATACTTTGGCGATTGATGATCAAACACGCGGTTGGCACTGCTTCGGCAAGTCGCAGCAAACGATACCAACTTGTTTGCGGGATTTTTCGGAGTTCGTCGACCGAGTTCAGAACAAGATCGACAATTACCAACGGAAAATTTCCGTCGCGCAAAAGAAGATCGGCGGCTTTGACCG
>DATINV010000100.1:0-2276 GCA_035473775.1 Chthoniobacterales bacterium
GCGTTGCTTATGTTGTGTTTCGTGCTGGCATCGGCGTCAGTCTGTTTTCTCAACGTGCTCAACGACGTCGCGGCGCTGATTCTATTTCGCGGCGGTGAATTCCTCGTCGTGTTCGAAAAAACGCAACGTGACGCGCTGGCAATGTTGTTCCTGCGATTGTACAGCCATGGACAGTTCATAGCGGAAATTTTTTGGGGTCTCTGGCTGTTTCCGCTCGGCTTGCTCGTTTACCGATCGGGATTTATGCCACGCTTTATTGGCGTTTGGCTAGCAATCGACTGCTTTGGCTGGCTGGCGTTGAGTTTCACTGCGTTGTTCTTCCAGGAATACTACAACGCGTTGTTCGGTTATTTGCAGCCAGCACTTTTTGGGGAGATGGCGTTCATGCTCTACTTGCTGATTAGGGGCGCGAAAGTTCCGGCAATGTCAGGGCAAAGCCTGACTCGGTAGGCCATGAAAATCAGGCGCGTCCTAAAATGGAGTTTCCTCTCCATCTTTCTCATTCTGTTCGCCTGGTTCGAGTTCTCTTACTGGACTTCGACGAACGACTGCGGACGAAAGACCGGAGTTCCGACCCATCCGATGAAAGCGATTCGTTACTGCGAATACGGTGCGCCAGATGACGTTCTGAAACTTGAGCAGGTCGAAAAGCCGGTTCCGAATGACAACCAAATTCTGGTCCGAGTTCGCGCAGTTTCCCTGAGGTTTTACGACGGCGGCATGCTGGAAGGCGGTATCGGCAGGCTTATCTTTGGACTTCGTAAGCCGAAAAACACGATCCCGGGCTCTGACTTTTCCGGAACAGTTGAAACGGTCGGCAAGAACGTGATCGAGTTCAAGCCGGGCGATGAAGTCTTCGGCGTACGGGCGGGCTGTCTTGCTGAATTCATCTGTGTCCGGCGCGAAGGAGCAGTGGCGACGAAGCCGGGCAACGCTAACTTCGAGCAAGCAGCATCGATCCCCACCGCGCTCGTCGCTTTACAGGGCCTGCGCGACACGGCGCGGGTGCAAGCAGGGCAAACAGTTCTGATCAATGGCGCGTCCGGAGGCGTCGGGACATTTGCCGTCCAAATCGCGAAAGCTTTCGGCGCGGAAGTAACCGGGGTTTGCAGCACCAGAAATCTCGACCTGGTCCGATCGCTCGGTGCCGATCACGTAATCGACTATACGAAGGAGGACTTCACAAAGGGCGATCAGCGTTACGACGTAATTTACGATCTCGTCAATAATCACTCTTTTGCAGAACGCCGCCGGGTCCTCAAACCCGGCGGGATATGTGTGTTGGCCGGGGTCGGTGGCTCGGGAGTGCGCAAAGAGAGCTTTTTCAATCTGGTTAGCTCGCTGACTGCCGCTCTTCGTTCCAAATTCGCAAAAGAGAAATTCGTCATGTTCGGGGTCGACATTAGCAAAAAAGATCTCGGCGTTCTGCGCGATTTGACGGAAAGCGGAAAGATCGCGCCCGCTCTCACCAAAACCTATCCGCTTACTGAAACCGCCGCCGCCTATAAATATCTCGAAACTGGTCATGCCAGCGGAAAGATCGCGATCACCATCGAATAGCGCGCAACAAAATGACAACCAACAGGATCGACATTGCACAACGGACGGCCGCGAAAGTCGCGGGACTGAGCTACCTGTTCTCGTTCGCGATCGTGGTGTTTTCTAACTACGTGTTGCTCAATCCACTCATCGTTCCGCGCAACGCGACCGACACCGCGCGCAATATTTTGGCGCACCCAACTCAATTCCGAATCGCCTTAACCTTGTTTCTAACCTACAGCATCGGGACCGTCGTTCTGGCTGGAGCTCTCTACATCATTCTCAGGCCAATCAATCACTACCTCGCATTGCTTGGGGCATTATTTCGCGTGGTCTTTGCCATGTCGTGGCTTCTTTCTGCGATTCATTCGCTTGGCGCGTTGCGATTGTTGGGCAGCGCGTCCTACTTGCAAGTCATTGAACCGGACCGGTTGCAGGCATTGGCCAGAGTAACACTCGCTTCAACCTTCGATGATTATTACGTTGGCCTGCCGTTCTTTGGATTGGCCGCCACAGTCTGCGCGTGGCTTTGGATCAAGTCGGGTTACATCCCGAGAGGGCTGGCCATCTTCGGGTTCCTCGCGTCCGCTTGGTGTGTAATCTGTGCAGTCGTTTACCTCATCTTTCCCGATTTCAACAAAGTCGTTAACGACTACATCTTCGATACGCCGATGGCTTTGTTCGAATTGGCCGTGAGTTTCTGGCTGTTGTTCAAAGGCATCGCAATGCGCCGTGAC
>DATINV010000101.1:0-8628 GCA_035473775.1 Chthoniobacterales bacterium
ACAGGAAAACGGCATGGTCCGAGCCGATCTCTTCGACCTCTGCTTGCAATGCGGCAGCGATGTCCCGAGTCGCTTCGTCAGTGATGATCGTGATTCTTTCATCGCGTCGTAATTGCAAACAAACGCGAAGAGCATTGCGAGCGCCGGGGACGAGGTCAGCCTCAATGGTGTCGATAGTGAGACGGTCAGGCATTTAGTGGTTGAGAATGATGTGGAAATTAGTGTTTGTCACGAAACACCGACCGTCAGGCCCTCATAAGTTTCGGCCACGATTTGATCGACGACAGCCTTAACATCCTGGGTTCGCGCGTAAGTAGCAAGTTGCCGATCCGCGCCAGTGCCTTCTCGCATGATCCGTTCGATGTGCGCCATTTCGCGCTGGCTTCCCAGCTCGCCAACTTCCGTGGAAATGAACTCCAGTAATTCATTCAGCAAGCTCCGCGTTTCTACTTCCGTTTCGTGACCGAAATCGATCAGCGTGCCTTCGATGCCATAACGCGTTGCCCGCCATCTATTTTCATCCAGCAAACGCCGGCGATAAACCCGGAAGGTCGTGTTTCGGCGAAAGAGTTTGAACAACTTCGATATGATGGCCTGAATCAACGCCGCAATCGCCAGGGTGTCGTCGACTCGCGATTGGGCATCGCAAACGCGGACTTCAAGAGTGTCGAAAACGGGATGAAGGCGGATGTCCCACCAGATTTTTTTTGGATTATCGATGCAACCGGTTTTGACCAGCAGCTTGCAATAATCTTCGTACTCTGAGAGCGATTCGAATGCATCCGGAATTCCCGTTCGCGGAAAACGCTCGAACACCTTGAGCCGATAACCTTTCAGGCCGGTGTCGCGTCCGACCCAAAATGGCGAATTCACCGAGAGCGCGTAAATGTGCGGCAAAAAATATCGCGCCTGATTCATAACGTGAATCGCCGCCTCGCGGCTCGGGATGCCGACGTGAACGTGCAGGCCGAAGATCAGATTCGCCCGCGCCAAGGTCTGCATGTCGCGCAAAATCTGTTGGTAACGCTCGCCTTCGGTGATGAGTTGATCGCGCCAGTGCGAAAACGGATGCGTCCCGACGGATGCGATTTTTAATCCTCTCTCATCGGCCAGAGTCGCCAGTTTGCTGCGAAGATCGACCACGTGCTCGCGAGCGGCTTTGATGTCGGGGCAGATTTCGGTGCCGAGTTCGACCACGGATTGGTGCATCTCGGGTTTGATCTGCTCTTTGAGCAAGACTTTGCCGCCCTCGAGAATTTCCTGAATATGGGAGCGCAGCTCGCGGGTCGCCGGATCGACGATCGCGAATTCCTCTTCGATTCCAAGGGTATAAACGTGGTCTTTGCTCGCCATGGGGTAACAAATCTCTCCCAAAAACGCGCACCTGTCATCCGCGGCGAGTCTCTGATCCGAGTCGGACTTCCTCAGGGGGATTCGCTAAGCCAGTTCGCCTAACGAACGCTTCGTCACCGCGGCTTGGAGATACTTCCCCCAACTCAAATTATCGCGGCCGGGAACATGTTCGCGCGCTTTCCGAATCGCCATATCTGAAACCGCTTCCACCACCCATTCAAAATTTGCCTGACCGACCGAAGCTGCTTCTGCATCCGGAGCTGGATTACAGAAATCAATCGCGACCGGCACGCCGTCCCGGATCGCGAACTCCACCGTGTTCAAGTCGTAGCCGAGAAATTCATTCAATCGGAGCACGCCTTCCTCGACTTTCTCTAAGATTTCTTTCGGCGCGTCCCATTCGGTCTGATAACGCAAGTGATACGGGTGCCGCGGTTCGTAGGGCATAACGCGAACGTTACGCTGATCGATCGAGTAACAGCGGAAGTACATGTCGAACTTCACTTCCTCCTGGAGCATCATTACCAGCTGCCCGGTGTCGTTGTAAGCGCGAAAAAATTCGTCGGAATTATGCAGTCGGTAGACGTTCTTCCAGCCGCCGCCGGCAAATGGTTTAAAGAACGCCGGCCAGCCAACGTAGGCAAAGATCTCCTCCCAGTTCATTGGATAAGCCAGGTTGCGAAACGATTTGTCGTTAGTGTCCGTCGGCGGCTGATTGGATGGAAGAAGGACAGTGCGCGGAACCGCGACGTCGATCTTCGTCGCTAGCGCGTTGTTGAAGAACTTCTCGTCCGCGCTCCACCAAAACGGATTATTCACCACGGCGGTTCCGGTCAGGGCGGCATTCTTAAGGTATGCGCGATAAAATGGAACGTCCTGCGAGATACGGTCGATGATCACGTCGTAACCGCAGGGTTCGCCCTGGAGCACTTTGTCGATCTTGACGAACTCAGCAAAAATGTCTTTGCCACCGGTCTTTTGATTTACCCGCTCAACAAATGCCGGAGGAAAGCTGTGTTCCTGACCAAAAAGGATTCCGATTTTTTTCATTAATTTCATTAACACCGGGCTTCAGCCCGGTGCTTGCGTGACACGGGGCATAAGCCGTTTCAACGGCTTTGTCCAGCCATCCCTGTAGCTCGAAGCCGTTGAAACGGCTAAGCTCAAATTCGATTCCGCTAAGTCCAGTGTTACTCAGCTTAAAATCGTTTCGGATGCCAATCCGGATTTTTCAAGCTCCCCTCGCCCTTGTATTCAAACAATTTGTAGACCGGGGTCAGTAAGATACCCGGTCCCTTGGGGTCGACCCGCACGTCAAAGTCGAGTTTATCATCCAGAAAATGAATGTCTCCCTGGCCGACCATTGAAAATAGTCTGCCTGCAACTTCAAGGTTGTCGGTGTGAATCGTTCCCGCCTTGATCGTGAAGCTAGCGGTTGCGTCGCGAGCGATGCTATACCCAAAACCCGGAATCACCGCGCCCAACAATCCGGAAAGTGGACCGAATACTGGAATCGCGAAAACGTCGCCATTGGCCACGCTCACTTTTCCGCTGCCCTGCATCAATCGCGAGTTGTCGCCGACACCGGCGAAATCGTAACTACCGCTAAGTTGGCCGTGCGCAATCTTGTAACCCCAATAAAGGTCAGTCAGGCGCGGAAAATCCATCCCGTCGACCGCCAGTTTCGCGTGATAGCGTTGATCGTTGTGCGCGAGGGAAATGTCCGCGCTGCCGCGGATATTTCCGGAAAGCAAACCGCCGCGGAGGTCGAGAATCTGTAATCGATCGTTCGTAAAGAGCAGCCGTCCATTAATTTTATGAAATGACAGGGTCCTGCCGAGAAACACGTAGTCCATTCCAGCCGGCCCATCGACATTGATCTCGAGCCGAGTGCCCGCGCCGCCGTGCATTTGATAGACGCCGTTGGCGGTGATGGTTGGTGGCTGATGAAATTTGTAAGGCACGACTGTCTTGGGCAGATCCGGATCGATCCACCAGGCGACTTCGCCCGGACGCACGTTCGCCTTGATATTCAAAACCCGGACTTCGTGATTGGCGAAATCATAAACAAACGTGCCGGTACCGACGCCTTCATCCCGGATAACGTGAAAGTTCTCGTAAGTAACGGCGCCGTTCGCAAAATGAATCTTCGCTGTCGCACTCTTCATCCACTGACCGCGAAACCGGGTCCGATCGAGCGAAATGTTTCCGTCACCCTGCCAGTTTTCCGGCTCTCGATCTTTCCCGCGAATTGCGAGTTGGATAACGGGCTCTCGCGAAAATTCCCATTCGCTCAGAAATTCCTGAATCTCCGGCGAAACAAAAGGACGTAGCGCGCCCACCGCGACCGGGCCGTTGACATTCAATCGGAACTCGTTAGGCCCTTCGAACACTTCAGCCCGCAGCTCGCCGTTCTGATGGCGAACACGAATGTCGCGCAACCAGGTTCGCTCCCCATCCCAGGAAAACTCGGCGTGGCAATCCGATAGCGGCAGGTTTTTGTAAGCAAGTTTATCGGCGGAAACGTGACCGATTAGTTTTATCTGAGGACGTGCGCCGCCGAAGTTCGCTGTCCCGGAAACGTCGATCACCGGCGGAACGTTGAAAGTCACCTCGGCGAGCGGTTCCGGTATGTCCGCGGCATCCAGCAATGTCTTAAGATCGAGGCTGCTCCGGGCCTCGAAGTTCCCCTGATCGGTCCGCCGGCTCCAATTGGCAGTGGCAGCAAGACCACCCATGCGATCGTTCCATTCGCAACGCGTGATGTTGAGAGCCTGATCGCTCCACTCGGCCGTGGTGATGAAGTCGCGCATTTCATAATTCTTTCGCTTGAGCACTGCGCCCTGCAGCGTCGCTTCGGCATGCGCATCTTCCAGATTCGCCAGGTCACCACTAAAGTTTACCTGCAACGATGGTGGGCCGTCCGGAAAACTGAATTTCTGCAACTCGGCTACAATCCGGCGCGCCAGCGACCAACGTTTCTCACGTTCTTCATCCGAGAGCGGCGGCGATGGTTGATAATCTGACCGTTTAATCAGTTGCCCGGTAGCCGAAATTCGAATTCCGCAAAAAATTCCCTCGGCCTGGCTGATGTGAATTTGTTCGGGCGGAAAATAAATGTGGGCGTGAAATTTCCGAAGTTGCGGCCGTTCCACTTTTTTTCCACCGCCAGGGCCTTTAAGCGGCAGCGTGACTTCAGCGTTGCGAATATCCAACGCGTTTAAAAAGGGCTGGTGGTGAAAAAATGCGGCGTAATTGATGTCGAGCGCGATCTCGGTGATGAAGGCGAGTGTTTCGGCTCGGTTCTTGTAGCTAAAAATTCGGACGTCGCGCGCGACCAGGCCGCGAAAGGGATCGAGCGTGAGATGACCGATCGAGGCTTCGACCCCGCGTCGATGTAATTCCTCAACGACTCGGGACCGCCATTGTCCCCGAAAACCTTTCCGGGCGAGGTACCACCCGCCGCTGATTGCGCCGGCGATAATCAGAATGATCGAAATCCGAACGATCCCGCGCACAAGCGGATGCCTGACTCGCGATTGTCGATTTTGCCCGCTCGTTTGCGTTTGCGGCTGTTGCAGGACCGGCGGCATAGTCTTCTATTCTGCCCACTCTCTATGACAATCAAGGACCTCCCCGCGATCAATGCCTCGCTCAACGCGGTCAGCACCGTTTTCATTGCCATGGGCTGGTTCTGGATCCGCCGCAATGTCTGGCAACGCCACGTGCCATGCATGATCGCCGCCCTGATTGCGTCGACCGCTTTCCTGGTCGGCTATATCGTTTATCATGCCCACGTCGGAGAAAAATCCTCCGGGTACACCGGTCTGATCGCTTGGATTTATTTTCCACTGCTTATTTCACACGTTCTGCTCGCTTTTATTACCCTGCCGCTGGTGATCGTGACCCTGGTGCCCGTTTTTCAACGACGCTGGGACAGACACCGCCGAATCGGCCGATGGACGATGCCGATCTGGCTTTATGTCTCGATCACCGGTGTGCTCGTTTACTTGATCCTATATCAATGGTTTCCACCGCCGCGGTGACGCCACCGGAAATGACGAATGTCGAACCCGAATGAGAAGCCACCGCGGAATTTCGTCGTTCGAGGTTCCTTCGGCGTTCGTCGTTGGTGCTTCGAAATTCCTGGTACCACGCGTCTTGCACTTCCCCAATGATTGATGTTTGATGATATATTCCAGAAAGCAGCGCATTTATGGTGACGATCGCGACATTTAATGAGCCGGAAAAGGCCAAGCGCCTGAAACAACGCCTTCAGGAAAGCGGGATTAAAGCGGACGTTCACAATGAGAGCCATCTGCAGATGGCATTCATGTCCCGGCCCATGGCTAATGCCAAAGTGATGGTGGACGATGCCGATTTCGAGCGAGCCCAGAGTTTAATGATCGAATGGGAGGCGAGCGATCCGGAGGTCGCGTCGGCGATGATCCGTTGTCCGCAATGCGGCTCGTCCAACATCGAATATCCACAGATGACCCGGAAATTCATGACTCCGGCGCTGGTGGCGTTGCTCTGCGCGCTGAAAATCATTCCCAAGGAATTTTATTGCCAGGATTGCCATTACACCTGGAGCAACGCGGAAGAGCGCACCATCGGCCGGCTCTGGCATCGGTTCTTCCCGGGGGAAGAAAAAGCGACCTGATCGCAGATCTCTGTTTTGTGGTACTCGATCCCTGCGAGTACTATCTAGTGAACAAAACGCCGAACGCTGAAGGCCCAACGTTGAACTTCGAACTACGGAGTTCCAGATTCAACGTTGGACGTTCGGTGTTGGATGTTCGACGTTCCTGCTCTCGCCCATGAAGTGGCTCTTCGTCCTTTTTCTCGCAATCATCATTTTCGGCGGGGCCGCCTGGTTCGGTTACAATTTCGTCTTCAAGGAAGACATTCAGGTGGCCAAAGAGCAACGCGGCGAAGTCACGCCCGAGCCGCGGATTGATCTGACCCTGCCCGAATACGAAGCCGCCGCGAAATTAAGGCAGGATGGAAAAATGCCGGAGGCGCGCGCGGCGCTCAGCTCTTTTGTCCAAAAATATCCGACCAGCTCACATGCCGACCAAGCGAAAGACCTCCTGGGCGAAATCAACGTCAGCATCTTCCTCTCCCGAACGCCATCGCCCGAGAAAGAGGAATACATCGTCAAACCAGGCGACGTTTTGGCGAAAGTCGCGCGCAAAGTGAAAACGACGCCGGAGCTGATCATGCGCATGAACAATATGAGCGGAACGATGCTTCACATTGGCGAACACTTGCTCATCTCGCATCCTGACTTCGCAATCGTGATTCAGCGCAAACTAAAAGTGCTCGTCGTTCTCAACCACGGCGGGTTTTTTAAGCAGTACCATATTCAAGAGGAAAAGTTGCCCACTAAAACGCCATCGAAAGTCACGACCAAAGTCATCGAAGTTCAGGCGTGGCGAGACGGCAAACGCGTGGGATTCGGCACCAAGGAATTCATCGGCAGCACGCGCTGGGTCCGCCTTGCCTCGCAAGCCTACACGATTTACGCCGTGCCAGATTCCGCGCATCAAGTCGTCCAGCAGCCGCCGCCGCAGGGAATCGGCCTCACCGCGGCTGACGTGGAAGAATTGAGCAGCCTGGTGAATAGTAAGACCCCGGTCACGATCACTGATTAGCCCGATGGAACTGCAACCGCTCGATTTCGAAAAGCCAATCTTCGAATTGGAACGACGCCTTCAGGACTTGAAGGAGCATTCGCGCGAACACGATGTCGATCTCGATTCGGAAGTGAAATCGATCGAATCCAAATTGCGCGACACGCGCCGGCAGATCTACGGAAACCTGAGCGCGTGGCAACGCGTCCAAATTGCGCGTCACGTGCAACGGCCGTTTGCGCTCGATTACCTCGACCGTTGCTTCACCGGCTGGACCGAGCTTCACGGTGATCGTTGTTTTGCCGACGACAAAGCGATGCCGGGCGGGCTGGCCATGCTTGATTCGACGCGCTGTGTTGTCATCACTCATCAAAAGGGTCGCAACACCAAAGAAAATGTGATGCGCAACTTCGGTTGCGCGCATCCGGAAGGTTATCGCAAAGCTCTTCGATTGATGCGGCTCGCCGAAAAATTCAACATGCCGGTCATCTCGTTGATCGACACACCGGGTGCATTTCCGGGTATCGGTTCGGAGGAACGCCACATCTCGGAAGCGATCGCAGTCAATTTGCGCGAGATGATGAATTTGCGTGTGCCGACCATCGCCGCTGTGATCGGCGAAGGCGGCTCGGGGGGTGCGCTTGGCATTGGAGTGGCCGACCGCGTTTTGATTTTGGAAAACGCCTACTACTCAGTGATCAGTCCGGAAGCGTGCTCGGCGATATTGTGGCGTGATCGAAAACACGCCCCTCAGGCGGCGGAAGCTTTGAAGCTCACCGCCCAGGATCTGTTGAAACTGGATGTCGTGGACGAAGTGGTGGAGGAACCGGAAGGCGGTGCCCACCGCGATTATGAAATCGCTGCGTTCAATCTGGGCAGCGCGCTTCGCAGGAATCTGGCCAAGCTGATCGAGACGCCGGTCGATCAACTGTTGAAAAAGCGTTATAAGAAATTTCGCGGTCTTGGAAATTTCGCCGAATCGAAGACGAATTCCGGACGTTGATAAGTTTGTGATCCGATCCGGGAAGTATCAGTATTGGGGGCTTTTTGCGGCGATCGCTGTCGCGACCTCATCCGTCAAAGCTGGAACGACGAGTGGCTTCAATTACCAGCGGGACACGCTCTCCTTTGCCAACTGGACGGTGTTTACGTATGAAAACGGCCACATTGTTTCGCACAAGAACCAGTTCGGCCACCATTACTCTCGTCGCTGTTTCGTGATGACCCGAACAGTCGAGCAGTTTTACAAGTTCGCCCGCTTCGAGCCGAAAGCTCCGCGCGTGGATGATCGCGAGCTGACGAAACGAATTCGAGATGTCACGCGACGCCCGCCATGGCACAATCCCGTAGCTTCGGAAAAGCGCGTCGTTATTCCGGGTTACAGCAACCTACGGCAACTCAGTCAGGACAAAATGCTCTTGATGCAGCGGAACATTGGCCTGGGTTGGGTGGTCTATCTGCGGCCGGGAAATGTGCGGATGTTCTACCAGCACGACAAAAAATATCAGGAGAAAACGCACGATCATCTCGAGCAGGCGCTCGGCCGAGGCGAATTTTTCATCGCCTACCTGTCCGATTTCCCGATTTTGCACATCAATCACTCCGTCCTGGTTTATAAGCACAGCCGTCCCCGTTCGTC
>DATINV010000102.1:0-8690 GCA_035473775.1 Chthoniobacterales bacterium
TTCCTTAAAGGACAATTTCATTTTCAGCACAGCACAAAGGACGCCCTTCGCCAGGCGATCGATTCTTACCAGACCGCGGTTTCGCTCGATCCGAAGTATGCACAGGCTTACGCCGCGATGGGCTCCGCTCAAGCGTTTTATGGCGACTACTTTTCCGGCGCTGAGGCACAACAAAACTTTGCCATGGCGCGCGCTTCCATTAACACAGCGTTAACCTTGAACCCAGATCTCGCGGGCGCGCACGAGGCCCATGCTTTGCTCCTGGCTTTTGCGGACCTTGATTTCGCTGGCGCGAAAACCGAATTTGAGCGCGCAGTGGAGTTGGCGCCTAACAACCTGGACGTGCTGGCATCTCTGGCGCAAATGCGCGCGGCGTTCGGTCATCCGGAAGCGGCCATCGAACCGATCCACCAGACATTGGCAAACGACCCACGGAATGCCGGCTGGTATGGCTTGCTGGCGAGCGACCTGATGGCGGTTGGGCGGCTCGATGAGGCCGAACAAGCAATCCGTCAACAAATTGACCTGGGAGGTCCCGAGGAAGGCGTGAGGTCGCGATTGTGCACGATCGAAGTGCTACGCGGGAATGTTTCCGCTGCCCTTCAGAAAGCTGAGCAATTACCTCGCGGAAAATCTCGCGATTTCGCCCTGGCGAGGGCGCGGCAGATCGGCAACGATCCGGCCGCAGCATCGGCAACCCTCAAAACGCTGATCGATCAATATGCTGCTACCGATGCCTATCACATCGCCGGCGTCTACGCCTTGCGGAGGGATCCCGATGGTATGTTTAAATGGCTGGATCGCGCGTGGGCCAATCGCGAAGACGGCACGGTCGCGGTGTATTACAATCCGTTTCTCTTGCGTTACAAAGACGACCCGCGCTTCGCTGCGTTTTGCAAGAAGGTCGGGTTGCCAACTCCCGCCGAAGTAGCGGCATCCCCGAAGGCATAAGCTGGTCTGTCGATGCGCAACCTGCCTCTATATATAGTACGCAAATGAGCAGCCCGGCTGAGCAACGGAAGTTGGCTGCGATCATGTTTACCGACATGGTCGGTTACAGCGCACTTTCTCAGCGCGACGACAAGCTTGCCCTGGAGCTACTTGAGGAACATCGCGAGCTACTTAGGAAGATTTTTCCGCAATTCAACGGGACCGAAATTAAAACCATTGGCGACGCGTTTCTGGTCGAGTTTAACAGTGCGTTAGAAGCTGCGCAGTGCGCCATCGAAATTCAGCGAGCCTTGGCGCACCGCAATGCGGATGCTGCGACCGATCACCAGATTGAACTGAAGATTGGCATTCACATTGGCGACGTGGTTCATCGCGACGGCGATGTGTATGGGGATGGAGTAAACATCGCGTCGCGGATCGAACCATTGGCGGGCGCGGGCGGGATTTGCATTTCGATGGATGTGGAACGGCAGATTCGCAATGCGGTGGAGACGCGCTTCGAGAAACTCGCCCCCACGGAATTGAAGAACATTTCCGTGCCGATGGAGCTGTTTCGGATCGTGCTGCCGTGGGAACGCGTGGCGGGCGGCAGAAAATCGGAAATCGGAAATCTGAAATCTGAAATTGGTGCCCGTTCGGTGCGTTCGAAGTGGATTTGGGCTGCAAGCGCGGTCGTCCTTTTAGTCATAATAGTAGTCGGCTGGTGGTGGAGCGCGAAGCAATCGTTGGTAGGGACGGACCGCCGGGCCGTCCGTTCTGGTGAAGGTGAAGGGTCCCGCCAAGGCGGAACGACATCCCTACCTATTCCAGAAAAATCGATCGCGGTTCTTCCGTTCGACAATCTCAGTCGCGATCCAGACAACGCGTATTTCGCCGAAGGAATTCAGGACGAAATCCTCACCCGATTGTCGAAAGTCGCTGCGCTTAAAGTTATCTCGCGCACTTCGACGCAGAAATACAAAAGTGCCCCGGATAACTTGCGTGAAATCGGGCAGCAACTGGGAGTGGCCAACGTGCTGGAAGGCAGTGTGCAAAAAATTGCGAATGCTGCTCACATCAATGTGCAGTTAATCCGCGCCTCGACGGATGAACATGTGTGGGCGGAAAGTTACAATCGTAAGCTGGATGATGTCTTTGCCGTCGAAGGCGAAGTGGCGAGCGCGATTGCCGAACAACTCAATGCGAAACTTACCGGTGCGGAGCAAAAAGCACTAAACGATAAACCAACGCAGAACCCGGTCGCTTATGACGCCTACCTGCGCGGCATATCGATTGAGCAAAGCCGGACGGATGATGCGGCCCAAAGGGAAGCGCTCGCCAGTTACACCGCCGCGGTCCGACTTGATCCAAAGTTTGCCCTCGCCTGGGCCCGCCTCGCCGTTCTTCGCAGCGATTTCTATTTCGGGGGCGTTGATCTGGCCACAAATTCAGCGGCTACGGTGAAGGAAGCAGCTGATGAGGCACTCACGCTTCAACCGCAGCTTGGAGAGGCGTTCGTCGCTCAGGGCGTTTATCGTTATCGCGTTCTGCGAGATTTTCGAG
Source organism: Chthoniobacterales bacterium (assembly GCA_035473775.1). Classification (GTDB taxonomy): domain Bacteria; phylum Verrucomicrobiota; class Verrucomicrobiia; order Chthoniobacterales; family UBA10450; genus AV40. The sequence goes on from DATINV010000102.1 coordinate 2,494, forward strand.
GCGCACTGGAATCTTACAGCGAGGCATTGAAGCGTTTGCCTAACAGCGCTCTCGTTCTGGGGCAAATGGGCCACGTGGAGCGCCGGCTTGGGCAATGGGATGCCGCGGAAAAGAGTTTTCGTAGCGCGGTCGAACTTGACCCACGCAATCTTGATTCCCTTTCCAATCTCGCCCAGGTGCTTGAGCAGATGAGGAAATTCCCGGAAGCACAAGCAACATGGGACCGCATGCTGCAAATATCTCCCAACGATGAAGTCGTGCTCGCGGCCAAGGCATGGGGATTCCAAGACGAAGGACGACTGGACGAGGCCGCGCCCATGCTGGCGAAAATCCGTGAAAATTCACCTAACATCTACGTAAACGCGACGAAGTTTTTCCAGCTACTGCTCGAGCGCAGGTTCGAGGGGGCGATCACTTTCATCCAATCCAGCGCGAATCGCGATTTCACCGATGACCCTCGAACCATCACATACCTCGGCCTCTGCCAGGAATTGGCCGGACGGAAAGACGATGCACGCGCCACTTTCGCCCGCGCTGTTGCCTCAATGAAACCGACCCCGCAGGCGGTTGTCCCGGTCGATGGACGATTTCTGCCGTCCTTTCTCGCTTTGGCTTACGCGGGTCTGGGCGAAAACGCAAAGGCGCTGGAACAGGCCAAACGTGTCGTGGCCGACTACAAGGACGACGCGGAATCCTTGCCATTTGCTGAAGAGTTCCTCGCCATTATCGAGGCCGACTCGGGTGATCTCGATTCGGCCATTGCCGCCGTCCCCCACCTTCTTGAAGTACCATCCAGTCAAACCCGGGCGAGAATGCGCATCGATCCAGTCTGGGATCCGCTGCGAAAAGATCCGCGTTTCCAGAAACTCTGCGAGGAGCCTAACAAGTGAGCGAAGAGGAAATACGCAAACTGGCGGCGATCATGTTTACCGACATGGTCGGCTACAGCGCATTGTCGCAGCGCGACGACAAGCTTGCGCTGGAGTTGTTGGAGGAACATCGCAAACTGCTGCGGGAAATCTTTCCGCGTTTTCATGGCAGCGAGATCAAGACAATTGGCGATGCTTTCCTGGTCGAGTTCAACAGCGCGTTGGAAGCTGCGCAGTGTGCGATCGAGATTCAGCGCGCGCTGGCCAAGCGCAACGCCGATGCTCCGGCAGATCGACAGATTGAACTTAAGATCGGCATACACATTGGCGACGTGGTCCATCGCGGCGGCGATGTTTATGGCGACGGAGTCAACATCGCTTCGCGAATCGAACCGCTCGCCGGCGCGGGCGGGATTTGCGTTTCAATGGATGTGGAACGGCAGATTCGCAATGCGGTTGAAACGCGTTTTGAAAAACTCGCCCCGACGGAGTTGAAAAACATTTCCGTTCCGATGGAACTCTTTCGGATCGTGCTGCCATGGGAGCGGCAATCAAAGGCAGAAGGAGGAAGGAAGAAGGAAGAAACCAGCGTTATTTCGGCGCATTCAACGTGGATTTGGACCGGGGCGGGAGTAGCGGCCGCCCTTTTGCTCATGGGGGTAGCCGGCTGGTGGTGGAGTAATCGAGGTAATCACTCAACTCCAACATCTCGACAGGGAGCCAGCCCGCCTCGGACCGAGGCGGCTGCAGGGGTGGCGATTCCAGAAAAATCGATCGCCGTCCTTCCGTTCGATAATCTGAGTGATGACAAAGCGAATGCTTACTTCGCTGAAGGAATTCAAGATGAGATCCTGACGCGGTTGTCAAAAATCGCTGCCCTGAAAGTTATTTCGCGCACCTCCACTCAAAAATACAAAAGCGCGCCGGATAACTTGCGTGAAGTCGGTCAGCAACTCGGCGTAGCAAACTTGCTGGAAGGGAGCGTGCAAAAAGCTGGCAATGCGGTGCATATCAACGTGCAGTTGATCAAAGCGGCCACCGATGAACACATGTGGGCTGAAAGCTACGATCGCGAGTTACAAAACATCTTTGGCGTAGAAGGCGAGGTCGCGGGAGCGATTGCCGATCAGTTGAACGCAAAACTGACCGGAAGTGAAAAGGAATCGTTGAGCACCAAACCAACTTCCAATCCTCAGGCTTATGATGCCTACTTACGCGGTCTGGCCTTCGCCGGGCGAGTCGACGCATTCGCAGCCAACGTAGTCAAGTCAATCGCCGCGTTCGAAGAGGCAGCGCGGCTGGACCCGCAGTTTGGCCTCGCCTGGGCGCATTTAGTTAGGGAAGACGGTTTGGCTTACATCAACTTCGACCACACACCGCAGCGTCGGGACGCGGGGCTGCTGGCTGTGCAAAACGCATTGAAGCTGGCCCCCACTCTGCCTGAAACGCAACTGGCGGACGGGATGAGTCACAACTTTTTTCAGCACGACACCTCGACGGCAAAAAGCCGATACGAAGCGGTTCACCAGAATTTCCCCAATAATTCGTTTGCCGTCGAACTTCTTGGGTCGTTAGCGCGCCAGGAAGGCGACTGGACCAAGAGTCAGCAGTATTATAAAGCGGCCATTGATCTCGATCCGCAAAATGTCTTCCTGCTTGCGGACGCTTCTCTGACCGACGCAGGTCTGCGCGACCTTACTTTCGCGAGAAATCATCTCGAGCGCGCCCGTAATCTAAGCCCGCAAAACTCCACCGTTGTCGGAATCCTGGCTTCGACCCATCAAATGAGCGGCGACTTCGCCCAAGCTCAGACATTGTTAGACGGAATCACGGCCCCGGCCGAGGGCGAGCAGTGGTATTTTAATACCTTGACTAACAACGCGATTTTCCTGCGCAAGTACGAGCCGGCAATGGCAATGTTGAAAGCGCAATTGAGGAAACCGACCCTGTTAGGCAATTCGCTCGGTGGCTTTCAGAGTAACCTGGCTGACCTACAACGACACGCTGGTGACACCGCTGCGGCAGATCATAGTTATGAGCAGGCGCGTGTCGCCCTGGAGACTGCCTTGAGTGTTCAGCCGGAGAACTCGGACCTTATTGCCAGTCTCGCCTGGGTTGAAATGTGGCTCGGTCACAAGGACAAGGCTTTCGACCTGGCACGAAAGGCCGTCGCCCTCACTCCAGCTTCGAAAAACGGCTTCACCGGCCCGCAGCGCGAAGAAACCCTGGCCCGAATTGAGGCGCATTTCGGCGATAAAGACGACGCGATCGCGGCCGTGCAACACCTGCTCACCACCTCCTACGGCCCGCCGGTTTTAACTACGGAGTTACTTCGCATCGATCCCGATTGGGACAATCTCCGCGGTGATCCGCGTTTCGAAAAGCTTTGCCAGGAACCGACAAAGTGAGCGAGGGACGGCCGTTCTTCGCCGAGCTGAAACGGCGCAACGTTTACAAGGTGGCAGTAGCCTATGCGGTTGTTGGTTGGTTGGTGGTCCAAATCGCCACGCAAGTTTTTCCGTTCCTCGAAATTCCGAACTGGGTCGTGCGTCTGGTGATAGCACTGGTCGCGATCGGATTTCCGATCGCGCTTGTCATCGCGTGGGCGTTCGAGTCGAGCCCAAAAGGAATCGATCGCACGATGGTGGCGGATGCCTTGAATCGCCACTCGCGGGGACGAGTATGGATCTATGTCGTCGTTATCGGCGCCGCGATCTCCATCGCTTTGTTTTTGCTCGGTCGATGTAGCGCAAAATATTCTGTAACGCCTCAACAGGACGAAATGTGGGCCCGCGCCCACCCGATCACAGAGAAATCAATTGCCGTCCTGCCATTCGATAATCTGAGCGATGACAAAGCTAACGCCTACTTCGCCGAAGGAATCCAGGACGAAATCCTCACCCGATTGTCCAAGATCGCGGCGCTGAAAGTTATTTCTCGTACTTCCACCCAAAAATACAAAAGCGCGCCGGATAACTTGCGCGAGGTCGGACAGCAACTGGGCGTTGCCAATCTTCTCGAAGGCAGCGTCCAAAAAGCCGGCAATGCAGTGCACGTGAATGTGCAATTAATCAAAGCCGCGACTGACGAACATCTCTGGGCTGAAAGCTACGATCGTAAGCTCGACGATATCTTTGGGGTGGAGAAGGAGATCGCGCAAAACATCGCCAGCGCGCTCAAGGCGCAGTTGAGTGGCGCAGAAGAACAGAGCCTCGCCCAGAAGCCGACCAACAATCCGGCGGCTTACGAAGCCTACCTGCGCGGTAAAGCCCTGATGAATGAAGGTAATGAAGATGCTGTTCGCGCGGGAATTCAATCGTATGAAGAAGCCGTTCGCCTCGATCCGAAGTTTGCTGTCGCCTGGGCCGGCCTGGCCAGCGCCCGTTCGGTTGGGTTCTACTACATGAACGGAACGCCGGCGGGCCGCGCCGCTGCCGAGCAAAGCCTGGCCAAAGCGGAGGAGTTGCAGCCTGAACTACCCGAGGTCCAGCTGGCTCGCGCCACCTTTGGTTACTTTGTTCTTCGCGACGACCAACACGTGCGCGACGTGTTGCAGCAGTTGCATCTTATTTGGCCTAACAATGCCGACGTCATCCAGTTGCTCGCCTTCACTTACCAACGGCTCGGGGAATGGCAGAAGGCGGTCGATGCCTTCGATCAGGTTATTGTCTTAAACCCGCAATATCTTCTGGTGCGCAAGTTTGCCGCCTACACGCGGTGCGATGTGCGGGATTGGGCCGGCGCTCAGGGGATTGTGAACGAAGCGCTTCAGATTTGGCCTACCGATTTGAATTTATTGGCTATCAAAGCTCAGATCTTTCAAGCCAACGCGCAGCTCGATCAAGCGCAGCCCATCGTGGATAAGTTAACGCCGGACCGGATCGATTATGACGCTGTCGGCGCGGTCTGGTATCAGGCGAAGCTGGTGCGCAAGCCGGCCCTGGCCCTCAAGCTGTTCGAGCCTCTGGCGCGCCGCACCGACGCGCTCAAAGAATGGACGCGCGACGCTCAAATCTTCGGAGAGCTTCAGGAATTGTCCGGCGACTCAGCGGCGGCGCGAGCGACTTATGTAACCGTCCGCAATGCGGCGGAAGCCAATCTGCGAGAACAGCCTCAGAGCACGCGGTCTCTGAGTATCCTTGCCTCCGCTCTCGCTGGATTACGGAAGCGCAGCGCCGCGGTGCAAGCGATCGATAAGGCTATCGCGCTCAATGCCAACGACGCGCGCGCGCAGCCTTTCTATCAAGAAACAAAGGCGCGAATATTGGCGCACTTTGGCGATAAGGATGGCGCTCTCGCCATCTTGTCGCATCTGCTGGAAACATCCTATGAAGGCGGTTTGTTCGGGCCACCACTCACTCCCGCCCTGCTCCGACTCGATCCCGATTGGGATAATCTGCGCAGCGATCCACGGTTCGAAAAGCTTTGCCAGGAACCGGCGAAATGAACGAGTTCTTCCAGCGCCTGAAGCAGCGCAAGCTGGTGCAATGGGCGATCGCCTATGTCGCGGCGGCTTTCGCGTTGTTACAAGGTATAGACATAGTCGGGCAACAATTTGGCTGGCCGGAAAGTGTACGGCGCGGGATAACGCTAGCGTTAGTTGTCGGTTTCTTTGTCGCCCTGGTCCTCGCCTGGTATCACGGCGAACGTGGCGCGCAGCAAGTTACCGGCACTGAACTACTCATCATCGGGCTGGTGCTGGCTGTAGGTGGTGGATTACTTTGGCGCTTTGCCGCGGCGTACGCGCCGGATAACAAAACCTCAGTCCCACCTAACGAGAACAAGACAACTGAACCAAACCGGGTTATTCCTGAGAAATCGGTTGCCGTGCTGCCTTTCGAGAACCTCAGCAGCGACAAGGAGAACGCCTATTTCGCCGAAGGCATCCAGGACGAAATCTTGACGAGGCTCTCGAAGATCGCCGCGCTAAAAGTAATTTCTCGAACGTCAACGCAGAAGTACAAGAGCGCTCCTGACAACTTACGCGAAGTTGGACAGCAGCTGGGAGTCGCAAATCTGCTCGAAGGCAGTGTGCAAAAAGCCGGCAATGCGGTGCATATCAACGTCCAATTGATCAAAGCCGCGACCGATGATCATCTGTGGGCGGAAAGTTACGATCGAGAATTACAGAATATTTTCGGCGTGGAAGGTGAAGTAGTAAAAAAGTATTGTTTTAGTATTCTCATAAAATATCTTGTTTAATCTGTCAATATTATCATCAACTAATCTTTCTAAATTTCTATATGCTAATTCTAACTCTACACGGTTAATTCTTTCAAGATCAATAACCCATTCCATTTTTTGCGTTTTTGATAATAATTTCTTACC
>DATINV010000103.1:0-3713 GCA_035473775.1 Chthoniobacterales bacterium
TCTCTCTTTTGTATCCCTCCCGCTTCGAAGGGTTCGGCTGGCCGGTAATTGAAGCGCAGGCTTGTGGTTGTCCGGTCGTCTGCAGCAATGCCGGGCCATTGCCGGAAGTAGCCGGCGATGCGGCTCTTTTTCACGATGTCGACGATGAAGTTGGGTTCGAAACGGATTTGATGCGCTTGAGCGACAGAGCTGAACGCGCGGTCTGGAGCGAAAAGAGTTTTCGCAACGCCGAGCGCTTTTCAACCAGCCGGATGATCTCGCAATACATCGATATCTATCGCAACCTCGGAGCGCAGCTGTGAAAGAGATCCGGTCGTCCGTCGCTTTGCTCAGAATGAGTTTCGAGAGTTGGTTTTTAGCGCGTTGAAAATTCTCCAACTAGTACACACGCTCGATCCGAGCGGTGGCGGTGTCGCGTCGGCGGTGCTCGACTTGAGCCGAGGAATGGCCGCGCGCGGTCATAAGGTCGATATCGTTGTCCTGGATGATCCGAGTGCGCCGTGGCTTACCGGGACAGGTTTGACGATTCATGCACTTGGGACGGGCCTAACGAGTTATCGGTATTCGCCGAAACTGTTGCCGTGGTTGAAAGAGCACGGAAAGGATTACGATCGCGTCATCGTGAACGGGCTTTGGCAATACCTGAGCTTCGCTGCCTGGAAGCAGTACGCCGGATCTCCAGCTCCATATTTTGTTTTTCCTCACGGAATGCTCGACCCGTGGTTCAAGAAAACATTTCCGATCAAGCACCTCAAGAAATGGCTTTACTGGCCGTGGGCGGATTATCGGGTGCTGCGTGATGCTACCGCGGTCATTTTTACGTCAGAAGAAGAGCGTTTGCTCGCGCGCAAATCGTTCTGGCTTTATCGCGCCAATGAAAAGGTTTCGCCACTCGGGGTGCCTTCTCCAACACCTCCCTCGCCGGCGTCGCGTGAAGATTTTTTGCAGCGGTTTCCACAATTACGTGACAAACGCGCTTTTCTTTTCCTTGGTCGACTTCACCCGAAGAAAGGCTGCGATATGCTCATCGACGCGTTCGGGCAGGTGGCAGACAACTCCGTATGTCTTGTTTTGGCGGGCCCGGACCAAATCGGCTGGCAAGCAGAGCTGCAGCGGCGCGCTGATCACTTGAAACTTTCATCACGCGTTATTTTTACCGGGATGTTGGAGGGTGAGACGAAACAGACTGCGTTCGCGGTCGCTGACGCTTTTGTGCTTCCATCGCATCAGGAAAATTTTGGCATGGCCGTGGTTGAAGCCATCGCCGCAGGATTACCGGTATTGATTTCAAATCAGGTCAATATCTGGCGCGAAGTGGATCAGGATGCCGCGGGCTACACTGAATCCGATGATTTTTCGGGAACACTCCGTCTTTTGAACCGTTGGATTAGTGCTCCGCCAAATGTGCGAGACGGCATGCGCGCGAACGCGCGACGTTGCTTCGAGCAACGTTTCGAAATCAACAAGGCAGTTGATTCGCTGCTGTGCGTTTTGAATGAACCGGCGCCCGCCTAATGAAAATCACGATTGTCCTCGGAGCATTTTTGCCGGTTCCGCCGACCATGGGCGGCGCGGTGGAAAAAGTATGGTACGGACTCGCGCAGCAGTTCAGACAGCGCGGTCACGATGTAGTCATGGTTTCGCGTAAAATGCCGGATCAACCGCGAGAGGAAATCGCGGACGGAATTCGACATCTCCGCGTGCCTGGATTCAATGCGCCGCGGTCGCTCATTTGGCTTAAGTTTCTCGACCTTCTTTACTCAATTCGAGTGAGGCGATTCTTGCCGCCCGCTGACATTTTGGTCACGAATACGTTTTGGCTGCCGCTGCTCGTGCGCGATCGCACGCTCGGAAGAGTTTATGTCCACGTTGGACGCTATCCGAAAGGGCAGGTGCGTTTTTATCGCCGGGCCGCGCGACTTCAGGCTCCCTCGAGCGCCATTGCGCGCGCTATCGCCGCCGAAGCGCCCCAATTTTCAGGAAAAATATCTGTCATTCCTTATCCCGTGCCGGAACCGGCAGCGGGCACGCCTCCGTCAATCTCGAATCGGCAAAAAGTCATTCTTTACGTCGGTCGGATTCATCCTGAAAAAGGCGTTCACCTTTTGGTGGATGCCTTTATTCGCGGAACGCGCGCTGCTTTTACAGACTGGAAAATGATGATCGTGGGCCCGGCGGAAAGCAGATTTGGCGGCGGCGGAACAGAGTATTTATTTCGCCTCAAACGCTCTATAGCTAAGAGCGACGAGCGAATAACTCTTGCCGGGTCGATTTTTGATCCGGCGGCACTCGAGAAAATTCTCCGGTCAGCGCGGCTGTTTGTTTATCCCTCGTTGGCCGAGCGCGGAGAATCATTTGGTCTCGCACCGCTGGAAGCGATGACCCAAGGTTGCGCAGTCTTGGTCTCCAAACTCGATTGCTTCGGCGATTTCATTCAGGGCGGCGAGACCGGCTTTGTCTTTGATCATCGATCGAGCAGCCCGGCTGAATCTCTTCGCGCAAAAATGGAATCGGTCGTTAGCGATGAAGCGTTGCTTGCCCGCGTGGCCGAGGCCGGTCATCTCAAATCGGCAGAATATTCTCCGTCGCGGGTTGCCGATCTGTTCATTGCCGATTTTAGTTCGCTAATTCAAGATGCCGACGTCCCAAACAGAAGTCGTTAATCCCGAACAACGGTCGCCTTACGATTCGCCCTGGACGGCGAGTCAGCGTTTTCTCCGGGTGCTTTGGCAATTTTGCTGGTTCCTGTTTTGCAGTTGGACGCCAAAACCATTGAATGAGTGGCGGCTTTTCTGGCTTCGCGTATTCGATGCCAAAATCGACGGCACGCCGTTTGTCCATCAACGCGCTCGAATCGAGATCCCTTGGAACCTGACTCTGCATGACCGGGCCTGCCTTGGCGATCGTGCCAATGCTTATTCGTTAGGCGAGATTGAAATCGGCGCGCGCGCGACCGTGGCCCAGGAGGCGTACTTATGCAGCGCCACCCACGATTTTGGTGTCGCCGCGATGCCGCTAACGACTGCCAAGATTACGATCGGCGAAGACGCATTCATTGGCGCACGCGCATTTGTTCTGCCCGGTGTCTCGGTCGGAGCCCGCGCCGTTGTCGGCGCGTGTTCGGTAGTGACCAAGGATGTTCCTGATAATGCGACCGTTGCCGGCAACCCCTGTCGTATACTCAAACCGCGCGCGGCCACTTCATGAGCTTTCCCGGGAAGAAAGTCCTGGGCCATTGGTTTTGGGTGCTGATGTTCCGTTATCCGAAGCTTCGGATAGTGCTCACTCGTTTGCTCGTGCCGTCGCGCGAGGTGGATATTCAAATTTTCGGCGCGCCACTGCACATCAACACCCGTGACGAGATTGGACTTTGGCGTGCCGCGCGGAGCGGGGAGCGTAACATCATTTTTCGTGACGAGGCCACTTCGCTGCTTAATCTGGCGCTTCTCCTCCAACCCGGCGACGTTTTCATCGATATCGGCGCCAACGTAGGATTGTACAGCTCCGTTCTCTCGCGTTACCGCTATTTGTTTCCTGACTCGAAATTTATCGCCATCGAGGCAAATCCCGAAACCGCCGGCCGTCTGCGGCGATCCCTCGCTGGTGCCGAGGTCGAGGTCCTGAATATTGGCGCCTCCGATCACGCGACGGAATTGGCTTTTACCGGTGGCGTGACGTCCGGTGTCTTCAAGGTCGCGCCCCCAGGTCAACAC
>DATINV010000104.1:0-5750 GCA_035473775.1 Chthoniobacterales bacterium
TCAACTCTCAACTCTCAACTGTTCCGAGCGGGGAGCGGGGAGCGGGGAGCAGGGAGCAGGGAGCAGGGAGCAGGGAGCAGGAGGAGCGGAAAGCGGAAACCTCTCAACAACTCAACGCCTCAACTTCCCCTAGCCGCTCGGATACCAGGCGTGTTCCTGCCAGAAGTTCTGAAGGGAAACGTTGTTGCCGTTGAAAATGTTGCGCTCGGCTTTGCGCATATTTGCCACGCCGACCGGAAATGCGTTGCGCGGACGCAGACCGCATTTGCCGTCGCCGGTGTATTGCCAGAGGTGCCATTGTCCCCAGGGGGCGATACCTCGCGGTTGCGCGTGATAATTGGCAACCCAGAGCCAGCAATTGGAAAGCACTGCGCGTTGCCCGCCGCCCACACTGGAAAACATTTGCCGCAGGCGATTTTCGCTGCCGTAAATTCCAGGGTAAACGCCAGTGCGCTCCTTGATTCGCTGGGCAAACGCGACCGCTTGCCCGACGCTCATGTTCCCGCCGCGATAATGATTGCTTTCAAAATCGAGTACGAGCAAAACCCCCGGCCGATTTTTTTCTTCCTGGACTGGACCGCTCACCTGCGGATGGGATGAGGCAACGACCGCCAAAAAATGATCGGCCTGACGAATAGGATCGGTGCCGTCGGCAAAATGATATGCGCCCCACAACAAGCCGGCCCGCATTGCTTGCAGCTGCCGCTCGGCGTAGCGCCAATCCCTTTCGAATCGCGGGAAACTCGCTTCGTGAATGACTCCGACCACACCTTCGCTTTTCATCGCCACGAAATCGGGGCGCATCAGGTCGTAGTGCGACAAATTTACGACGCTGTTGCTGGCGAAAGCGCAAAGCGGAAATAGCGTGAGGACGAAGAGGATACGGACCAGGAATTTCATGCGCGGAAAAAGTAACGCGCGAATGTCGATGAGCAACCCGCTGTGTCAGATGTCACGTCTCACATGTCAGAGTCAGACCTCACTGCTGATCTGTGATCTGGGATCTCTGCGCTAGCTCGCCGGAGGCGAGGTAGCGGGCTTCGCGTTATCATCCGCGCCGGGAGCGCGATCGAGGCCACGACGTTTCAACAACGGTTCGATGTAGGGATCGCGACCTGTAAAATTTTTAAACAGGCCCAACGCGTCGGCTGATCCGCCGCGAGACAGAAGTTTTTCGCGGAAGAGATCGCCGTTCTCGCGGGTCAAGCCGCCGTGTTCTTTAAAATATTCAACGGTGTCGGCGTCGAGCACTTCGCTCCAGATGTAGGAATAATATCCGGCCGAATAACCGCCGGCGAAGGCGTGAGAGAAATAAAAGCTGCGATAACGCGGCGGCACTGGCGGATAATCGACGCCGGCTTTTTGGAGCGCTTGCTTCTCGAACGCGACCGCGTCGGTTGGAATTTGGGACGGATCGAGCTGGTGCCACGCCTGATCGAGCAAGGAAGCGGCGAGGTATTCAGTTGTCTTGTAACCCTGGTTGAATTTATCGGCGGCCTCGACTTTATCGAGCAACGCCTGAGGAATCGGCTCCCCGGTCTGATAGTGTTTCGCGTAGTTCTTCAAAACTTCAGGCCAGTTGGCCCACATTTCGTTCACCTGCGATGGATACTCGACGAAGTCGCGCGGCACGGCCGTCGCTGCGAAGCGCGGATATTTCACGTTGGAAAACATTCCGTGCAGCGCGTGACCGAATTCGTGGAACGCAGTCCGGACTTCGTCGTGAGTGAGCAGGGTCGGCTGGCCCGCCGACGGCTTTGGAATGTTGAGGTGATTAGCGACCACGGGTTGGGTGCCAAGCAGTTTGTTTTGCGTTACGTAGGAATTCATCCAGGCGCCGCCCCGTTTCGATGGCCGCGCATAATAATCGCCGATAAAAATCGCGAGCTGTTTGCCGTCGCGATCGAACACATCGAACACGCGCACGTCGGGTTGATACACCGGCAGATCGTGCCGTTCCTTAAACGTAAGGCCGTATTCCTTGTTGGCGGCGTAGAAGACGCCGTCGAGGAGCACATGATTCAGCTCATAATAGGGACGGAGCTGCGATTCATCGAAATCGTACTTCGCTTTGCGGACTTTCTCCGAATAAAAATCCCAATCGGCCGCGCCGATTTGGAATCCGCCATTTTCCTGGTCGACAATCTTCTGTTGCTCGGCCGCTTCCGCTTTCGCGTTGGACACCGCCGGCGGCGCAAGATCACCGAGAATTTTGTTCACGGTCGAAACCGTTTTCGCGGTTTGTTCTTCAACCTGATACGCGGCCCAGTTTTGATAACCGAGCAATTTTGCTTTGTCGGCGCGGAGTTGGGCGGTGCGCAGAACAATCTTCTGGGTATCGAATTCGCCGCCGTGACTGTTGCGCGCGAGTGACGTATCCATGATTCGCTGGCGTAGCGGACGGTTTTGCAACGAGGCGAGCAGTGGCTGGCCAGTCGTGTTTTGCATTTGGATCACGAACTTGCCGTCTTTGTGTTCGGCCTTAGCAGCGTTCACGACAGTGGCCATTTGGCTGTCGGTCAGGCCGGCGAGGTCGTTCTTGTTGTCCACTACAACCGAGGAGGCGTTCTTTTCCTTAAGAACGTTCTGCTCAAAATCGGTCTGCAAAGTCGCCAGCTCGCCGTTGATCTTCTTCAGCTTCTCCTTGTCCGCGTCTGACAGTTTGGCCCCGGCCCGGACAAAATCTTTGTAGTAGCGCTCTAGCAAATAAGCCGACTCGGGATCGAGACCAAGCTTGTCACGATTGTCGTAAAGCTGCTGAACGCGGGCGAACAATTTGCTGTTGAGATGAATCGTGTCGTGATGCGCGGAAAGTTTGGGGGCCATTTCTTTGTCGATTTTCTGCATTTCGGGGTTGGTGTTGCAGGAGTTGAGATTCGAGAAAATGCGGTCGGTGCGGTCGAGCAGGCGCCCCGTTTTCTCGAGGGCTACGATGGTGTTGTCGAACGTCGGCTTGGCCGAGCTGTTGGCGATCGGGTCGATCTCCTTCAGTTGCTCGCGCATGCCAGCTTCCATGGCTGACTTGAAATCCTCGTTCTTGATTTTATCGAACTGTGGATAGTGAAACGGGAGGGTGCTCTGTTTGAGCAACGGGTTATTGGTTGAATCGGCGGCGGACACGGTGGTGATTTGAAAAGCTGTCATCAATGCTAGAAGAGTGAGCAAGTTAACGGTTCGCATAAGGGACTTGTGATTTACCAGAAAACGCCCAACCCTCAACTTCGAACGTCGAACCCCGAACTCGGATGAAAAAGACCCTGTTCTGTTTGCTGCTGATTCCGGCAGTTAGCTTTGCAGGTGACCCGCCTTCGCAGAGCTCCGGCGCGGCGGGGACGTCTGCCGCCACCGAAGAAGTATCAGCATTCGATGCCAAGGCAGCGGAGCGGTTTGCCAAGCTCGCGCTCGCCTGCGTCCACAAAGAATACCCGAACAAGATCGCGCACGTCCTTAATAGTGACGCGGATGTGGCGCCGCCGCGAAAACTGACTCCAGCGTTTTGCGGTTGTTACGACTGGCATTCATCGGTGCACGGACATTGGCTGCTGGTCCGTCTGCTCCGCACGTTTCCGGACGCTTCGTTTGCGAAGGAGGCCCGGGCTGCGCTGAAGCAAAGTTTGACCGCGGAAAATCTGAAGCAGGAGGCGGCTTATATTAAGGGAGAGGGCCGTTCGAGCTTTGAGCGGCCCTACGGATTGTCGTGGCTTCTCCAGCTCTGCGCCGAATTGCGCGAGTGGGAGGACCCTGATGCAAAGGAGTGGCTGGTAAACTTGAAACCGTTGGAAGACGTCGCGGTCGAGCGGCTAACGAAGTGGTTGCCGAAACTTTCGAACCCGGTGCGAATCGGCGAGCACGACCAAACCGCGTTCGGACTCGGTTTGATGTTCGATTATGCCCGCAGCGCCAAGAACGACTCGTTTGCGAAGCTCGTCCGCGATTCGGCCAAGAAGTTTTTCCTGGCGGACAAAAATTGCCCGCTCAGTTACGAACCCTCCGGTGAAGATTTTCTTTCGCCTTGCCTCGGCGAAGCCGACGCGATGCGGCGGGTACTGCCGCAAAAGGAGTTCGCGAATTGGTTGAGGGCGTTCATGCCGCAAATTCCAGTCGGCCGCGAAGGAAGTGAGAACGCAGATTGGTTGAAGATCGCCGTCTCACCCGATCCGAGCGATCCAAAGCTCGCGCATCTGGATGGATTGAATTTGAGCCGGGCCTGGATGCTGGAAGGAATTCTGTCCGTGCTGCCAGAGGACGATCCGCGGCGAGTGGCACTGCAAGCAGCGGCGGACGCGCATCGGCAGGCCGGACTTTCCGCCGTCACCGGGGAACATTATGAAGGCGGACATTGGCTCGGTAGTTTCGCAGTTTATTTGACGACAAAGCGCGGAATCGCCGACGATAATGAAGAAAGTCACTGATGCCCGACTCTGATTCACACGAGCGACTGCGATTAACCCCGGAACAACGGCGTTTCCTGGGAGGTTCCAAATCAGCAAACCAGCCGCCGGCTTCCGAGCAACAGACTGCGCCACCAACTCCGGCGGCGAAACCGAAGAGTGCGCCTCCTCCGACGCCTTCGCCTCCACCGGAATCTTCACATCCGCCGGAGCAACGTGCTCAGCGCCGAGTTCGCGGAGGAAGACTTAAAAAGGTGTTGGAAGTGCAGAAACTGGCACTGATCGCAGGCGCGTTGATTCTGTTGGCCGCCACCTTTTATGTCGGCAAGAAATTCGAATACTTGCGATATCTGATCGCGACCCGGAACGAGGCTAAGATTGCGGCCAAGGCGACCGGCGATTTTGCCGGAGCGTCCGCGGATGAACTGATCGAACACGCCGTGATGGACGAACAGGCCGGGCGCTGGAGCGACGCGGCCAAGCGGCTCATCGCCGCGAAATACAAGAATACGGCGCTGGGCGGAATTCTGTTTCACGCCGGAAAACTTTATTACGATCATTCGGACTTCGATTCGGCCGACCATTTGTTCGAAAGCGCGATCGGCTTCGGCGAAAATGTCGACGCTGCCAATTACTATCGGGGAATGATTGCGAGCAGCCGCAACGATTTTCCGGCGGCGGAACGGTTTTTCGAAGCCGCGATGAACACCGCGCCGTTCAACCCGGATTATTATTACTCATTGGCGGAGACGCTTCGCAAAGAACATCGGCCGAAGGACGCAATTGCACATTACGAACAGGCCGCGCGCCGTGGGGATGAATCGCAGCAGACGATTTGCCGTTTCAAGGCGCGAATGGCCGCACTTGAAGCCGGCGATGTCGACCCAGTCCGGAATGATCTGGAACAAAAACGGAAACTGGGGCCACTCTCCATTGATTGGCAGATGACCGAGGCCGCCATTGCCATCCAGCAAGGCGATACGGCCCAGGCCGTGAAGGTTTTGCAGGAGGCGCGGGAAGCCGATCAGCCGCAGTTGGATGCGCGTTTTGCCGCTTGTGCCGGGGACAGATTTTTCGCGGTTGCCTGCCAAAGCAACCAGGAGCTGGCCCAGGCCTGCCGGGTCAATCCGTAGGAGGCGTGAGGAGGGGAAAAGTGCGGTTTTTACGTCCGAATAGGCTTGACTTACGGCCGCTTTGTCGCTGGAATACGAATTCCTACCAGAGTTATAAATCAGAGGTAAAAGGGATGAAGAAAATTTCTAGTATTACATTGATCGCCCTGGTCGCGGCCGTTGCCGGCGTTCGGGCAGACATTATTCCAAATTTCAACGGCACGACCGCCGGGGGAGGCACTAACAC
>DATINV010000105.1:0-3895 GCA_035473775.1 Chthoniobacterales bacterium
TGGGGACAATGGCACCTCTGGCAATACACCGGCGATGGCAAATGCGGTCTGCGTCCGCGCAACGCATTTCCGATCGGCGTGGCAAATATGCGCAAAGCCGAGCGTAACATTTTCAACGGTAACAACGTTTCCCTCCAAAACTTCTGGCAGCAACACGCCTGGTTCCCAGGCGGGTAAGCAAAGTAAGAATTAAGAAGGAAGAATTAAGAAAAGTCCGGGTTTGCGTCCGGCTGCCTCCGACGTCGTTCTTCTATCTCCCACTTCTTAATTTTAATTCTTAATTCCTACTTTCTCCCCGCCCCCGGCTCCCCCCTCCTCTTATTATATATAGGGAAAGTCGGCCGATTTGGCGCGGGAGAAGCTTCGTCTGAACCATCGGCTTCCCCTGACGGGATGTCGCGTTACTCCATGGACACCGAGCTAGAACCCGATATTCAGCTGGAAATCGCCCATGTTCTTTTCGTGGACATTGTCGGCTACTCGAAATTGCTGATTAATGAGCAACGCGAATCGGTCCGAGAATTGAACGAGGTTTTTCGAAACACGGACGCTTTTCGAGTTGCCGAGGAAGCTCAAAAGCTGATTTGCCTCCCCACCGGCGACGGAATGGCGCTTGCATTTACCAGCACGCCCGACGCGCCGGTTCGTTGCGCATTGCAGGCGAGCAAAGTATTGCGGCGCCATCCCCAGCTAAAAATTCGAATGGGTGTCCATAGCGGCCCGGTCAGCGGCATCACGGATTTGAATGACCGCTCAACGATCGCCGGCGCCGGCATCAACATTGCGCAGCGAGTGATGGATTGCGGTGACTCGGGACACATTCTGTTGTCGAAACGCGTCGCCGAGGATTTGATCCAATATCGCCACTGGCAACCGTATTTGCACGATCTCGGCGAATGCCAGGTGAAACACGGCGAAGTGATTTCGCTGGTTAATCTTTATAACGAGGAAGTCGGCAACCCAGAGCTGCCGCAAAAACTCGCTTCCAACGGGCGTGCTCGCCATCCGCTCAATACCAATTCTCGGTGGAGCGCCGTTCGATGGGTGGGGATCACAGCTTTGGTTTTGATCGCAGCAATGGGTGTTGGGTTTTGGATCTTGTCGACCAGGCCGACATCGAAATCATCGCCTTCAACTCCGGCCGCTGATGCTGCCGCTCCTATTCCGGAAAAAAGCATCGCTGTCCTGCCGTTCGAAAACCTGAGCGACAATCAAGAGACCTCGTTTTTCACGGATGGCGTTCAAGACGAGATTCTTTCCGATCTCGCCAAGGTCGCGGATCTCAAAGTCATCAGTCGAACGAGTGTCCTTCAATACAAAGTACCTCGTGCCCGTAATCTGCGCGAGATTGGACGCCAACTCGGAGTCGCTCATGTCGTGGAAGGCAGCGTTCAACGCGCGAATAATCGGATCCGCGTAAACGCGCAATTAATCGACGCTCGGACGGATGCGCATTTGTGGGCTCAAACTTACGATCGCGATCTCGCCGATGTATTCGCGATCCAAAGCGAGATTGCCCGGACCATCGCCGATCAGCTTCAGGCCAAGCTTTCGACAAAAGAAGAAGCAGCTCTAAATACCAAGCCAACCGAAAACGTCGCCGCCTACGACCTCTATTTGCAAGCGACCCAGAGTGGCCGAAATCGAGCCAGCTCGATTGGAAGCGGCGGAGCGGAAGAAGCCAAACATCAAATCCGGCTTCTGACCGATGCCATCGCCCATGACCCCGACTTCTTGGCGGCGATCTGTTTGCTCGCCCAAAACCATCTCTATTTGAATTGGATAAATGCTGATCGATCGGTCGATCACCTCGCTTTGGCGAAGCAAGCACTGGCTCGGGCGGAACGTTTGCAGCCGGATAGCCCTGACGTCCACCTCACTCGGGCCGTCCTTCATTATTGGGGCGCGCGCGAATATGCCTCGGCTTTGGCAGAGCTTTCCATCGCGCGACGCAGCCTTCCCAATGACACCCGCGTGCTGTTCTTTATCTCATTGATTGAGCGCCGTCAGAACAATTGGACGGCAGCAACTCACCGCATGGAACAATTGCTCACCCTGGATCCGTGCAATATCAGCGTTGTTGCTGAGTTGGCGGGGACCTATGGCGTGCTGTTGCGTTATCCGGACGCAATCAAAACCCTTGATCGGACCCTGAGCTGGAAACCGCTCGACTTTAATGTGGGTCTTCTGCGCGCCGACATGGATTTTCTTTGGAAAGCGGATCTGCGCCGCTGGAGAGGCGTTGTCGAAAGTGATGCCACCAAGTCTGCCGACGCCGATCCAAAGGACGTCATTACGGCTCGTATCGATTTGGCGTTGAAGGAACGTAATTACGAGCGCGCCGACCAATTACTCGAGACGGGCGGCGGAAACGAGTCCGATGACAACGGGTTCTTCACCCCGCGGGAATGGAAACAAGCGATCGTCGCTCGCGCACTTGGTCAGAAAGCAAAAGCGGAAACGAAATTTCAGATCGCTCGCGAACGAGCTGCCGAAGCGGTGCGCGAATTCCCGGATGACGCCAAAGCGCTCGTCGTCCTCGGCCAAATTGACGCAGCGATGGGCCGCACAAGCGAGGCACTCGAGGAAGGGCAGCGGGCGGTCACATTGCTCCCGGTTTCAAAGGACGCGCTCAACGGTTTTCAATTACAGACCCGTCTTATTGAGATCTACGCGCAAGCCGGCGAGATTAATCGCGCTTTAGATGCTCTCGAACAGGGAGTGCATAATCCTTACGCGCCGGAATATGGTTCATTGAAGCTGGACCAGGTTTGGGACCCGTTGCGCGGGAATCCCCGTTTCGAAAAATTAGTCGCCGCGCTAGCGCCGCGCTAGAACGCGGCGAGAGATCACAGGTCAGCGGTCAGCGGTCTAAAGTCAGCGGCCAGCTTTAATCTGACTTGTGACCTGTGGAATCTGACCTCTGTCCTCAGTCCTCCGTCCCCTATCATTATATATAACAGGAAAAGTCGGTGGATTTGGCGCGGGAGAAGCTTCGTTTCAACTGAGCGACGTCTCACCCAGCGGGATATCGCCTTAGTTTCATGGACACCGAGCTCGAGCCAGATCTTCAGTTGGAAATTGCCCATGTCCTGTTTGTGGACATCGTCGGCTACTCAAAATTATTGATCAACGAGCAACACGAATCGGTCCGCGAATTGAACGAGATTTGTCGAAGGACGGACGCTTTTCGAGTGGCCGAGGAAGCTCAAGAGCTGACTTGCCTCCCCACCGGTGACGGAATGGCGCTGGCCTTCACGAGTACGCCCGACGCGCCGGTTCGCTGCGCATTGCAGGCGAGCAAAGTGTTGCGGCGCCATCCCCAGTTAAAAATTCGAATGGGTGTTCACAGCGGGCCGGTCAGCGGTATCACCGACTTGAACGACCGCTCAACGGTCGCCGGCGCCGGCATCAACATTGCGCAGCGAGTGATGGATTGCGGTGACGCGGGACACATTCTGTTGTCCAAGCGCGTCGCCGAGGATTTGATCCAATATCGCCACTGGCAACCGTATCTGCACGATCTCGGCGAATGCCAGGTGAAGCACGGCGAAGTGATTTCGCTGGTTAATCTTTATAACGACGAGGTCGGGAATCCGCAGCCGCCGGAAAAGCTCACCTCTAATGGCTCCATTCGAAACCCGGCTGCCACCGATCATCCGCAGATCTGGAACAGTTTTCGATTTGCGGCGTTCGCACTTTTGATCTCACTGGCAGCAACTGGGATTGGATTTTGGTTTTTTTCTTCTCGGCTGGTATCGAAATCGTCGTCTTCAACTCCAACCGACGTGGCTGTGCCGGTTCCGGAAAAAAGCATCGCGGTGTTGCCGTTCGAAAACTTAAGCGCCAATCAGGAGACCGAATTCTTCACCGACGGCGTCCAGGACGAAATTCT
>DATINV010000106.1:0-35369 GCA_035473775.1 Chthoniobacterales bacterium
AAATGGCAATCCGGCAAGGGAAGATTGCCTGACGGGCCCGAGCCCCAGGGCCTGCAGGGCCCGCCAGACAAATCACTCTAACTGCTCCCTGAATCTGAGCCGCATGAGGCGGCTTTAATCCCAACATTCGGAATTCATCGCTAAAGTGACCGTATCTCAGGGCCAATTTTTTTGGCCCCCGGGAAATTCCTCGCCTTTACCTCCGATAAGCGCGCGATTAACTTTTAGTGATGGGCGCGCTCCAGACTGAAATCCAACGCCGCGGCGAACGCATTTTCGAGCTGGTCGACGAGCATCCCGAATCGCTTTTCAGCAAAGCCGGATTCTACCAACGGATGATGGCGCTCTCGATGCGCGACGAGCATTTCAAAGTGCAACTCTTTCGCTTTGTCGATGTTCTGGCGTCCCTTCGTCGCGGCCCGGAGATCGTTCAGCATCTCGACGAATATTTCGCGGATATGCGCAACGGTTACGCACCGTTGATCCGGACCGGAGTCCGTGCGGCGTGGATCATGCCCTGGATCAGCGGCCAATTATTGCGCTGGAACGTTTCGGGGATGGCGCGGCAGTTCATCGCAGGGAAAAACCCCCAAGACGTATTGAAAACGCTGCGCAAACGACGCGCTAAAGGAATTGGATTCACGGTCGATCTGTTGGGCGAAGCGGTGGTAAGTGAAAAAGAGGCCGCCGAATACACCACGCGCTGTCTCGAACTGCTCGAACATCTCTGCCGCCGAACACAGGGTTGGAGCGATCCGCTCGGCAAGAATTCGGAGTTGTTCCCGGTCGTTAATCTTTCGGTAAAAATTTCGGCCCTTTATTCGCAGATGAACCCGGCAGCTCCGGCGGATGCGATCGCGCATCTCGCGCCAAAGTTACGGCCCATCTTGCGGCGCGCGCGGGAACTGGGCGCTTTCGTGAATTTCGACATGGAAAGCTTCACCCACAAAAACGCGACGCTGGAGTTGTTCAAGATGCTCTTCAGCGAATCTGAATTCCGGGATTGGCCGCATGTCGGAATTGTGATCCAGGCCTATTTGGCGGAAGCCGAAGACGATTTGTGGGATTTGCTCGATTGGGGCCGCCAGCGCGGGACGCGATTTGCCGTTCGACTGGTCAAAGGCGCCTACTGGGACTTCGAGAAAATAAAATCGCGTCAGAACGGCTGGCCTTGTCCAGTGTTCCTGCAAAAACCGGAGAGCGATCGCAATTTCGAACTGCTCACGCGAATCTTGCTCGAAAACGAATCGGTTGTGACGGCGGCATTCGGCTCGCACAACGTTCGCAGCATCGCGCACGCGCAGGCGGTGGCGGACCAACTCGGAATCGATCGAAGCCGTTTCGAATTCCAGTTGCTCTACGGCATGGCCGGTCCGATCAAGAGCGCGCTGGTTGAAATGGGTTATCGAGTCCGGGAATACTGTCCCGTCGGCGAGCTTTTGCCCGGGATGTCGTATCTTGTCCGCCGCCTGCTCGAAAACACTTCAAACGAAGGATTTCTCCGCGCCAAATTTTCCGACAATGCTTCCGAGTCCGACCTGTTGCGCGATCCGGCAGACCTTGTGACGCAAGGTCCGAATGGCTCGCGCCGGATCGAAATAGCTCGTGACAGCGTTTCGCGCGATACGCCTCCCGGTGATAGTTATGAAAACGCGCCGCTTGTGAATTTCGCTTACGAACAAAATCAGGAACGGATGCGCGCTGCGATCGAACACGTGCGCACTCAGCTCGGCCAAAAATATCCCATAATCATCAACGGCGAGAAGATTTGGACCGACAAAACGATCGCTTCGATTAATCCGAGCGATCCCGATAACGTCGTTGGCCACGTCGCCGAAGCGGGAATTCCGGAAGCGGAGCGCGCGGTCGAAGTTGCGCGCACCGCGTTCGACAAGTGGAGCCGCACTTCGCTCGAGACCCGTTGCCGATTACTCGAGCGCGCCGCCGATATTATGCAGCGCCGCCGCTACGAACTTTCGGCACTCGAAGTCTTTGAAGTCGGCAAAGCCTGGGCCGAAGCGGACGGCGATATCCGCGAAGCGATGGATTTCTGCCTGTTTTACGCGCAACAGATGCGTTCAATCGGGCGGCCGCGGCTGACTCAGCACGTGCTCGGCGAGGAAAGTTACCAGCATTATTGGCCACGTGGCGTCGCGTTCGTGATCGCGCCCTGGAATTTTCCAATGGCGATCCTCACCGGCATGGCCACAGCCGCGCTCGTGACCGGTAACACCGTCATTATTAAACCAGCTGAGCAATCTGCCGTGATCGGCGCGATGTTGATGGAAATTTTCGAAGAAGCCGGAGTTCCGCGCGGCGTTCTAAATTATCTGCCCGGAAAAGGCTCCGTCATCGGGCAACATTTGGTCGATCACAAGGATATCGATCTCATCGCCTTCACAGGCTCTCGCGAAGTTGGGTTACGAATTTGGGAGAGCGCGGGTAAGACCAAGGAGGGTCAGCGCGAGCTCAAACGCGTGATTTGCGAAATGGGCGGCAAGAACGCTGTCATCATCGATTCCGACGCGGACCTCGATGAAGCGATAATTGACACGATTTACTCTGCCTTCGGTTACCAGGGTCAAAAATGTTCGGCCTGTTCGCGCCTAATTATTCTCGAAGACATTTATCCGCGCGCGATCGAGCGACTGCTCAACGCCGCGGCCAGTTTATCCGTCGGAAATCCGGAAGATCCGAGTGTCACCGTCGGCCCAGTGATCGACGGCAAGGCACATAAAAACATTCTCGGCTACATTGAGAGCGGCAAACAAGAAGCACGTCTCGCTTTCCAACGCGCGGATGTTCCGGCAAAAGGCTTCTTCATTCCGCCGACCATTTTCACCAACGTCAGTCCTAAGGCGAAGATCGCGTGCGAGGAAATTTTCGGCCCCGTGCTTAGCGTGATCAAGGTGCGGGACCTCGAGGAAGCCTTCGACGTTGCCAATAGCACGGACTTCGCGCTGACTGCTGGATTTTTCTCCCGCAGTCCCGCCAATATCGAACGAGCGAAGGCGGAAATTTGCGCCGGCAATGTTTATATCAATCGCTCATGCACCGGCGCGGTTGTAGGTCGCCATCCATTTGGCGGATTCAAAATGAGTGGTGGCGGAACAAAAGCCGGCGGCACGGATTATCTTTTGCAATTTACCGTGCCGCGCGTCGTTACCGAAAACATCACCCGTCACGGATTCGCGCCCGAAACAACTCCCCAATACCGCGACGAATTTCTGTGGCCCCCGCGCCACTGACGAAACGTCAGTTTTTGCGATACAACTGCACGATCGTCACGATCATGTAGATCACCGGCCAGGCTGCCGTGACCAGGATGATTGCGAAAACTGCCATCTCTTTCGCATATTCGCGCGCTGATTCGATCAAGTATTCGCGGCCAAGATTGTGCCGGCGAAATTGCCCATCGTCATTCGACCAGTTGCCACCCCACCCGCCGAAGCCGGACTGAAAGAAATAGTCCGTCCGTGGAAATCGCCCGCCCTCTATCTCGGGTTTCGGCTTCACTCTCTCCGTTCCATAGCTTGGATCGTTCCAAGTCTACCTAACGTTGCATCCAGTCGATGATTTTGTCATGTCCGTGATTAAGCACGCTGACGTGATCCGCGTTCTCGACTGGGAAAAATTCGACGAACGGAAACTCGTGCGCAAGCTCGCGACCCATTCGAACCGGAATCACTTCATCGCTAGTGCCATGAAAAATCGCGACGTGCGCATTCGGGTTAACCTTCCTTGTTTCCGTCAAATTCGCGCGATTGTCGTAGCTCTCCATCAGCAATCGCGAGACCCAGCCGCCGAAGATGGTCGCCGCTTCCTCGCGCAACGTGGTAAATGGAGCGATCAACACGATGCGCTCGACGTTGTGTCGGGCCGAGAAGTCGAGCGCAACGGCTGAGCCTAACGAATGACCGATCGTGCAAAGGTTGAGATGGTCCTCATCAGTATGGAGCTTCTCGCTCAAAGCCTTTAGGGCGGCATCGACGGAGGCACGCGTGCTCGCAATCGTTGCGTAGCCGCCGTTTTTCCCGTAGCCCGGATAATCAACTAAGAGGAACGCGTCGCCGTTCCATGGATAATCCCGGAGAATCGACGTCCAATCGAGCGCCAGCGAGCCGTTCCCACAAAAGGCGAGCCAAACTCGTTTGGGCACCGGTTTGGCGCCGGGAACGAAATAAGCGCGATACTTCGCCGCTCCGATCGTGTAATTGATTTCCTCTCCGTCCGCCGGCAACGCATAGGCGTAGTTGTCGTCGTATGACCGCGGGTGATAAACTAGCGAGTGCTGTCGAAAGTAAAGAATCGACAGCGCAACGATCAGAATCAGCAGAAAACCAATGATCACGCGGATGATTTTTCGCGCGAAAGCCCGATTACGCATCGCGCCGCAAGAACGTGCTCGTTGAAGTTTAACGCAAACCGATTTTATCTAGGTAATGCTTTACGTCGTCGCTACACCGATCGGAAATCTCGGCGACATCACGCAGCGCGCGCTCGATATCTTGAAAGCTGTCGATCTCGTCGCCGCCGAAGACACGCGACATTCCGGAATTTTGTTGAAGCGTTACCAAATCGATAAACCGCTGATCAGTTATCATGAGCACAATGAAGCAATGCGAACCGCGCAGTTAGTCGAACGATTGGCTGCCGGTGAAGAAATTGCGCTGATTACAGACGCGGGCACGCCCGGAATCTCTGATCCCGGTGCTCGACTGATTCGTGAATGCATCAAACGCGAGTTGTCGTTCACAGTTATTCCGGGACCATCGTCGATTCTGACCGCGCTGGTCGGTTCGGGATTTTCCGCTGAGAGATTTTTCTTCGGCGGATTTCTGCCGATCAAGAGTGGCCAACGTGAACGTGCACTGCGTGCGGCAGCCGAGCGCGAAGAAACTTCGATCTACTTCGAATCCCCTTATCGCCTGACCAAAACGCTCAACGCCGCAATCGACTTCTTACCTAATCGACAAATTTGCGTGGCGCGCGAGTTGACCAAGAAATTCGAAGAATTCCGTCGCGGAGCCGCCGCCGAACTCCTCGCCCACTACAAAGTACACCCTCCCAAAGGCGAAATCGTGCTGTTAATCGCAAACCAATAGAATCGGCCCTCACCACAATTCTCTCCCTGAGGAAGAGGAAGCCCCGAAGCGGCAGCTGAGGCTTAACGGTTTTCCTCTTGTCAGACCCCGACTTCTGTGACACCTTGCGCGGCTTTTTCTCCCCGGAAAGTGACCTTATGACTTACGCAATCATCAAGACTGGTGGCCGGCAATATCGCGTCGCGGAAGGCGACACCGTGGATGTCGATCTTCTCGACGTCGAACCGGGCAAAACAGCCACCTTCGAGGTGTTGATGCACATCGACGACGGAAAGCTCAGCGATGGCGGGAAGGTGACAGCCGAAGTCGTCGAGCAACGCAAAGACAAAAAAGTCATCGCATTTAAATACCGCCGCCGGAAAGGTTACCATCGGACCGTCGGCCACCGCCGGAAGCTTACGCGGGTGAAAATCAAAAGCATCGCCGGCGCCTCCAAATCCAAAAAGTCCTAGCTCAATGGTTCAACCCCTCGACAACTAAACTTCTCAAATGGCTCATAAAAAAGGACAAGGCAGCGTTAAGAATGGCCGGGACAGCGTCAGCAAACGACTCGGCGTCAAGAGATTCGGCAGCGAGATGGTTGTCGCCGGCAACATCATCGTTCGCCAGCGCGGCACGAAATTTCTTCCCGGAAAAAATGTCGGCCTCGGTCGCGATTACACCATTTTCGCGTTGGTCGATGGCAGCGTGCGTTTCGATCGCGGCGGCCGTCGCGTCAATATTGATCCGGTAACCGCGAAATAACTTCCCTTCCCGATTTGCCGCGAGTGCGGTATAACCGAACGCGGTCATGAAATACCGGACGTTTATTTTGTTTGGAGCGCCAGGCAGCGGTAAAGGCACTCAGGGCAAGACACTCGGCACTATTCCGCGCTACTTTCATTGCCCGTGCGGCGACGTTTTTCGGTCGATCGATACCCGCACGCAGCTCGGAAAAGCGTTCCTGGAATATTCGAGCAAAGGCCAGCTCGTGCCGGACGACATCACGGTCGAGCTTTGGAAGGAAGCAATCAACGCCGCGGTTGATGCGCACAAGTTCAAACCCGACATCGATATTCTCGTCCTCGACGGAATTCCGCGGAACGTGAGCCAGGCAAAGATCATGGAGGGCATGATCGACGTGGAAAAACTTTTTCATCTCGCCTGCCCGAATCGCGAGACGCTGTTCCAGCGCCTAAAAAAGCGCGCGCTGAAGGACAATCGACTGGATGATGCGAACGAAGAAGTCATCAAAAAACGGCTCGACATTTACGAACAAGAGTCGAAGCCCGTGCTGACTCACTATCCGAAAGGATGCATCAGCGTGATTGACGCAATGCAGCCGCCCGCGAAAGTGTTGTTCGACATTTTGGCGAGCGTAAATGGAATCAAGAGCGAACCCGCACCAGCCCGAGCAGCCGCGACAGCCGCAGTCGCAGTTTGAGAATTTCACTGCGTCGACTCTTTACTGCCAAAAGTGTCGGGCAACGACACCGGTCCGCGAGCGATTACTGCTAGTCCTGCCGGCTAAAGAGATTTTCGATTACCTCTGCACTAAGTGCGGTTCTTCAGTCGGCCAACGAGAAGTGACGGCCGGCGAAAAAATGACTACGCAGGCAATGCGGCCAAGGAGGCAAGTTCGAATTCCGCTTAAACCGCGAAGTCGTTAAGCAGTCCGAGCCAGACGGGCATTCAATGCGCATCGTTTTCATCGGAACCGGCGAAATCGGCGTGCCGACCTTGCATGCCCTCCAACAATCTGAACACGAAGTCGTTGCAGTCGTGACGCAGCCCGACAAACCGGTTGGGCGCGAACAAAAAATTACTCCGCCAGCCATTAAGTCCGCGCTCGCTGGCAGCAACACACCGATCTTGCAGCCGGCGAAGATCAAAGACCCCGCCGCGATCGAACAGATTCGCGCATTTAACCCAGACGTGATCGTGGTGATGGCGTACGGGCAGATTCTGCCACGCGTCGTCCTGGAGATTCCAAAAATTACATGTTTGAATTTGCACGCTTCGCTCTTGCCGCGCTGGCGTGGCGCCGCGCCGGTTCAAGCCACGATCGCCGCCGGCGATTGCAAAACTGGAATCACGGTGATGTACATGGATGAAGGTCTCGATACCGGCGACGTCTTGCTGCAACACCAGATCGAGGTTCTATCGAAAGATACGGGAGGTTCGCTGCACGATCGTCTCGGCGAGATCGCACCGGGCGCATTGCTCGAAGCTTTGCAATTGTTAACCACTGGAAACGCACCGCGCATTCTACAAGATAAAACGCTTGCGACCTCCGCGCCGAAACTGGAGCGTGAAGCTGGCCGGATCGATTGGGGTGAGAATGCAGAACAGATTGAGCGAAAAATCCGCGCCTACAATCCGTGGCCGGGAGCGTTCACCGAGTTCGACAATCGAAAACTAAAGATCTTCGCCGCCTCGATCGCCGACCTTCACGGTAAGCCGGGCGACATTCTTCGCCGAGATCAGCAGCTTGTTATTGCGACTGCTGACCGTGCCTTATCGCTCACCGAAGTTCAGTTTGAAGGAAAGCGCCGCATGAGCGCCGCGGACTTTTTGCGGGGCCGCAGTCGGTAGGAGCCGTCTGCTACGAAGGGCAATCGTCGTGTCGACAGAGTGCTCCCGTTACTGCATCGATAGTGTGCCCTGCTCGCGGATTGCCCACAGCGGCATGATCTTCGCCCGACCGAAGCGCGTTTGTGCTTTTCAAGATCGGTATCCTCGCGTTTCATTTGCCCTGCGATGAAGACCGAGGCGCCGGCTTATAAACGTGTCGTGCTCAAACTGAGCGGCGAGGCGCTCCAGGAACGCGGCTCGCAAACGCGCGAGAATATTTCGCCCGCAATTGTGCGCGAGATCGCCGAGCGGATAAAAGGAGTCAGCCAACTCGGCGTCCAAATTGCAATCGTCATTGGTGGCGGCAACATCTGGCGCGGTTCCTCAGCCGCGAATCGCGGAATGGACCGGACGACCGCGGATTACATGGGAATGCTGGCGACAGTGATCAATGCGCTTGCCTTGCGTAGCGCTCTTACCCAGCTCGGCACGGAGGCGCGCGTGCAAACAGCGATCGAAATGAAAAACGTGGCCGAGCCGTTCATTCTCGGTCGAGCGATTCGTCATCTCGAACTCGGGCGCATCGTCATTTTCGCAGCCGGCACCGGCAACCCGTATTTCTCCACCGACACCACCGCCGCCCTGCGCGCAAGCGAGATCGGCGCCGACGTTATTTTGAAAGCCACGAAAGTCGACGGCGTTTATGATCGCGACCCGACCAAAGACGCGAATGCCAAACGCTTTGACCGAATCAGCTTTGCTGACGCGCTGACCAAGCGCTTGCAGGTGATGGATTCGACCGCGTTCAGTCTTTGCATGGATAATAAAATCCCAATCGTCGTGTTCGATATGTATAAATCGGGGATTTTGCGCGACGCGGTTCTCGGAAGAAAAGTAGGCACACTGGTTTGCGATGAGACCGAGACCAAGTAAAAATCTATCCGCATGAGCAGAGACGACATTCTTCTGGAGACTGAGATGTCGATGGAAAAAAGCGTCGACTATTTGGTGCATGAATTTTCGGGCGTGCGGACCGGCAAAGCGTCCCCTGCCCTGGTGGAGAACCTCGATGTCCAGGCCTACGGATCGACGATGAAACTCAAGCAACTCGCGCTGATCACGACGCCGGAATCGCGTTTGCTGGTGTTGCAGCCGTTCGATGCCGGCACCGTTCAGGACATCGAGCGCGCGCTGAAAGAGTCAAAAATCGGGATCACACCGGCGGTCGACGGAAAAATCATTCGCCTGCCGATTCCCGAGTTGTCGGAAGAGCGTCGCAAAGAATTGGCGAAATCGTTAAGCAAAATGGCCGAGGAAGCGCGCGTCCGCATCCGCACCAACCGGCGGCATGCCCTCGATGAGGCGAAGAAACTAAAGACTGGCGGCGGAATCAGCGAAGACGAAATGAGCGATGTCGAGGACGAGGTTCAAAAATTGACCGACCGTTTCGTCAAATCAATCGACGATCATCTCAAGCACAAAGAGGTTGAGATCATGAAAGTGTGAAGAGATTTAGCGGTTTAACAATTTAGTGATTTAGCGAATGAAAATCATCAACTCGTTAAATCGTTAAATTCAGGTTTGCAGCTATAGCCGAACAAGATCCAGTAAAAACTGGCACCAGAGGTAAACCATCCCCCTCCAGGAATATCTCACATCTCCCTCGGGCGTTGGTTTGAGCACGCCTTTATGAACGTTATGCGCGATCTGTTCGCGCAAATCGCGCTCCATTTCTTTTTCGATCTTTTCTTCGTCCAGTGCCTCAATCGCGTCGACATGGATATTGTTCTTCCGCAAAAATGCGCGGTGGCTTTGGTAAAGTTGCCAGAACGATTGGTCGGGCCGTTCGCGATTGATTCGGAATTGCGGCGTCAATTTTAAGCCGTAGGAGAGCGGATAATTCCAAGTCGTCCAAATCACGCCGCTGCGCGCGCGGGATGAGATCCGCAAATAATAAAACGAAAGATCATGTTGCTCGTTCAGGCAGATCGTCGCCTGCGCGCGATCTTCCGCTTTGTAAAAGAGGCGAAAGAATTGGCGGTAATCTTCCCAATCCCAACCGGCGTCGTTTATGTGGACGAAACCTTCATTCTCAATCTCGCGCGTGATCTCGTTGAGGGTCGGGAACGTGTCGCTCGATGGCGGCGTTTTCGGGCGGAGCTGTTTCTCCTTCGGCAAACGCAACGTGCGAATGCGGGTGAGGATCTCTACCCAGGGCAGGAAAAACCAGGCTGCCGCCGCCAAAGCGCCAAGAATGTGACTGTCCGAGATGAAGTAAACGAGCAGATACGAAACGATCAGGATCGCGATCGCGCCCGCTTTTTGAGAAAAAGAACTTTGAAAACTGCGGAGCGCCACCGCAAGAACCCCCACTCCGAGGAGGATGAAAAGCTTGAACAGCATTAAGGTTGAATCCGGTGCTCAGTCAGGAATTTTTCTAACTGATCGGTGTCGAAATTAGCTAGCACGTATTCGCCAGCGACGAATGTCGGGACGTAAGTCTGCTCCGAAAGTTGCTTCATTTCCTCGTAAGCCTGCCGGTCTTCGCCCACATCGATCTCGAGGAACTTGTAGCCATGCATTTTCAAATACTCTTTGGCGTCAATGCACCACGAACACCATTCGCGGCTGTAGAGCTTTAATTCCATGAGCAGCGGAAATAAACGTGGTGCGGCGGGGCCCGTCAATACGTCCGCTCAATAAGACTTCGCCCAGACCACGCGCCGGGCGCTTGGTTCGCCGGTGAAAATGCATTTCCCGGACTCGGCCTCCTCAAACGGAATCAACCGAATCGTAACTTTTAGATCGTTTTTGATTTGTTCTTCCACTTCGCGTGAGCCGTTCCAATGGGCGAGGGCAAAGCCACCGTGAATCTCGGGCTTGTTCGGATTCTTGGCGGTGAAAAAATCGTAAAATTCTTCCTTCGATTGAATCACGCGAGTGTTTTCCTCCTGAAACTTCTTCGCCCGGTCGTGAAGATTTTGCTGAATCGACATCAGCATTTCAGACGCAGTCGCGGCGAATTCCTGCATCGACATCGATTGCTTCGACTTCACCGCCTGATCACGCCGCGAAACGGCGACAGAATTCGTTTCCAGATCGCGCGGTCCAATCTCAACGCGGATCGGCACGCCCTTCTTGATCCACTCCCAGTTTTTCACGCCGCCGCCCAGATCGCGTTTGTCCACTTCCACTTCGAGTAGCTCATCGGCGAAATGTTTCCCACGCAATTGGAGCGCAAGTGCATCGCAGGTTTCTAAAACCCTGGCGCGGGTGTCTTCCTTTGGTGTGATTGGCAGAATCATGATTTGGGTCGGCGCGATTCGCGGAGGCAGAACAAGTCCGTCGTCATCGCTGTGCATCATCACCACCGTTCCCACCATGCGGGTCGTCATTCCCCAGCTTGTAGTCCAGCCAAATTCCTGTTTGCCTTCGCGATTTTGAAATTGGATTCCACTCGCTTTGGCAAAATTTTGCCCGAGAAAGTGTGAAGTCCCGGCCTGAATCGCTTTCCGGTCCTGAACCATTGCTTCGATCGTCAAGGTTTCGACCGCGCCGGGAAACTTTTCACTTTCCGATTTGGCCCCGGTGAAAACCGGAACGGCAAGATGTTCGCGCGCGAATTTGGCGTAAACCTCGAGCATCAACGTCGCCTCGGCCCGCCCCTGTTCCTCAGTTTCGTGAACAGTGTGCCCTTCCTGCCAGAGAAACTCAGTTGTTCGCAAAAACAGACGCGGTCGCATTTCCCAGCGCACGACGTTGGCCCACTGGTTTAAAAGAATTGGCAGATCGCGGTACGATTGAACCCACTTCGCATAACTTGCACCGATAATCGTTTCGGAAGTCGGCCTAACCACCAGCGGTTCGTTCAGCGGACTGCCTGGTTTCAGTCTGCCATCCTCATCCGCTTCCAGCCGGGTATGGGTGACGACAGCGCATTCTTTAGCGAAGCCTTCCACATGCTCGGCTTCCTTCGCGAAATAACTTAGCGGAATGAACAACGGAAAATAGGCATTGCGATGGCCGGTCGCCCGAAACATCGCATCGAGCTGACGCTGCATGTTCTCCCAAATCCCGTAACCCCACGGCCGTATCACCATGCAGCCACGGACGTCGCTCGGCTCCGCCAGCTCCGCCGCCCGCACTACTTGCTGGTACCATTCCGGGAAATCCTGGTCGCGCCGCGGACTGATTGCAGTTTTTTGTTCGGGCGTCTTGGTCATCGAAGAGAACGAATTAAGCTCGCGTGGCCGAAATGGCTAGTTGCCTTTTTTGTAACCTTTTCGCCCGATTGCTGCTCTTCCCTTTAGAATATGAAAATTAAATCACTGATTATCGTGGCGACACTGGTGGGCGCCCTACAACTTTCCTCCGGTCTCATGGCACAAGGTCAAAACGAAGCCGGAGCCGGCCCTCGCGGCCATTGGCAAAGCCGGATGGCGAATCTTTCGCCCGATGAACGCCAGAAACTAATGGCCGCCCGGCAAAAGGCGATGCAAGACCCCGGCGTCCAGGCCGCTCACGAGAAAATGAAAACGGCCCACAAAGAATTCATGACTTCAATGCACGCGGCAATGCTGAAAGCTGATCCGTCGATCCAACCCGTTCTCGACAAGATGCCGAAAGGCGGGCACGGCGGCCGTGGCGGCGAGCAGGACGAAGATTAAGACAATTCGTTAGCGGGATACCAGCGAGTCGGCGCTCTCGGCATATCCGCCGGCAAAATCGATCGTACAAACCGTGCGATATCGCGCGTGCGGACCGGATGCCGCGCCGGCGTAATTGAATTTCGGATTAAAAATATTCTTCCGATGGCCGCGTGAGCGAACGCCATCGTCGACGATCAGCGCCACCACAACTTCGCGAGCAGTCTTTCGACTGTAGGAAATGTTTTCGCCCCAAGTTGAGCTCCACGAGCCATAACGGGTGATTCGATCGCCGGGGCTGCTGCGATCATTGCCATCGTGACCAAGCTGGCCTGCGGCCTGCTCGGCGCAATGATCGGCCGCGGCGTGGCACATTCCCGAAGACAGAGTCAATGGCGGAAGCGGACGCGCTTTAGAAAGGAACCGGACAGCTTCGTCCACGGCACGGCCATGCTCGATCATGTGAAATGGGCGGGATTCGGCAGCGAAGTTGGCGTAAAGCCTGGGATTTTCGCGGGCGAGATTGAGTTCGCGAAGGACGGCGGTGGCGGAAATTTGATCGGGTTCGGCGGGGTTGGAGTTATCCTTAGCGTGAGCGAAATTGAGGGTGGAAAGGGAGGTGAGGGCGGAAAGAATTGCGAGGCGCATTATAATTTTCATAAAGCACCTTTGGTGCCCGAAATCCGCGCGATTCCACCGGTTGACAGTCGCCCTCTCGACCGGTAGTTTCCGTGCCCTTTTCTAACCGCCGATGAAAACTTTTTCCGCCAAGGCCAACGAAGTCGATCGCAAGTGGTGGCTGATCGATGCCAAAGATCAGGTCCTTGGCCGCGTCGCGGTGAAAGCCGCGAACCTGTTGCGCGGTAAGGAGAAAGCGATTCTCACTCCGCACGTGGACACCGGGGATTTCGTGATTGTGATCAACGCGGACAAGGTCCGGGTGTCAGGCAAGAAAGAGGAGCAGAAGAGTTTCATGAGCTTTTCGGGATATGTCGGGGGACACAAATCCGAGAACGTCCGGGCCAGGCGCGGTCGCCATCCGGAACTATTGGTCGAGCGCGCGGTTCGCGGAATGATTCCGCACAACCGTCTCGGCCGATCGGTTTATCGGAAACTAAAAGTTTATCGGGGCGAAGCGCACCCGCACAGCGCGCAACAACCACAGTCGGTCAAGCTCGCTTAGTTTTATGGCTCAAACGCAGGAATTCATCGCTACGGGTCGTCGCAAAACTTCGGTCGCACGCATTCGCATGACTGCGGGAAGCGGCAAGATCGACATTAACGGCCGCAATTTTGAAGATTATTTTCCGACGGTCCCGCTGCAGAACGTGGTTCTGCAACCATTACAGGCGGCCAAGGTGGTCAACACCTACGACGTTTCGATTAACGCCAGCGGCGGCGGCGCGGCTGGGCAGGCCGGAGCGGCACGGCTGGCAATTGCTCGCGCCTTGCTCCAAACCGATCCCAACATTCGCGGTGGCTTAAAAAGCGAAGGTCTTCTTCGGCGCGATCCGCGGATGAAGGAACGGAAGAAATCGGGCCAGCCCGGAGCGCGCAAACGCTTCCAGTTCTCGAAGCGATAATTCGATTGTTGTAGCGAGCCGCAGCGGCCGCTTGTCCTGAACCTGTTGAACGGATGTCGGCCGCGACGTCGAAGTTCCTGCAGGGTCGATGCCCGCCTTCACAACTTTACTTCGGCTTATTTGGCGTCGGTGCACCGGTCGAAGGGTGGGGAGCCCCAGCCGGGGCCGGAGCAGGAGCGACTGGAGCCGCGCTTGGGGCAGCAATCATTGGCGGAACACCCGGACCCGCGGTCGCCGATGCGGGTTTCGGCTGCTCCGGCGGCTTCAACGAACGCAACTGGCGCATGGCTTCCGCCGCCCAAACTGTTTCCATCCGATCATCGCGGGTAGCAGCTGTATCCATTGGCTGTCCGGGCATGCGATATTTCGTCAGAATTTCCTCGCAGACCCGGCGCGCGTCCTCGGTCCGGTTTTTCGCCTTCAACACCGGAACCTGGGAAATCATTGCCAGCGGCGCGCTATAACTATTTGGATACTTGGCCGCGACCTGTTGATAGAGGGCGAGCGCCTCGTCGATCTTTCCCATTGCCTCCAGATTTCCTGCCATTATCAATTGCGCCGTCGGAGCGAATTCATGGTCAGGGTTCTTGTCCACGAACGCCTGCAAGGTGGCGTTGGCCTCGGTGAACTTCTTTTCCGCTCGCTGCTTTTCGGCCAGAAGCAAATACGCGCTCGCGCCGGCCGGCGTCCCCGAATAACGCGCGATGACAGCTTGA
Organism: Chthoniobacterales bacterium; assembly: GCA_035473775.1. Taxonomy (GTDB): domain Bacteria; phylum Verrucomicrobiota; class Verrucomicrobiia; order Chthoniobacterales; family UBA10450; genus AV40. The sequence goes on from DATINV010000106.1 coordinate 14,604, forward strand.
TACTCGTCGATGGTCTTGGCGCCGCCCAATAGATCGGCCGCCTTCGAATCACGTTGGTTCGTATAAAGCCGATAGCCGCCATAGCCGACAATTGCCAAAATGACAATTATCAGCGCGGCCGCGATTTCTTTCTGAAATCGCAACCAGAAAACCTGTGCCTCAACGGAGGCGTCGCTGGTCGTTGACGGGGCGGTTGGCATTGCAAGGTCGATCGTGTGACCGCGCTTCGGTGGTGGCGCGAGCTTGCTCTTATGCCACGCGAATCTTTAGCGCGCAAGTTCGCCCCGCTCGAGCTGAACATCCGATGAGGTTAAACGACTTCCCTGCGGCTCTAATGCCGCTTGCGTTTGCCGCCGCCTTTTCGCCCACCCTTGCGGGAAGGCGATTTGTTGCGCTTCTTCCCGCGACCGCCCCCGCCTTTTTTCCGTCCTCCGCGGTCCGACTTGTTAACGGTCGCCCATGCGCGTTTCTTCGCTTCCTTTTTGCTCACGCCACGCTTTTCGTAGCCGCGTTCAATATGGCTGGCTTTTCGCTTTTGCTTTCGGGTGTACTTTTTCTTACTTCCTCGTGCCATAAATTTGCTTCCCTCTTGGTTCATATGTAGAACGCGTTTGGCCAGCCTAACGGACTCATCTTTGCAAAACGTTTAGACTCGCCAGTTTGTTTTCGGGCGATACAAGTCTGGGAGTATGGATGCCTTCACCAATCTTTTGCAGGCAGTCATCGGCCCGGATGGTCAACCAAAAGAACTGACCCTGCTCCAACTCTGCCTGCGCGCGTTCATTATCTTCTTACTCGGCCTCGCCATGGTTCGTGTCGGCGATCGCCGATCGCTTTCGGAAAAGACCGGTTTCGACACACTGTTCTTGGTTTTAATCGGAGCCATTCTCGCCCGCGCCGTAAACGGCAGCGCGGCTTTCCTTACCACCCTCGGCTGCGCCTTCTTTCTCATGTTGGTTCATCGCGTCTTTGCCTTTGTTGCTTTTCGTTCCCACCCCTTCGGCAACCTGATCAAGGGCGACGATGTGGAGTTGGTAAGAGACGGCAAAGTTGAATGGCGAACGATGAAGAAGCATCTCGTTTCCAAGCACGATCTCGAAGAAGATTTGCGACTGAACGCGGCAACCGAAGATATCAATAAGATTAAAGTTGCTCGCCTCGAGCGCAGCGGCGACATCAGTTTTATCAAAAAGGACTCGTAGCATTGTCCTGATGTTTTTCTGACTTCAACGTTGGACGTTCGGCGCCTGCCGCGCTGTAGCCTTGCGAAGGCGGGTTCGACGTTCGACGTTTGCTTCGTGATCCCGCACGACAAGCTCTTCACTCCGGGCCCGGTTGAAGTTTCGCCGAAGACTATAGCCGCGTTTTCGCGCCCAATGATTGGACATCGCGGCGAAGATTTCAAAAACCTCTACCAGGATATTCATCCGCGATTGCAAACGCTGTTTGGAACGAAGCAGCCTGTTTTCCTTTCGACATCGTCGGCCTGGGGCGCGATGGAAGCATCCATCCGCAATTTGGCTGATCGTGGCGTTCTGTGCTGCATGTGCGGTGCGTTCTCGGACAAGTGGCTCGAGGTCGCACGACGATGCGGCAAGAACGCCGAGCCGCTGCAGGTTGATTGGGGGAAGCACATCGATCCGGCGGATTTAGATAGGGCGCTCGGCTCGGGAAAGTTCGATACCGTCACATTGATTCATAACGAAACCTCAACCGGCGTGATGAATCCGTTGCCGGAAATTTGCTGCACACTCGCCAAGTATCCGGAAATTGTTTTGGTTCTCGACACTGTTTCTTCCTTTTCTGGAGTGAAGATCGACATGGACGCGCTCGGGATCGACGTGATGCTGACCGGGTCCCAAAAAGCGCTCGCGTTGCCGCCGGGTTTTTCGCTGTTCAGCGTTTCCGAAAAAGCATTCGCACGCACGGAAAAGCAAAAAGATCGCGGCTACTATTTCGACTTTCTCGAATTCAAAAGACAACAAGAGAGCTGGATGACGCCGACCACGCCGAGCATCGGTCACATCTTCGCGTTGCAATCAAAGCTGAATGATATTTTCGACGAAGGGCTCGACGTCCGTTACGCGCGGCACGCTTGCACCAACGCCCTCGTTCATGATTGGGTGAAAAGAAGAGGCTTGGACTTCTTCGCCGAAGAAGGATTTCGATCAAAGACCCTCACTTGCGTTGCAAACAACAAAGGCGTCGACGTTCTCGATCTCGCGCGACGCCTTCGCGAAAAGCATCACCTGGTCATCGATCCCGGTTACGGCAAACTCCGCGGCAAAACATTTCGTCTTTCCAACATGGGCGACGAAACCGAAGAGACCGTTTCGCATCTGCTCGGGTGTTTGGACGACATTCTAAAATGAAAAGCGAAGGGCGCCCTCGTTTCCGAAGACGCCCTTCATATTTAGATGGCGGTAAGCCGAATTCTGTCGTGGATGATCATTTATCTAAGCGACATACCCGAGGATTAAATCGGACCGGCTGCCCTCCCTCTGTTTTGTCTTGCACCGCATGGGGTTTTTCGTGCCGTCCCGCTTGCGCGTGACGCGGTGAGCTCTTACCTCGCCTTTTCACCCTTGCCTGCTCAAGAAAAGAACAATTGTTCTTTCAAAGAACGGGCGGTGTCTTTTCTGTGACACTTTCCGTCAACGCCCGCTTGCGCGAACGCTGCCCGCGTATTCTACGCGGCATGCTGCCGTATGGTGTTCGGACTTTCCTCCAGCGAATCCCGCCAAGGCGGGACTCACCAGCGATCATCTGCCATCGATCCTATTCTAGCACATTCCGATCTCAGCGGCATCAAGGCGATGATCGACCGATTTCGACCAGGGCGAGGTAGCTCCCGTCCTCCGACAGGCGAAGACGCAAAGGCCACGAACTCTTGTTGTCGACGTGATACTCGCACCTCAATTCACGGGTCTGCGGATCAAAGCTTTGGATGTAGGTCGTCGGCCATTTTTGCTCTCGTTTGCCGCCCAGCTCGTTGATTCGCGAAACCTCTTCCACCGTCAGACCATTCCTTTCCGCATAAAAGGATATCGGGAACGACGGCCCTAGATCATTGGGGAAAATCAAAGCCATACTTTTCCAGTTCTTCTCGTGCGTCCGAATGAAAAGTTGGGCTGCCGGAAAATCAATCACCACGACGAGCGGTCCGGCCTGATAAACCTGCGGCTCAACTCCGTCTGACACATCCCCAAACCATTCGATCTCAGCCGCGCCTGGCGGCCGGTACCCGGCGCTCTGGGAAAAACCGTGCTCGCTTCGGCCGCGTCTGTTTCCGTCGACGATTAGAGTGCCGTGATTCGGCAGGCTTATTTCCCGACGAGCGACTAACGACGCATCAGAGTTGAACAGCAATATCCCAACGAAAAGCCCGACGATGGCCACAATCGGCAATACGACCGCAATCCCGGCGACGATGATCCCTATCTTGATTCTGCGAGGCATCTGGCGCTTGAGAGCCGCAACCTTTGTGCCAGCAAAACAAGTCTCATCCTACGCACCACTGAAATTCCTTCGCAATATTTTGACCAGCGGGCTGTGAATCCTATAGTGAATTTCCCCCGAATTAACTCAACCGGAGGACTTAACTATGCCACTTGCAGTTGGAACCAAAGCGCCAGATTTCACGCTCTCAACCAAGACCGCCGACGGTCCGAAGAAGATCAAACTCAGTGACAATTTTGGGAAGAAGAACACCGTGCTGCTGTTTTTTCCCATGGCATTTACCGGGACCTGCACCGAAGAAATGTGCAGCACGACCAAAGAACTCCCGAGTTACAACGGGATGAACGCGGTAGTTTACGGGATCAGCGGTGACAATCCATTCGCGCAAGAGGCCTGGGCGAAAAAGGAAAGTATCGAAGTGACGCTGCTCAGCGATTACGAACACAAAATCGCGAAAGATTACGGCGTTGTTTATGATTCTTTCTTGCCCCAGATCAATCTCGGGATGGGTGGCGTGCCGAAGCGTTCCGCGTTCGTAATCGACAAAAATGGCGTCATTCAATACGCCGAGAGCAACGACGACGCGAAGCAATTGCCGAATTTCGACAAGATAAAAGCGAAACTTGCCGAGCTAAAGTGAACGACGAATTCAAAACCCTGAAGAAATTCGATGCCGGTAACGGCCGAGAAGGATATTTGTTTTCGCTGCCGGCGTTGGAGGAACAAGGCCTCGGTAAAATTTCACGACTTCCAATCAGCATTCGAATCGTGCTCGAGTCGATTTTGCGGAACTGCGACGGTAAGAAAGTCCGGCGCAAAGACGTCGAGACGCTGGCAAAATGGAACGCCAAGAAACCGGCGAATGAAGAAATTCCGTTCGTCGTCGCGCGGATTGTTCTCCAGGATTTCACCGGCGTGCCGTTGGTGGTCGATCTCGCGGCGATGCGGAGCGCGGTGAAACAGGTTGGCGGAGACCCCAAGATCATCGAGCCGCTTGTTCCGGTCGATCTGGTGGTCGATCACAGCGTGCAGGTTGACTTCTTCGGATCCGCCCGGGCGCTGCAATTGAATCTCGATATGGAATTCAAACGCAATCGCGAGCGTTATCAATTTCTAAAGTGGGGCCAGCAGGCGTTCAAAACCTTTCAACTGATCCCGCCGGGAATTGGAATCGTTCACCAGGTGAACCTCGAATATCTGGCTAAGGGCGTTCTGTCGGCGCAATCAACTATCAACAATCAACCATCAACTGTCTTCTTCCCCGATACTTTGGTGGGAACCGATTCGCACACGACGATGATTAACGGACTCGGCGTCGTTGGCTGGGGCGTGGGCGGTATTGAAGCGGAGGCAGGAATGCTCGGCCAACCCGTTTATTTCTTAACGCCGGAAGTTGTAGGCGTACACCTCGAGGGCAGGCTGCGCGAAGGCGTCACCGCGACCGATCTGGTGCTTCACATCACCGAAATGTTGCGTGCCCAAAAAGTCGTCGGAAAATTTGTGGAATTTTATGGCGAAGGCGCCGCGTCGTTGCCCGTACCAGACCGGGCCACAATCGGAAACATGTCGCCCGAGTACGGCGCAACCATGGGATTTTTCCCGATCGATTCGGAATCGGTCGCATATTTGAGAGCAACCGGGCGAACCGACGAGCAATGCGCGGCGTTCGAAAATTATTACCGGACACAAAAGATGTTCGGCATGCCCCACAAGGGCGACATCGATTACTCAGTCGATCTGGAATTGAATCTCGGCGACGTGCAGCCGGGCGTTGCCGGCCCAAAGCGCCCTCAGGATCGGATCAATCTTCCAGTCCTGGGGGAAACTTTCCGCTCACTGTTGAAGAAGCCGGTCAAGGATGGCGGATACGGAAAAGCGGATGCCGATCTTAACGCGAAGCATCTGGTTCAATTAAATGGCAGCGCGCCAACCGACGGCGACATGCCATCCACGGATGTCGGGATCGATCCTGGTGAGGAACGGAATAAAGCCGAAATGGTGACCAATCGCCCAACCCCGGATACCGCCAAAGAAATTGAAAGCGCAACGGCCGATCCTTTTCATCACGGTCAGAGCGAAATCGGTCATGGTTCGGTATTGATCGCCGCCATCACCAGTTGCACGAACACCAGCAACCCAAGTGTGATGCTCGCGGCCGGTTTGTTGGCAAAGAAAGCGGTCGAGCGCGGGTTGAGAGTCGATCCATCAGTGAAAACCTCGCTCGCGCCGGGCTCGCGTGTAGTCACCGATTATTTAGACAAAACCGGTCTCCAAAAATATCTCGACCAACTTGGATTCAATCTGGTCGGCTATGGTTGCACGACGTGCATCGGAAATTCAGGTCCGCTGCACCCGAAAATCGAACAAGCGATCAACGAGTTCGATTTGATCGCGGCATCGGTGCTTTCAGGCAACCGCAACTTTGAAGCGCGCGTCCACCAAAACATTAAGGCGAATTTTCTCATGTCGCCGCCACTGGTGGTCGCATTCGCACTCGCCGGCCGGGTCGACGTTGATTTGAGCAAAGAACCACTCGGCAAAGGGAAAGGGGGCGACGTTTATCTGCGCGAACTCTGGCCGTCGCTCACCGAAATTCGAGACGCGATGCAAACCGCGTTAACGCCGGAAGTTTTCCGTAAACTGTATCGCGACTTCGCGAATCAAAACCCGAAGTGGAACGATATTCCGTCCAGCTCTGGCGAGGTCTATCAATGGGATGAGAAGAGCGATTACATTCACGAGCCGCCGTTCTTCGCGGATTTCTCGATGGAGGTTGGAAAAATCGAGAACATTTCCAACGCCCGAGCGCTGGGAATTTTCGGCGACTCGGTTACGACCGATCACATTTCGCCTGCAGGCGCGATTAAGCCTTCGTCGCCGGCCGGGAAATATCTGGTGTCGCGCGGAATTAATCCGGAAGACTTCAATAGTTACGGTTCGCGGCGCGGAAATGATCTAGTGATGACGCGCGGCACATTCGCAAACGTCCGAATTAAAAATCTGATGGTACCGGGGACCGAAGGCGGTGTGACCAAGTATTTTTCAAACGGCGGCGCTGGACAAGAGATGTCGATCTTCGATGCGGCAATGAAGTATGCCGAAAAGAAAACGCCGCTCATCATTCTTGCCGGGACTGAATACGGAACCGGTTCCTCGCGAGACTGGGCCGCGAAGGGCACCCGATTGCTGGGAGTGAAAGCCGTTGTAGCGGCGAGTTTCGAGCGGATTCACCGCTCAAATCTTGTCGGCATGGGGGTGTTGCCGCTGCAATTTCTCGATGGCGTGACCGCGGAATCGCTCGGCCTTGATGGTTCACAAAGGTTTTCGATCGGCGGTCTGTCCGATGACATCCAACCGAGCCAGCGATTGATGATGGAGATCGAAAACAACAAAGGCGAAAAGCGTTACGTGCCAGTCAAATTGCGAATCGATACACCGATTGAAATCGATTATTACCGGCACGGTGGCATTTTGCAGTATGTGCTACGCCAGTTGCTCGCGAAGTAAGACCTGAATTGATGAACCTTCCGCGATGAAGGCGGAGCGCGGCGCGCTACTCAATGGCTCGACAAACTGCGTGCCGTAAAGCGCGGCCACATCTGCCTTGAATTCAAAGGTTTCGGCGTTCCAAATTTTCCAGCGCGGATGCTCAACGCGATATTCGCTGCATCCGCTTCGGACACGGGTGTAGCCCCAGTAATGCTCAGTGATAAATTCGGCGTGTGAACCGGCAGGAATCGTGCGGGCTTCGTCACTTGCGGTCATTTTGAGCGATTCCCACTTTCGACCCCGCCGCCAGGAATATTCGACGCTCAACTTTGCATCGGCATGATCGATTTGGTGTTTCATCGGCAGCGCGACATAGTTTTCGCCGTAGAATGTGCGCGCGACCAAAGCGATCGCGCGACGCGGCACCAACTCGCGAACAAAGACAACCCCGCGCCGCCAGGTATCGGCCGATTTCCTGCGAACATAAAATCGGAGATTCACTTCCTCGAAGTCGCGATGCAACGGAATAGGTAATCCAAGCAGGCGGGTATCGAGGAACAGAAACCCGACGACGCTTAAAAATGTTTCGCCATTTTCGAAATCAATTTCGGTGCCGGATGGAACAAGCGGCTCGACGATCTTGGGATCGACCACGAAATTGAGCATGGCCAGATAACGCCAGTTCGCGGCGAGAAAAGGTTGCACCGCGGCAACTTAGCATCGCACCTCAGGAGCGCGATCAACCTTAATGCAGCAACTTCTCGAGCGACGGATCGGGCTGAGCCCCCAGCCTTGTTGCCAGAGTATATTGCTCTTTCGCTTGTTCCCGCGCCGGCGGAGATGAGGTCGCGTAAATCACCGCAAGGTTAAAATGCGCATCGGCATAGTTGGGATTTTCTCTAATTGCTTCGACCAATTCTTTTTCCGCGGCCTCCTGCCAACCTTTCTGGCTTGCGGTGATGCCGAGGTAGTTATGGGCAGTCGCGCTTTTCGGGTTGATGCCGAGTGATTTCGTCAATTCGGTGAGCGCGCTGTCAAATTTCGCCTGGCGATAATAAACAATGCCGAGCGTGGTGTGGGTGAATTCGTCGTGCGGCGAAAGGGTCACCGCCTTTTTCAAAGTCAATTCCGCCGCCTTGAGCTTGCCGGTACGGAAATAAACAACGCCGAGATTCGACAGCGAATAAAGATTGTTCGGCGTCTTGGTCAGAATCTCCTGATAAATTTTTTCGGCGGTGTGATATTTCCCTTTGTCGAAACTCTGTTTGGCCTGCCAGGCCAGGTCGACCACATCCGGCGGGACGTTGGGCTTGAAGATGGCCGGAATGGTGTACTCAGCTGGCTGCGGCGGAACATCGGTTGACATCGACTCATCCGCAGCCGGCGAAGACGCGGCAGTGGATGGGACGGCTGGTTTGGCGGTATTCTTGGCGAAGGTAAAACTGGCTTTGACCGCGCCGGGATTGTCATCCGAAATCGAAATGACCGGTTGTCTAAGCAACGCGAGCTCATCGGTTGTCAACCGCGTAACCGGCTGAGCGAGCAATTGGATCTGCTCGGTCAAGGTCTCCGATTTGATCTGCAACTTGTCGAACTCGGCAAGCATCAGCTTCTTCGCCTGGTCGCGGCGCGCTTCTTCCTGTCGCTCGCGGACAATGATGTTGCGCAACATTTCGTTTTCCTTAGTCAACTTGGCTGTTTCTTCGGGCGTCGCGCCGACCAGTTTGACTTGCTCCAGTTGCTTGCTCGCATCATCAAGCTGCGCACGCAGCTGCGCGACGGTTGTCTGGTAATCCTTGTTCTGCTTTTGGCTGTTAGCTAACTGGGTTTGGAGATCGGTGATTTGTTTCCGAACGTCAGCTAATTCTTTTTCCTTCTTCGGTTTGTCTTCGCCGATCTCGCGAACGGTTTTCTCCGCGTCCGCTAGCTTCTGTTTCAAATCGGAATTTTCGGCAACGAGGACTTCAACTCGTTGCTGGGTGTCCTTCAAACCCTTCAATTGCGCCAAAGCGTCGTCGCGCTCCTTGGTTGCGCTCGTGACTTTCCTATCGGCCTCCGACGCGCGCGCGTTTGCCTCATCGCGTTCTTTCGCAGAAGCGGCCCGTTGTTGATCGGCTGCGGCCACTTTTGAATTCGCGTCGTCTCGTTCCTTTTCGGCGGTCGTGCGACCTTGTTGCGCCGAAGAAAGCGTTTTCTTCAACTCGGCAATCTCAGACTTCAGCGCCGCCTGTGCTTTATTGTCTTTCGAGCCCGCGTCCGCGGTTTTCTTCAGCGATGCCTGCGCCTGGGCCAACTGATCCCGAACCTGCTTCTCGGCCGTCTTCGCTTTCTCCATATCACCCTGGGCGTGATCGAGCTTCGACCTTGTTTCGTCGAGCCGGCTGTTCAGCGACTGCTTTTCAGTCTCGGCCGTGCTCATCGCGGTGCGGGACTTCTGTAATTCGGTCTCAAGTTGATCAACCCGATCACGCAGCTTCTTGGTCGCCTGTGCGATCACAACTTCGTTTGGGGTACTCGCCGGCACGGGTTTGGATGCCGCCGGTGGCGAAGCGGTTACAATCTTTTCCTTCGCAACGGGAACTTGAGGTGGCGGATTTTGGGGCGGGGCAACTGCGGGTCCGGTGGCCGGCTGAGACGCGGCCAGGCTTTCCTGAGTTCCGGTCTTATCCTGAACGCGCAGAATACTTTCGCTGACTTTGCGGCCTCGATATTCGACAATGGCCGGTTGCCAATCCGGATGGGCCTTGTGGAGTTGCTCGAGGAGGGTGCCGGCAAAACGGTATTTGGCAAGGGCGGCCTTAAACTGGTTCTCGTGCTCCAGCTTTTCGCCCTGCTGAGAGGTCATGTAGGCTTTAAGGAACGTCTCGCTCGGGTCCTCAGCCTGGGCCAGCAAAGCCGGCGAAGCGGTGCACAAGGCGAGAGCGGCAAGCAGAATGAGACCGGCCTTCTTCATGGGGGGAAGAGCGGAAATCATAACAAACCGAGTACGGGTTGCAACGAAACGATGGGGCATCGATTTCAGATGAAGCGGAGACTGTGCCACGCGGGCGACCTTCTGCCCGGCGGTTGCAATCGGGCGTCTAAAAACTAGAATCTGAATCCGCGATGGTGGTCGTAGCTCAATGGTAGAGCCCCAGATTGTGGTTCTGGTTGTTGCGGGTTCGAGTCCCGTCGACCACCCGCTTTTCGAAACTCCAAACCCCAGGCTCCAAATTTGATCGACTTTGGGATTTGGAATTTGGAGCTTGGGATTTTGCAACGTTGTGTCTGTAGCTCAACTGGATAGAGCATCTGACTTCGGATCAGAAGGTTGGGGGTTCAAGTCCCTCCAGGCACGCACCCTTTTTGCAATCATCGCCGCAGTTGCTGTCGCATTCGGCTGGCTCGCATGGAAATGTTCGCACGATCCAGGAATTAATTTCCTGCCACACGATGGACAATACCATTGGATTGTCTTTCCGTCGGCGATTGACGCCCGGTCGCATCCCGTCGCCTGGCTCGATACGACGTTTCGCAGGAAGTTTAATCTCGACTCGCAACCAAAACGTGCCCAGCTGGAAGCGCGGGCTGCGAAACGGCTTGAGCTCAGAATCAACGGCGAGCCGGTTCAATTATCTCCACCTCGTAACTGGAAAGGGATTTCAAGCGCCGACGTCTCGAAGTTTTTGCGAAGCGGCGAGAACACAATCGAAGCGCGAGTATTTAACAACGACGCGCCACCCGCTCTCTGGTTTGTGCTGGTTACAGATACATACACTTGGGACAGCAACGCCGGTTGGGAGGCATCGCTTACCGGATCATCGTGGCGCAACTGCACATTCGCGGCGGATCCAAGAAAACCTGGTCCCGGCAATCTGCTTTATGGCGGTGAGAATGTCTTACAGGCGATTGCGAAAGTTTGGCCGCCGTGGATGGCGTTTGCAGTCGTTGCGATCGTAGTGGGAATCGCTATCAAGCGCTGGATCGGTAAATCGGATACCGATCTTTCCCACGTTCAAATACTCATTCTTTTGGGACTGTGCGCTGCGCTATGGCTCGCCCTGTTCTGGAACAATACCCAACTGCTGCCGTTCATCAGCGGCTACGATTCCAAAGATCACCTCGCATATATTAAGTACATCCAAGAACGCGGCGCCCTCCCCCTACCCAATCAGGGCTACGAAATGTTCCAGCCTCCGCTCTACTACGCGATGTCGGCCGCCCTTCTGTCGGTCTTTCACCTTTCCGCCTCCGATGCGGGTGCTGTTCATGCGCTGCGCGCGCTCACAATGCTTTTCGGCATCGTTAACTTCATTTTCGTTTTCCTAAGTGTGCGACTGTTGTTTCCACGGCAGGCGATTGGGCAACTGATTGGCTTGATCACCGCCGCCTTTCTGCCGATGCAGCTGTATCTTTCCCATTATGTGACCAACGAAACGCTGGTGGCCACGCTGGCGAGCGCCACCATTTATCTCGGGTTGCGCGCGTTGAGCCTCGAACGCGTCTCGGTTTGGTCGCTAGTTTCGCTGGGAGCTTGTCTAGGTGCGGCGATTCTGACGAAAGCGACGGGCTTGTTACTGATTCCACCACTGGTTGGAGCGTTCGCGATCAGGCTTTGGCAACAACGCGCAGCCGCTGCGGATTGGCTTCGCACGTTTGGATCCAGCGCTGGCGCTGCGTTGATTGTTTGTGGCTGGCATTATCTTCGAGTTTGGCGACACTTCGGATCCCCGATTGTGGGCAACTGGGATCCGATTCTGGGATTCCCATTGTGGCAGGATCCAGGCTTTCACACCGCGGTCGATTATTTGCGCTTTGGGCAGGCGCTTATTTCTCCAATGTTCAGCGGCTTCAATGGATTCGCCGACGGAATTTATTCTACGCTCTGGGGCGAAAGTCTCGGAGGCGGTTTGTCGGGCGTTCTTTCCCGTACCCCGTGGAATTACAATTTGATGATCGGAGGTTACTGGCTCGCGCTGTTGCCAACTCTTCTTGTGATCGCAGGCGCGGTTATCGCCTCTTGGCGATTCGTTAGGCAAAGATCGGCGGAATGGTTCTTGATGCTTGGATTAGCAGCAGCGGTCGTTTTCGCGCTTGTTTTCATGACTCTCAAAGTTCCTTCCTACGCGCAGGTGAAGGCATTTTATGGTTTGGTGGCGCTCGTGCCCTTCTGCGCGTTGGCCACCCTCGGCTGGAACGCTTTCGTCGGATATTCTCGGGTTCTGCGCTTCACGTTGTTTGTCGCGCTCATTTTCTCGGCAATTAACAATTACGCGTCAGTTTGGATCCGCCGATCGCCCGAACAACACATCTATGGGGCTCTGCGATTAAGCGCACAATTGCAACTTGATCGCGCGCTAGTTGAGGCAACCGAAGCGGCAAGGAGCGATCCAGCGAATGGAAGCGCATCCTACGTCCTCGCTGCCGTCCTGGACGAAACCGGCGAATCTCAAAAAGCGATTTCTGAATGCGAGCACTGTCTTCAGGTGAATCCCGACAATGGCGATTGTCACTTCCAGCTGGCGGTCTGCCTGGGCAAGCGCGGCGATCTGAGCAGCGCAATAGCTGAGGCGGGCCATGCTCTGCAACTGCTGCCCGAAAATCCGCGTGCGCATGATCTCGCGCTAGCTCTCAATCGCGAACGCAAAGGGGAGACTATCGCGACGGCCCGTGATGCCCTGGCGGTAAGCCCGTTCGACGCCGATTTGCATTACCGCGTTGGTTTGGCCGCCGGACAGTCCGGAGATTTTGCCATGGCGACAACTCAGTTTGCCTACGCTGTTCTGCTTGACCCGAGAAAGATAGATTACGAACAAAAACTGCGGGTCGCCCTCTCCTTTCTCCAGCAAAGCCCGGATGCGATCGACACTATTCGCGATTTGCAACCGCTTGCCGCAAACTCATCGAAGTTGCTCGAAATTTTGGCCCCGTATCGACAAGATCCAAACTCAACTTCACAAGATCACCCGTGAAAGCTTCATCAGGCAGAACCGAACTCGACGGCATGATCGTGGAGATTGAGCTTACCCTAGTTAGCATCATTCAAGGTGTCGCGTTGACTGTCTTGATCGAAAGCTCACGTGACGTGATCACAGGACTGAAATTCATTTACTGGCCCTACGTTTTGGCCGGTCTGCTGGTGATTTTCATTTTCTGGTCTCGCGCCGTTTTGCACATCATCACCTTGATTCGCTGGCCTTTAGAATTTGGACACAACTTTCTTTATATCGGCTGCGCGCTCGTCGAAGCGATATCGTTTGCTCAGCTCTTAAACGCAGCAAATTGGTTCGCTTTCGGCGCCGCTTTCATCGCCTCCGGCTGGATACTGTTTTTTTATGATCTTCGCCTGATCCATGCCCGTCAGCGCGACAGTAGCGGCCAAGCCGGCAATCGCCTGTATGAGCGCGTGCGACGGGACCAATGGCTTAATCTCGCCTTACTTCTGCCCGGCGTTTTTATTCTCAACGTCGGTTGTGCGCTTTGCATTCGAACGTGGCCTGAAATTTTTGTCCATCACAACGCGCACCTCTGGCTGATCGCGATCCAGGTTGCCGGTTTCGCGGGTTACTTGATTTACGTCGTCCGGTTTTATCTCGGCCTCGCACCGTTAATCGCCGACGCGCATCGCGAGTGGCATGGGCGGGACGACCGTTGAGGCAAGGTTGACGTTTACCACGCGCTCGGCGCTTGCCGTGCTTTTCCGACATTCGAAGGCCGTGTCACGATAATCTCTTTGACTGAGGTCGCGTTGGCCAGCGCTTCACCCACGCGGGCAAGCGTGCCGGGAGGATTTTCAATAAACACCGCGAGCTGAGTGACCGTCTCAACTGGATCTAAAAATCACCCAGGCCTCCGGCTGTAACTACCTAACAAATACAACCTTTGACTAATTCGCCAACTGCGCGGGCAAATGCAATTGTCGACCGAAACATGAACAAGTTGGCAGACGCAAGCGTGGAGATGTCACCGAAGCCTCCCGTCACGATCGGGTTTCTCACCGCTTGCGGAATTGTGATCGCGAACATTATTGGCACCGGGGTTTTCACCAGTCTCGGATTTCAAATCATTGATATTCAGTCCGGATTTCCGCTCGTGATGCTCTGGATTGTGGGTGGAATCGCTGCTCTTTGCGGTGCGCTTTGTTACAGTGAGCTAAGCGCCGCTTTGCCCCGATCCGGCGGCGAATATCATTTTCTGTCCGAGATTTACCATCCCGCCCTCGGTTTCATGGCCGGCTTTGTTTCCGCGACGGTCGGCTTCGCCGCCCCAATCGCACTCGCCGCCATGGCCTTCGGAAAATATTTCAACAGCGTATTCAATTTCGGTTCGCCGGTCGTACTTTCCTTTGCCCTGGTTTGGATCGTCGCTCTCTTCCATTTTGGAAATCTTCGCCGCGGTAGCGCATTCCAGAACCTTTGGACAATCGTTAAACTATTGTTGATCGCCATTCTGATCGGCGCCGGATTCTTTGTTCAACCGAAGCAACCGATCAGTTTTTTTCCTAACGCCGGCGACCCAGCGTCGATCTTCAGCGGCGCGTTCGCTGTTTCATTGGTATGGGTGATGTATTCCTATTCCGGCTGGAACGCGTCGAGTTACATCATCAGTGAAGTAAGGCAACCTGAACGCACTGTTCCGCGATCTTTGATTGTAGGCACTCTCGCGGTGACGATCGCTTACGTTTTGCTCAATGCGATTTTTCTAGCCACAACACCCGAATCCGAAATGCGCGGCCAACTCGAAGTTGGATTGATTGCGGGTAAACACATCTTTGGCGAAAACGGCGGTCGCGTCGTCGGCGCGATTATCTGTCTCGGACTCATTTCTGCGGTCAGCTCGATGACCTGGATCGGTCCGCGAGTCACCATGTCGATGGGCGAAGACCACTGGCTTCTCCGATTTCTCGGCCGCAAGAATACCTTTGGCGTCCCAGCGAACGCTGTGATTGTTCAACTGCTGATAGTGAATGTCCTGCTGTTGACCGGGCGCTTCGAAATGGTCGTCATTTATATTCAATTCGCGCTGCTGCTGTGTTCACTTCTGACCGTAGTCGGGGTTTTCGTGTTGCGCGCTACTCGTCCGAATATTTCACGCCCATATCGCGTCTGGTTATATCCAATGCCACCGCTGATTTTCGCGCTTATCACCTTGTGGATGATGGTTTATCTGTTGCGCTCGAAAACCACGGAATCTATTGCCGGACTCGTGACCGCATTGGTCGGTTTCCTGCTTTACTTTTGCGCAGGCAAACGCGTCAGTCCTCGCCAATGAAGAAAGTCCCCGTCGCAAAAGTCGCTCTCTCGACGGCGTCCATTTTGATGCTGCTTTCCAGTAACGCGACGGCGATGAAATGGCCGTGGCAGCGGGATACTCCGACTCCGACGACGCCGCCAGCCATCGTCGCGCCGTCACAAATCGAGCGGCCCGTGCAGTCATCCGGCGGACCGCCGCCACCCGATGACACCGCGCGTTTTCTTGCCGGAATGCCGCTTCCAAAGAATTCGGCGCTCGCCCCCCTCACGACCGATCCGGCATGGCAAGAACACGCCGCCAATTTCGAAAAGGCTTTCGCCAAACTGAATATGCGTCAGTTGGCAAAGCTTCACGCCTGGGAAACACAATATTTTCCAGAAGCACAGGAGCGCATTCCTGTCGCGTATTACATGTTTAGCGGTCCCGATTTTCTTTACGTCGACCAGTTTTTCCCAAAAGCTGACGTTTACATCTTGTGTGGAAAGGAAGCACTCGGGCCGCCGCCTGATCCATTACGATCTGGAAACCTGGGCAGCGCTTTGCACAACCTCGAGGAAGCGATGCATTCCTCGCTTCGTTTTAGTTTCTTCATCACCAAAGACATGAAGGTGGACTTGCAGTCGCAGGAACTGAAAGGGACCATTCCGATCCTCTACGTCTTTCTCGCGCGCGCCGGCAAATCGATCAAGGACGTGACCTACGGCTCACTTACTGGAGGCGGCGATTTTCAGCAGAGCGCCCCGGGCCGCGGCGGCACGCCCGGCGTTCGCATCAATTACATCGACAATCATTCCGGCCAGGAACAAACGCTTTATTACTTCACCACCGATATTTCTGACGGCGGGATTTCTTCATCGCCCGGCTTTCTCAAGTTTTGCGATCGGTTCGGAATCGGCGGCAGCATTCTGAAAGCATCTTCTTACCTGATGTTCGAAAATGGATTCAACCGCATCCGCAACTTCATCATGGATCACAGCAAAACGATCGTTCAAGACGATGCTGGCATTCCGATCTCTTATTTTAATCAGGGCAAGTGGAACATTCGCGTCTTCGGCAATTACATCGGCCCAATTGAGATTTTTAAACAACATTACCAATCGAAGCTGGCGGAGCTTTATCAGCAAAGTGCACCGCCACCGCTCGACTTTAATTTTGGCTACCGCTGGAATTACAAGGAGAGCAATCTCGCCATCGCCAGCCGGCTGTGAATCGGTGGATCGGCTTTTCCGAAGACGATGGTAAACTTCGTCGTGAAAAGGCGGTAGAGCGAGAGCCGAGAATCTATCTGAAAGCAGACGCAGACAAATCGCCAAAAATTCGGCAAGAGCTAGATGGTCGAAGTAGAGATGACGCTATTTGTATAGATCATGCGTCCCAATCGTGATCGTATAAATCACATCGCGATCTCTCGAAAACAGCACGCGTAAATTGGCCTCGATAACGACAGAGAAAATAGAACTGCCAACGACGCTACTAAAACGGTTGATCATGTGCGTACCTAAACGTGGGTCGAAGGGATTTTCCTTAAAAATCTCCCACTTTTTACGTACAGATTCCTTCTGATCCGGAGCCAGTGCGTAAAAGCGCTTCCAAAAAGTCTCAGACGCTTTGAACTTTAGCGCCATTAGGGGGTTTTTCGGCCAACGCCTTCTCTAGATCGACGACTTTTCCTTCTGCAATGTCGCGAATCCCCTGTTTGAAATCATCAGGAATATCCGACTGAGTTTCTAGAGGTGAGTTCCAATCATTGAGCGTAGCGATCAACGTTTGCATATGCTGATCGATCTTTTTGAAATATTCGGTTGCATCCATTTTATTAGCCGTCGCCAACCGATAAAATTGAAGGGCCACGTCTTCTCCAAGAGACAGCATTGTGAAAATCCGTGAGCGAAACTGTATTAGATCCGTCTCGTGCAACTCCGGATTCTTGTAAACATACTGCTCAAAAGCCTTTTCGTTGTTTCCAATTAGCGCTTCCCACCCATCAAACGCCTCTTTTGCCTTCGCGATTACATCCTTATCTGTTGGAGGTCCCCAATAATAAACAGGCGCATCTGCGTGCACATGCGCCGAGGTCGTCCGGCGCACACCGCTGAAACCCATGATTCTTCGGGTTGGTTCGACTGTTCTTGTGGCGGCCATAGCGGGCTTGGAAGCAGTTCGGATGCTTGAGCGCTTGGTGTATGATACCCAACGGAAGGCCTTCCGTAAAGAGGTTGCATCAAACCACTTTATCCCACCAAGAACAATCTTTAAAAGCCGTTTGCTGTACTTGACCGCTAAAGCATAATAAATGACAGGAAGAAATTGAGCACCGATGAGCAGGGCGGGACTTGCTGCGCCTTTGGTTAAGGGGAACTCGCTGAGGGTGTTACCAGAATGACCGGAGTACACCGAACCACCGAGAGACTGTACCACCACACTACCCATCATCGTTCGCGCTGGCTTGACGGGCACAGTCCTTTGCAAATAAAAAGAACGGCGTGCCTTCCCCAGCGCCGCCAGCGACAGCCGCTTCGACGCCAAAGTATCGCGCGTTCATCTGCTACAGCCAGCAGGATCGGATCGTTGCCGAAAGAGTACATCGCCGGTTGGAAAGTTACCGCGTTCCAAAACATTTAGTAGGGCGCGAAACTGCAACCGGGCCAGCCCCCAGTCGGCTGTCGCCAATCTTTCGCGATTGCGACGAGCTTGCGGCGTCCTCGGACATCGGTGCGGAGCTGAAAGAGGCAATCTGCGCCTCGCAATTCCTTATCGTGCTTTGTTCGCCAGCAGCGGCACAATCGCGCTGGGTGAACGCCGAGATCGAAATCTTCCGAACGTGTGGAACCGAGAATGATCGTCGCATACTGTGCGCGATTCTTTCCGGCGATCCGGGAACATCTGTCCCTGAGACAGAATGTTTTCCGCCCGCTCTTCGCCAGGACACCGTCGATGCAGCGATGCCGTGGCACTTTCCACTTGCAGCTAATTTCCGCTCAGGCACGGAACGGCATGAAGATGAAGAGTTGCGTCTGATTGCCGCGATGCTCGACGTTAACTTCGATGAATTGAAGCGACGTGAGCATGTTCGACGCATTCGGACATTGCGGCGAGCTCTCATCATTGCACTTGTGCTGGTCCTCGCTTTTGCGGCGCTCGCCGCATTTGCCTTCCTTGAGCGCGGTCAGGCGCAAAGATCAGCGCAACACGCCACTCGTGCCCGGAGCGAAGCGGAAAAGCTCGTCGATTTCATGATTTTCGATCTTCGCGACAAACTGGAATCGCTCGGCAAGCTCAGTCTGCTCGAACCAGCCAATGAAAAAGTGCGCCGTTATTATGAGACGATTGCGCCGGAAGAAGAGAACGTCGAGCTACTGCGTCATCGCAGCTTTGTTTTGGAACAGCACGGTGATGACCTTGTTGTCAAAGGTGATACCCGAGCCGCGGATGAATATTACCGAGCGGCCATGGCCATTCGAGAGCGCTTATTAAACTTGAAGCCGAAGGAAGATCTTTTGCGCACCGATCTCGCCGGAATTCACACTAAGCTCTCTGGAATCGCGCACATTCAAAATAATCTGACAGTTGCATTGGCAGAACAAACCACTGCCACTTCAATCTTTGAGCAACTCACGCAAAGAGATATTAGCAACGCAAACTGTCACTTCGGATTAGCGACTGCTCTAGTCGGAACTGCTTCTCTTCATCTTCAAACCGGGGAAACTAATCAGGCTGAAAAAGAACTCCGTCGTGCCGTTGAAATTTTTGAGCAACTTGTATCGGTTGCGCCGACTCCGGCGACTGTCGCCAACTGCATCGCCGCTCTCAATCAGCTTGGCCAGACGCTTCGTAAAACGGGTGAGAAATCGGAGGCAGAAGCAGATTTGCGACGGGCGATTTCGTTAGGCGAGAAACTGCTCCAGAAAGACCCTGAGAATGCGAAGCTGCTCGAACAATTTCAATTTTCCCATGCCGTCCTAAGTGAAGTATTAGGAGAAGCAGGTCGCCAGGACGAATCGCTTGTTCAACGGCGGGAAGCTCTCAAAATCAATCGCCAGCTTGCTGCTTTGGAGCCGCGAAACGTCGAATATCAACGCGGTCTCGCCAGCACGTGCATTATGGTCGGGGAGCTACTCTGCCAGCAGAATAGATACAGTGATGCCGAGCCATATATACGTGAAGCACTATCCATCACTGAAAAATTAGTCGCGGAACATCCCGGAGATAAGCGCTGCCTCGCTGACCTGCCAAACCATTATAATCATCTTTCCGGTCTTTATCTTGGCTTGGGAAAACCTAAAGAAGCATTACAACAGACTCAGCGAGCTGTTGAAATCCGACGAAAAATCTGCGTTGGGGACCCAACGAACAAGGAAATGAAACATTGGCTTGGGTACGATATTCATTGCGCAGGCGTCGCGCTACTTGATTTAAAACGTCCAACTGAAGCAGAAAAATGTTTCCGCGAATCGATTGCCATCGCTAACGAGCTGGTCGATGTCGATCCATCCAATCTCGTACCCTTGCAGTTCCGCGCATTGTATGAATTGCAGTTCGGCGCGGCTTTGCGCGGCCAAAATCGCACCGACGAAGCTCGCGCCGCTTATCGGCGGTGCTTACAAACTGTTGCACAGTACACGGCAAAAGGCGGCCTAGCCCAGTCTGTTCACTATCCGCGCGAGGAAGCAGAGAAAGCACTGGTCGCCCTTAGATAGCTAGGCTTTTAAAATCAGCGACCTCAGCTTTTTTGCGTCTGCTTTGAGTCTCCGAGCAACGTCCTTCAGGTCACGCTGGATCGCCGGCCGCTCTGGAAACATCTGTTGCATCTCTTGAGGCGAAAGTTTCTTGCCTTTGGTAGTTTTGCCGAAGTTCTTGCGCCAATCTTCATAGCGCTCCGGCCATTCGGTGAGATGTGGTCGCAGCGTCGTGTTCAATACACTATTTAGTGCCTCATAAATGGCAGCGATCGACCCGTCTTTGCCAAACTCGTGGGCCGGCAATTCGCACATTAGCTCGCGAATACGTCCGAACATCCGATACGCCGCGCTGTAAACGCGCGTCAAATTATCTTTCTCCAAATCAACGCCCCGTCCGATTTGATACGTCTCAATCTGCACGAGGGCAGCAAGCGCCACCTGCCGAGCGTTGTGATCTTCAATCCGCTTGACAGAATATCTAGCCGCTCGTTTTAGCTCAGCGCTGAGTCTCGTTAAGCCGAGCTCCTCTTCCAATTTCTCCACGGACCATTCCAAAGCTTCGGCAAGTATGACCCTATTCTCAGCGTTCAGTGGCCCGCGCATCGCTGGATTGAAGATACGATTAGCTCGGGCGATCAGTGCATCATCGTTCAAAATGCACTCCTTGCGCCGTAGGCCGCGGTCAAATCTTTGCCGAACCTCCTTTAAAGTGCGGCCGAGCTCGTTTCGTCGCTCATTGAGCCGCGCTACTTGTTTAAGGGAGAGCCGCTTCTCTTTTCGCCTGCCTTTATGCATCGATGAGTCGAGAGCCTACATTTTCAGAGATTGTCTCGTTGACTACAACCCAAAATCCACCATGTAGCGATTTGTAGTGTTCTTATCACTTGATTCTTCCTAACGACCCCTG